>JANOTB010000219.1:0-9291 GCA_031416115.1 Gemmatimonadota bacterium
AGCCGGCCAGTCCCACGCGCGTGAAGAGAAAAGCGGTGCGCGTGCGCGACGTCGCCATGCGGATGTCCGACGCCATGGCGAGGATCGCACCGGCACCCGCCGCGACGCCGTCGACGGCCGCGATGATCGGCTGCGGACAGGCGCGCATCGCCTTGACGAGGTCGCCGGTCATGCGCGTGAAGGCGAGCAGTTCGGGCACCGCCATGCGCGTGAGCGGCTCGATGATCTCGAAGACGTCACCACCGGAGCAGAAATTGCCGCCAGCGCCAGTGAGCACGATCGCGCGCACATCGGAGGCGTAGGCGAGGTCGCGAAAGAGGTCGCGCAGCTCAGCGTACGACTCGAAGGTGAGCGGATTCTTTCGCTCGGGGCGGTTGAGCGTGATGACGCCCACACGACCCTCGTGCGCAGTCGTCCAGCCGAAGTGGGCGAAGGTCCGCGCGGCCATGGGCCGGCGCATCACGAGCATGGGGTCGGGAGCTGACATCAGGCGGTCCTCTCGAGTCGGAGATGCTGTTTCACGGTGCCGAGCAGAGCGTGCATGGTGCGACGTTCGGTCGCGCTGAGTCCGTCGAGGAGTGCGATGATCAGGGCTTCGTGCTCGCGGGCCATGGTGGCGAAGTGCCGTCGACCGGCCGCAGTGAGTCGCACGATCGTCGCGCGGCGATCGCGCGGGGCGGTGCGTCGCTTCACATGGCCATCGGCCTCGAGTGCGGCGACGAGCCAGGTGACGTTGCCGTTGGTCGTGAGCGTGCCCTCGGAGAGTTCGCCCATCCGCAAACCGTCGGGAGCGCGGTCGAGTTGGGCGAGCACGTCGAACCGCGCGAGCGACGAGCCGAAGTCGCGCTTGAGCGTCTGGTCGATCGTGCGTTCGACCATCGTTGTGCAGGTGAAGAGCCGCAGCCAGAGGCGGAGCGCCTCGTGGTCGTCGCCCTGCAGTCGGGTTTCGGGGTCGAGCGCGGGCGCGGTCATGCGACCGTCTCGCCCATCACACGTGCGGTCTCACCCGTGACGGTGCAGCTCGGCAGTGCGAACGCGAGCGTTGCCTCGGCGACCTCGTCAGTCGTAGCGAGGCGACGCTGGCCGCTGTCCTTGAGGATCGTCGCCACGGCGGCGTCGGTGGCGATCCCCGTCTTGGCCACGATCTTCGTCACAGCGCCGCGGACCATCTCGGTGTCGGTGTAGCCGGGGCAGACGGCATTCACGAGCACACCTTTGCTGCGATACTCGATCGCGAGCGCGCGCGTGAGTCCGACCATTGCATGCTTCGCCGCGGTGTAGGCCGTGATGTACGGCCCGCCCGCGAGCCCCGCCACACTGGCGATGTTCACGATGCGACCGCGGCCGCGCTCTACCATCGAGGGTAGCACCGCCTGCGTCGCGTGCACTGGTGCCATGAGATGCACGGCGATCATCCGCGCGAACAGCGCATCGTCACTACGGTGGAACGGCACCGTCTCGGCTGTGCCCGCATTGTTGACGAGCACGTCCACAGGCCCGAGCGCCGCGACGGCCTCGCCGATCGCGCGCCCGAGTGCGGGCGCGTCGGTCACGTCGGCCGCGACGATGACGACGCGCACGCCGAGCGCTTCGATCTCACGCCGGAGCGGCTCGGCGTTCGCGGGCGTGCGCACGAGCATCGACACGTTGGCGCCCGCTGCGGCGAAATGGCGCGCGATCGCGGCCCCGATCCCACGGTTGGCCCCGGTGACAAGGGCATGTTGACCAGCGAGCGGCTTCACGTGAGTTCTCCCTTTGGCGGCGCGGGCGCGGCCGCGGCGATCGCCGCGCGCTCCCGTTCCATGAGACGTTCGAGTTGGACCTTGGCGGCCCGGTACTGCGGTGGCCAGAGCGCGCCGGTGCCACCGAAGCCGAGCCGAGCGGACTCGACGAGCAACCAGGCCGGATTCGCGAGGTGCGGCCGGCCGATCGCGACAAGGTCCGCGCGCCCGGACGCGATGATCCCGTTCGCCTGGTCGGCGTCACTGATCGCGCCCACCGCGATGACCGGCACTGGTGCCGTCTGCCGCACGAGGTCCGCGAGCGGCGTCTGCCACATGCGACCGTAGACGGGCTTCTCCTCCTTCACGACTTGGCCGGCCGAGACGTCGATCATGTCGGCGCCCGCTTCACTGAAGAGGCGCGCGATCAGTACGGCGTCCGCGCCAGTGTTGCCGCCAGGCGTCCAGTCGTGCGCCGAGATGCGTACGGACATCGGTCGCTCGGCGGGCCAGGCGTCGCGCATCGCGCGAAAGACTTCGAGCGGGAAGCACGCGCGCCGCTCGGCGGTACCGCCGTACTCGTCGTCGCGCCGATTGGTCAGAGGGGAGAGGAAGGCCGAGAGCAGGTAGCCGTGCGCGCAGTGGAGCTCGAGCCAGTCGAATCCCGCAGCCGCGCCCAAGCGCGTGGCGTGCACGAACTCGTCGCGTACACGGTCCATGTCAGCGCGCGTCATTGCTCTGGCGCGCTGCGAGATCCCCATCAAGTACTCCGTCTCCGACGGTGCGATGAGAGGCCAGTTGCCGTCTGGGAGCGGCTGATCGATCCCCTCCCACATCTTCTTGGTCGAACCCTTGGCGCCTGCATGGCCGAGCTGCAATCCGATACGCGCCGGCGAGTAGTCGTGCACGAAGCGCACGATGCGCGCCCACGCGTCGCGGTGCGCGTCGGTCCAGAGGCCTGGGCACCAGGGTGTGATGCGCGCGTCGGCGGCAGGGCAGGTCATCTCTGTCATCACGAGTCCAGCGCCGCCGGTCGCGCGCGCGCCCAGATGCACGAGGTGCCAGTCGCTCGGCGTGCCGTCGGTGTGCGCGCTGTACTGCGCCATGGGCGAGACGACGACGCGGTTGGGCAAGGTGCAGCCGCGGACCGTGTAGGGCGTCAGGAGCGGTGGGATCGGCGGCGTCGCTCGATCGTCCGCTGCACGTTGCGCGAACCAGCGCTCGAACGCCGCTACATAGCTCGGGTCGCGCTCCCGCAGGTTCTCGTGCGAGATCCGCTGTGACCGTGTGAGCAGCGAATACGCGAACTGTTCCGGCGCCAACGTGGCGTACCGGTCGACGTGCTCGAACCACTCGGTCGAGTTGCGCGCGGCGTTCTGGAGCTTGAGCACTTCCACCGCGCGTTCGGCCTGGTACTGCTCGAGCGCGCGGCTGCGGCGCTCCGGGACGGCTGCGATGCACCTGTCGAGCGCGATCGCGTCCTCGAGCGCGAGCTTGCTGCCGGAGCCGATCGAGAAGTGCGCCGTGTGTGCCGCGTCGCCGAGCAGCACGAGCGGGACGCTGCCGTGCGGCGCCTTGATGTAGTGCACCCACTGCGCGCAGGTGATGCGTGGGAAACGGATCCACTGTGCTGAGCCGCGGAGGTGCGCGGCGTTGCTCATCAACGGCGCGCCTTCGAGCCTGGCCGCGAAGAGCGTCTCGCAATACGCGATCGACTGGGCGAGTTCCATCCGATCGAGCCCCGCGCGCTCCCAGACGTCCTGCGGCGCCTCGACGATGAAAGTGCTCATGCCCTCGTCGAACTGGTACGCATGCGCCTGGAACCAGCCGTGCGCGGTCTCGACGAAGTCGAAGGTGAAGGCGTCGAAGGTGCGCGGCGTGCCAAGCCAGGTGTAGCGGCACCGGCGGAGATCGGTCTCCGGCTTGAAGACACTCGCATAGCGGTCGCGGATCCGGCTGTTGCCGCCGTCGGAGGCGATCACGAGATCCCACCGGTCGGCGGCGACGAGTGTGTCGAGGTCGAGGCGAGTCTCGTGCTCGAATCGCAGCACCACGCCCAAGGCCTCGCACCGCTGCTGGAGGATCCGGAGCATGGCTTTGCGTCCGATGCCGCTGAACCCATGGCCACCGGAGCGGATCGTCCGGCCGCGGAAGTGCACGGCGATGTCGTCCCAGTGGTGGAGCGCGCGGGCGATCTCGTCGGCGCTGGCGGGGTCGGCGGTACGGAGGTTGGCGACCGTCTGGTCGGAAAGCACGATGCCCCACCCGAAGGTGTCGTCAGGGCGGTTGCGCTCCTGCACCTCGACCTGCGCGTGCGGGTGCCGTCGCTTGAGCAGCAGCGCCGCATAGAGTCCGCCCGGACCACCTCCGACGACCAGCACGCGCACGTCACGGCTCCTGTGGGATCGCCGCTATGGTACGACGAAATGCTTGAAGTTTCAAGTAAAGCGGTTGGATCTCCGGTGGAGGGCTGTGCATCAGGTCGCTCGAGGTCTCGCGATGATGAGGCGAGGAGGGTGCTATGCAGGGCAACGCTGACGTATCTTTCGGCCCGATGACAACTATTTCTCCCTCGATCCGCGTTCGCTGATGGCGACCTCACGTGGAGGGCGCGGGCGGCGTCGTGGTGGAGCGGCGAAGTCTGCCGCGGCACCGGCACCTGCGTCGGCACCGGCACCCGTGTCGGCGGCGGCGCCCGCGAGTCCCAAGAAGAAGCGGCGTCGCGGTGGTGGCGGTGGCGGCGGCGGCGGGGCTCGCCAGCCGCAGCTCACCTCGGTGCCGACCGGGCGCGCCGCATACGTGGAGACGCGGCGCTGGTTGCTCGAGCGTTTCGGTCCCACCTGCGCCTACTGCGAGCGCATCGTACCCGAGCGCACGATCACGCTCGACCACGTGACGCCGCGGCGCGGCCAGACGGCCTACGACCGGCGCGACAACCTTGTCCTCTGTTGCAAGGTCTGCAACGCGGCCAAGGCCGACAAACCGATCCTCGTTTTCCTGCTGGGGAACCGTGCGCGCGTGGTCGCGCTCTTCAAGTACGGTCAGCACCTGAGCCATCAACTCGTCGAGATGGTGAAGGACCTGATCCCGCCCGACGAATGGCCCGCGGTCCCGCCGCCGCACAGCACCGGACGCCCGAAGGGGCGGAAGTCGTCGCGCGAGCTCTTTGGCGCGGACGATAGGGGACCGTCGCCCTACCTCGACGTCTGACCCGCTGGTCACCCGCGTCTCACCCGCGCCTCACCCTCTTGCCGCGCGCTTCGTGCGCGCAGCCGAGCCTACGACAATGACGATCCGCTACGTACTTACCGCCGCCGCGCCGTCGCCCGCCGGTCACTACTCGCAGGCCACGGTGCACAACGGCGTGGTCTACGTGGCGGGACAGCTCCCGCTCGACCCGGGCACAGGCGAACTCGTGGCCGGCGGGATCGAAGCGCAGGTGGCTCGCACGCTGGCGAACGTGCGCGCCGTGCTCGAGGCATCGGGGAGCGACCTCGCACATGTGCTCAAGATGAACGTCTATGTGAGCGACATCGCGCTCTGGGGCGCGGTCAACGCGACCTACGCGACCATCATGGGAGTGAGCCGGCCGGCGCGCGCGGTGATCCCCACGCGCGAGCTCAAGCCCGGCTGCCTGATCGAGATCGACTGCATCGCCGCGCTCCGTGAGTGACCTCGGCACGCTGCCCACGCCGAGTCTGCTCGTCGAGCGTTCGCGCGTCGAGCGCAACGTTGCCCGGATGGGCGCGCGCATCGCCGCGCTCGGCGTCGCGCTCCGTCCGCATGTGAAGACCCACAAGAGCATCGAGGTCGGTCGCCTGCAGGCCGCGGCCGGGATGCGTGGGATCACGGTCTCCACGCTCGCCGAAGCGCGCGCCTTCGCGGCGAATGGATTCGACGACATCACGTACGCCGTGCCGATCGAGCGCGGGAAGTTCGAGGCGGTGGCGCAGATGAACGCGGCCGGCGTGCGCGTGGCCGTCATCACCGACGACGTTGCAGTGCCGGGTCCGCTCGGCGAGGCCGCGCGGCAGGCTGGCGTCACCATCGACGCGTGGGTGAAGGTCGACTGCGGCTATCACCGCTGCGGCGTCGATCCCGAGGGGCCGGCGATGGCCGAGCTCGCACAGCGCATCGGCGAGCGGACACACCTGCGCTTCGCCGGCATCCTCGCCCACGCGGGCCACTCGTATCAGGCGCGCGGTGCGGCGCAGATCCTCGCGGTCGCGCGCAGCGAACGCGACGTGATGGTCGCGGCCGCCGCGCGACTGGCCGCGGCCGGCGTGCCGGTACCGGCCGTGAGCATCGGGTCGACGCCCACCGCGACGCAGGTGGATCACCTCGAGGGCGTGCACGAGGTGCGCGCCGGCAACTACGCGTTCTTCGACGTGACGCAGGTGGCGATCGGCAGTTGCACGCAGGACGACTGCGCCCTCTCGGTGCTCGCCGCAGTCGTGCACCGCGACGTCTCGCGCGGCAGGGTGATCCTCGATGCCGGCGCGATCGCGCTGAGCAAGGACACCGGGATCGTCGACTCCGACGGTGTGATGCACTACGGTCGGGTCTTGGACGTCGAGGGGCGCGACCTCGGTCTCCGACTGACCAGTCTCTCGCAGGAGCATGGAGTGGTCGAGGTGAACGATGACGCGCTGCTCACGCGACTGGGCGTGGGGACCCGCGTGCGGGTGCTCGTGAACCACTCGTGTCTCACGGCGGCGCAGCATGCCGAGTACGTGGTCTGCGATGCGATGCAGGTCGTCGACCGCTGGGTGAATCATCGCGGCTGGTGAGAGGGTAGGGCCGGGACACACCGACCTGGTCTTGCCGCTGAACATCGAGCGCCTCCGCCACGTATGTTCACCGTGACTCTCCGAGCCTTCGGCGCGATCGCCGCGTCCCTGATTTTCTCCGTTCCCGCGACCGGCACAGCGCAGACGAATGCGCCTGCGGTCGCCACCGCCCGCGCCGTGCGCAGCGCCGCTCCAGTGCGTCTCGACGGCCGCGACGACGACGCGGTCTGGCGCGCCGCGCCGGTCACCGACGAGTTCCGACAGTTCGCGCCCGGTGAGGCGGTGGCGGCGCGCTTCCGCACCGCATTCCAGGTCGCCTACGACGATCGCATGCTCTATGTCTTCGTCCGCGCATACGACCCTCGTCCTGATTCGCTCGTCGCTCTGCTCAGTCGGCGCGACGTGCGCACGCCGTCGGAGTGGATCAAGGTCGTGATCGACGGCTTCCACGACCGGCGCAGCGGGCTGCAGTTCATGGTGAACCCCGCCGGTGTGAAGCGTGACGCGACGATCTTCTCCGACGTGCAGGAGGACGCCGCCTGGGACGGCGTATGGGACGTGGCGGTGGCGGTGGACACGCTGGGCTGGACGGCCGAGTTCGCGATCCCGTTCTCGCAGTTGCGCTACGATCCCGGCGAGGAGCTGACCTTCGGGTTCGGCATCTGGCGCGACATCGCGCGCTACGGTGAGCGCGATGCCTGGCCTGTGTATCGCACCTCACTAGGCACCTTCGCGTCGCAGCTCGGTGACCTCACTGGCATCTCAGACATCGGTCGCAATCGCAGACTCGAGGTCATGCCGTACGCCGTGAGCAAGAACATCACGCAGCCGACGGCGACGGGCTGGACGCATCCGCAGCAGCAGGCGTACGGGCTCGACCTCAAGGCGGGGCTCACGAGCAACATCACGGTCGATGCGACGATCAATCCCGACTTCGGGCAGGTCGAGGCCGATCCTGCCGTGCTCAACCTGAGTGCGTTCGAGGTGCGGTTCGAGGAACGGCGTCCGTTCTTCCAGGAGGGCGGTAACCTCTTTCGGTGCGCTGGCCCCTGCGAGGGGATCTTCTACACGCGGCGCCTCGGGCGCTCTCCTCAGCTCGGGACGAGCGTCCGCGACCCGCGGACGAGCACGATCCAAGCGGCGGCCAAGGTGACGGGGCGCTTCTCCGGTGGCACGCAGTTCGGGGTCGTCGCGGTGCAGTCGGCGCGTGAGCTTGGTGTGGCAGGTCGGACCATCGAGCCCGCCACGACGACACTCGTGGGCCGGCTCGTGCAGGACTTCCGGGGAGGACGCTCACAGCTCGGCACGATGGTCACCGGGCTCAGGCGCGATCTCGACACCGGCACCGAACCCATGCTACGTCGAGACGCGTACACCGTCCTGTTGCAGGGATATCACCGGTTCGCCGACCGCTGGGAGGTCTCGGGTTATGGTGGCCGCTCGACTGCCCGTGGCAGCGCGGCTGCGATCTCGCGCACACAGCTGTCGAGTGTGCACTACTACCAACGTCCGGACCATGAGCAGCGGTATGACCCCACGCGCACGTCGATGGCCGGAGGTGTCACCTCGGCGTCGCTCAAGCGATTCGCGGGCCAGGTGCGGTGGGAGACGACGCTGCGGTACGCCGAGCCGGGCACCGAGCTGAACGACCTGGGCTTCGTGACGCTCGTGAACGATGGAATGGTCAAGAATCAGATCTCCCTCTCGTCCGTCGTGCCGACGTCGTGGTACCGCCGAGGAAACGCGGTGCTCTCGCTCGAGAATCACTGGACGTCGGGTGGATTGCCGACCGGTGCGGTCGCGTTGGCGCATGCGGCCGCCGAACTCGCCAACTTCTGGGGTGCGTCGTTCACGTACACGCTGTCGAACGCCGGCAACACCATGTGCGTGAGTTGTGCGCGCGGCGGGCCGCTGCTCCGCGTCTCGCCGAATCACCGCATCTCCGTCACTCTCGACGGCGACGGACGCAAGGCGATCGTGCCGGAGGTCGACTTGCGCATCGCGAGTGGTGACGAAGGACGGTCGTGGGCCGCGCAAGCCTCGACCGGACTGCTCGGGCGCTTGGGTCTGCGCACGTCGGTCGAAGTGGGTGTGAGCTTCGAGCGCCGCTCGGACGACACGCAATGGGTGCGCAACTTCGGCGCGATCCTCAGCGACACCGTGCACCACACCTTTGCGGCACTCGCACAGAACATCGTGGAGATCGAGATGCGTGCCAATGTGACGCTCACACCGGCACTCAGCGTGCAGCTGTACGCGCAACCGTTCGTCGCGAGCGGGGCCTTTAACGACTGGCGCGAGATGGTCGACGCGCGGAACGTGTCGTACGCGGCGCGCTACGCACCCTACGGTGGTGGAGCGACTCCGGCGGGATTCAACCA
Source organism: Gemmatimonadota bacterium (assembly GCA_031416115.1). Classification (GTDB taxonomy): domain Bacteria; phylum Gemmatimonadota; class Gemmatimonadetes; order Gemmatimonadales; family Gemmatimonadaceae; genus Pseudogemmatithrix. The sequence goes on from JANOTB010000219.1 coordinate 8,893, forward strand.
GAAGCAGTTCAACTCGAATGCGGTGCTCCGTTGGGAGTACCGGCCGGGGTCGGTGATGTTCGTGGTCTGGCAGCAGGGACGCTCTGACGACCGCGATCCCGGGACCTTCGAGGCGGGGCGCGACCTGCGGAACCTCTTCTACACGAATCCCGACAATACGCTGCTCGTGAAGTTGTCGTATTGGTTCAATCCGTAGCGTCGGGCGGCTCGGACGCACTGCGTTCACCACAGGGGCACAGGGGACACAGCGAACCCCGAAAGGGCTGCCACGCGCAGTCCCCTGTGTCCCCGGTGCCCCTGTGGTGAGAGTGGTTGCAGTTCTCGGCTTATCAGGACCAGCCTGCCCCTGATGCTTACCGCACTCCGCGCTCATATTCCGCCCTCATGCCACTCTTCCCG
>JANOTB010000220.1:0-38173 GCA_031416115.1 Gemmatimonadota bacterium
ATGTCGTCGCGATCGAGATCGAGCGGCTTGGCGAAGCGCAGCGGTTCAACGCCAAGAAAGAGGCCGAGCGAGTTGACGCGAGCCAGTGAATCGCGGCGGTCACTCGCCGAAGTCACGTTCGCGCGGCGTCAACGTCGCTAGCGCTTCTTGGCCGTCTTCTTGGCCGTCTTCTTGGCCGTCGTCTTCGCCGTCGCCTTCAGTCGCGGCGCCGGCAGCGCGTCATCGGTGGCCATGATCAAACGCACCAGCGTACCCGCGTCGTCGAGTAACTCCGAGACGTTGAAGTGCGGCTTGGCCCCCGGGTATGGCGCCCCATACGTCGGCGCGTCGAGCAAGGCCGCGCCTGCAGAAGTGGGCTTCACAAAGAGCTGATTATCGCACGCGAGCGCCACGATCTTGCCGTGGCGATAGATCCCGTACTCCCCGAACATCTTCTTCGCGGTGATGCCACCCGCAGCGCGCAGTTGGTCGCAGACGTGCTCGGCGAAGCCGGCATCGGTGGACATGATCATCTATCCCGTGGAGGTCGGCTGAAGTATGGCGCGGCTCGCGGCCCAGCGCCACGACCGCCGTGAACGGACCGCCATGAACGGATCGCCATGAACGGACCGCCATGAACGGAACTCCGGCCGCGCGGGGTGTAGCTATTCTGAGTCCCCACGCCATTCGGAGCGCCCCATGCCCACCGCCGATCTCACGCGCCTCCTCCCCCTCGCGACGCTGTTGCTCGCGCATGCGGGTCCGCACCCGAGTGAGACCTCCGCCGGACGAGTCGAGCTCACGGCAACGATGAGCGTCGCGAAGCGCCGAACTCTACGATCCGGCCTCAGGCCGCTTTTCGCCCTTGGTGCGCATGATCACCGTGCGCCAAAGTCACACAGCGACCGTGCTTCCGGGCGGCAAGGTCTTGATCGTCGGGGGCTACGGGGCAGGGAACGCGGTGATCGCCAACGCCGAGCTCTTCGACCCGGCGACGAACCGCTTCACGCCGACCGGGTCGCTCGGCGCCTCACGGGGCGGCCACATCGCCGTGCTGCTCGGTAGCGGCAAGGTCCTCATCGCGGGTGGTGTCGGGCCCGCGTGGACCTTTCTCTCGAGCGCCGAGCTGTACGATCCGGCCACCGGCCGATTCTCGCGCACGCGCGACATGACCGAGGTCCGCGAGAGTCACGCCGCGGTGCAACTGCACGATGGGCGCGTTCTGATCGTGGGCGGACACCGCGGCCGGCGAGCCGACATCATACTCTACACCTCGGCCGAGACGTACGACGCCACGACCGGCGCCTTCACTCGCGTGGGTGACATGCGCGTGCGCCGGCACAAGCACGACGCGGTGTTGCTCGCCGACGGACGCGTGATGATCACCGGCGGATCGGACGAGCGCGACAGCCGCGGCGCCTACGACTCCACTGAACTGTTCGATCCCGCGTCGGGGCGCTTCACCGTTGGACCGTCGATGAGGCTCGCCCGCTACAAGCACAACGGTAGCTCGGTGCTCCTCCCCAATGGCGACGTGCTGATCGCCGGCGGCGCCTCGCAGGCGGAGCTCTACGATGCAGGTCGCGGCACCTTCGCACTCGTGGAGGGCGACGGGCCGCTGACCGGCCAGTTCTCCGCGGTCGCTCCGCTCGCTGGCGGTGGCGTGCTGATCACGGGTGGCTATGGGGAGGGCAGCGGCCCTCGTGCCGCCGCATGGCGGTATCGTCACTGAGCCCGCGATCGGCGCTGCTCAAGCCAGCGCCGCACCGCGTCACTCGTATCGCAACGCCTCGATCGGATCCAACCGCGCCGCCCGCCGCGCGGGCAGCACACCGAACACCACGCCGATCCCGACGCTCACCACCACCGCGATCACCGTGAGTCCGAGCGGCGGCGTCGCGTCGATCCCGAGCAGCCAGGTGACGAACTGTCCCGCGCCGAGTCCGACAGCGATCCCGATCACGCCGCCGATCCCGGTGAGCGTCGCCGCCTCGATCAGGAACTGCACCGCGATGTCCGCGCGCGTCGCGCCGAGCGCTTTTCGCACGCCGATCTCGCGCGTCCGGTCGGTGACCGAGACCATCATGATCGCCATCACGCCAATGCCGCCCACCAAGAGCGCGACCGACGCGAGCACGATCATGACCACGAAGAAGACGCCGGTGAGTTGATTGAACACGTCGAGGATCTGGTCCGCCGTCACGAGATCGAAGTTGTTGCGCTGGGCTGGGCGCAGACGCCGGTGCTCGCGCATCGCGATCGTGACTTCCTCCTGGGCCGCCGCGACCGTGACTCCGGGCCGCGGCTTGACCGGGATCCAGAGCGCGTTGGTCCGGTCGATCGTGAACTGCGCGTCCAACAGCTTGAATGGGATGATCGCGCCGGTGCCCGCACCCTGCGGCGCGAAGATGTTCTCCGGCGGCACGTAGAGTCCGATCACATCCATTGGACGGCCGCCGACCAGGATCGTCTTGCCGAGCGGATTCACGCGCCCGAACAGCCGACGCGCCATCGCTTCGTCGACCACGACCACGCTCGCTCCCGTTGCGACCTCCAGCCGGGTGAACCAACGCCCGTCCGCGAGTTCGCCGCCCTGGATCTCCGTGAAACCCGCATCGGCGCCCCAGAGGGCCGACGGTTGCGTTCGCTCGCCCTGGTAGGAAAGACGCGCAGCCGTCTGCCCCCAGAGCGCCGCGTAGCCGATCGACGGCAACCGCTTCACCACCTGCGCATCTTCCTCGGCGATGTCAGGCCTGATGCGCACCCACGCCGGCGGATTCTGCGGATTGATCGGCGTGCTCGAGTAGACCTTGAGCACGTAGAACGTCGTCGGGCCTGCGACCTCGACCGTGGTGATGATCTGCGACCGCAGTCCCTCGACGATCGACGCCATCGTCATCACCGTCGCGACGCCGATCACCACGCCGAGGATCGTCAGCGCCGACCGCAGCTTGGCCACGCGCAGCGTGTCCATGGCGATGCCGAGGTTCTCGCGGACCTGATCGAGGCCGGGGATCCGCACGCGCCTACTCTGCGCGCATGGCGGTGATCGGGTCGAGCCGCGCCGCGCGCCGCGCCGGATACACGCCGAAGATCACACCGACACCCGCACCCAGGCCGAGCGCGAGTGCGACCGACCACCAAGTGATCCGCGCCGGTAGCGGCGAGACTGCCGAGATGATGAAGGCGAACGCCCACCCCGCCAGCACGCCGATCACACCGCCCAACGCCGAGAGCGCGATCGTCTCGGCGAGGAACTGTGCCTCGATGTCGCGCGCGCGCGCGCCGACGGCCTTGCGGATCCCGATCTCTCGAGTCCGCTCATTCACCGCCATCAACATGATGTTCATGATCACGATGCCGCCGACCACGATCCCGATCGCTACCACAGCGGGGATCACGGCGAAGAGCACCGCCGTGAGCCGCTTCCAGAATGCCACGAGCGCATCGGCGGTCTCGATCGAGAAGTCGTTCTCCTGACCAGGGCGCAACCCGTGCGCCACGCGCATGGCTTCTTCAGCACGCGACATCATCGCCGCGACGTCAGCGGTGTCGGAGACCTTCACCGAGATCGTCGTGGTGAGTCGCCGCCCATAGCGCATCTCGAAGCGCGGGATCGGGATCAGCACATAGGCGTCGAACGACTGCCCGAGCACGCGCCCCTTGGGCTCATTCACGCCGATCACCGTGAAGCGCTCTCCGGCGACGCGGATCTCCTTTCCGATCGGATCGGCGGCTTCGAAGAGCTTCTCCGCGAGTTCGGGACCGAGCACCGCGACCGGCATGCGCTGCGAGATGTCCACCGCCGACATCGCGCGCCCCTTCTGGACCCGATAATCCTGCACGATCTGATACTCGGGCGAACTGCCGAGGACCATGATGTCGCCGATCGACCTCCCGCGCCAGAAGACGTCGGACTGCGGCGTCGGCCATCCGGTCTGGATCGAGATCGCGACGGCGTCGGGGAGCGCGGCACGCACCGTCCGGGCGTCGGTCTCCGAGATCCGCGGGCGGCGCCTCACGCGCAGCATCTCCTCGTCGTCGATCAACCCGACCTGGATCGGCGTGCGCCGCACCTGGAACGCATTCGTGCCGATCATGGCGTCGGCGATGTTCTCCTTCACGTAGGCGTTCATCCCCTGGATGATCGCGACGACCGCCACGAGAAAGGCGACCGAGACCATGATCCCGAGGAGCGTGAAGAAGCTGCGCAGGGGATTGCCCCTGATCTGCGCGAAGGCGATGCCGAGGACGTCGGAGTTGCGCACGGTACGCGAAAACTACTCGTGCCGCAGCGCCTCGACCGGGTCCATCTTGGACGCTCGGCTCGCGGGCAGCATCCCGAACACGATCCCGGTCAGCGCGGCCGCCCCGAGCGACGAGAACACGGCGCTGATCGGCACGCTCGCCGGCACCGGCGTGTAGGCGCGGATCACCCACGCGAGCAGCGCGCCCACCACGAGCCCGATCGCCGCGCCGAGACTCGTGAGCGTCATCGCCTCCACCAGGAACTGCCAGAGGATCGTCGCCCGGGTCGCGCCGAGCGCCTTGCGCACGCCGATCTCCCGGGTGCGCTCGGTGACGGAGATCATCATGATCGCCACCACACCCACGCCGCCCACCATGAGCCCCACGGCCGACAGGCCCAAGCCGACCATGAAGATCGCGCCGAAGAGCGAGTCGAACGTCTCCATCATCTTGTCCTGCCCGACGAGGAAGAATGTGTTCGTCTGCGCCGGCCGGAGTCCCCGCATGCCGCGCAGCGTCGCGGTCACGGCGTCCATTGCGGCATCGCGCGACACATCGCCTTTGGGCACGACCATCAGCATCATCGACCGCCGCCAGACGTCGAGCCGGCGGTACGCGGTCATCATCGGGATCACCATACGCGGCGTGTCGGGCCCGCGGCCGTCGAGCGACTTGAGAAAGCCCGCCTTGGTCTCGAACACGCCGATCACGCGGAACCGGGTCCCGTCGAGGTCGATCTCCTTGCCAAGCGGGTCGGAGTCGCCGAACAGGTCGAGGGCGAGCTTGGTGTTCACGATCGCCACAAGCGCCGCCGCGTCGTGCTCCGACTCGGTGAAGGTGCGCCCCGGGGAGATGTCGGCCTGGTCGGTCTCGATCCACTCGGTGCTCTGTGCGTCGTAGCCGACATTCTTCACCTGCTGGTCGCGATAGACCACTGTGCCGCCGCCCATCAACCATGCCATCGCGTTGTCGACCTCGGGCAACTGCTGCACCGCGCGCCACTCGGCGATCGAGATCCCGGGGAACCGACGGTCGGGGCAGTTGTCAGACGTGGGGTTGCACGCGTTGAAGCCCGGATTGCGGCGCCGCACCTGGAAGCTCGACGTGCCGAACTCATCCATGTCCTTCTGGAACGATTGCCGGATGCCGTGCACCGCGGCGCCCATCGCCACCACGACGAACACGCCGACCGCGACACCCGAGATGGTGAGCGCGGCGCGCACCTTGTTCGCGCGCAGCGAATCGATGGCGATCGCCGCGCCTTCGAGACTCATGAGGATCTTGTCCCAGGTACGCATCGGCTATTCCTGACGAAGTGCGGCGATCGGGTCGAGCCGCGCGGCGCGGCTCGCCGGATAGATACCCGCCGTGATCCCGACGCCAGCGCCGACCACGAGCGCGGCGACGAGCGACCAGGGCGCGACCGACGCGGGCAGCGGGGTGAGCGCGGCGATGATCATCGCGAGCCCGACCCCGAGCCCCGCACCGATCGCCGCGCCCAGCACTGAGAGCGTCGCCGCTTCCACGAGGAACTGCGCGATGATGTCCTGCCGCCGCGCTCCGAGCGCCTTGCGCACGCCGATCTCTCTTGTCCGTTCGGCCACCGCCACCAACATGATGTTCATGATCACGAGCGCGCCGACCACGAGGCCGATCGCCGGCAGGGCGGTGCCGAAGAGGATCAGCTTGCCCTTGAGTTCGGCGAAAAAACTGAGGGCCGCATCGGAGGTCTCGATCGCGAAGTTGTCCGGGTCACCGGGGCCGAGGCGCCGGAAGCCGCGTAGTCCTTCGCGGACCTGCTCCATCCCGTCCGCGAGCATCTCCCGGCTGGGGGCCTGCACCGTGATCGCAGCGATGTCGCCTCGCGGCCGGATCGCCCGGGTGAGGGGCGAGGTGTACGGTGCGATCGCCATCCGGTCCATCGAGAAGCCGAACACCGAGCCCTGCTCCTCGATCACCCCGATCACGGTGTATGGCTGGCCGCCAACGCGGAGCTCACGGCCGAGCGGGTCGAGTCCTTCGAAGTAGTAACTCGCCACCTCGGAGCCGATCACGACCACCTTGGCCCCGATCACGACCTCCTGCGGAGCGAAGGCGCGGCCGCTCGTCAACTCGAACTTCTTGATGTCGAAGTAGCTCGCCTCGGTCGCGATCGCCTGCACCGAACGCGGCCGCACGCCCGGCACGACGGCGTTGATGAAGGTCTGATTGACGATCGCCGATTTGAACGACGCGGGAAGCGCGCTGCGGACGATCTCCGCCTCCGGATCGTAGATCCGGGGGTTCCGCATCGAGGCGCGCTCCTCCTCCTCCGTCTCATTCGGCGTGAAGTTCGCGCGCCGCGAGACGTCGAACGTGTTCACGCCGATGATCTTGGCCGCGAAATCGTTCTCGACGTAGTCGCTCATCCCCTCGACGATCGAGACCACGGCGATCAGGAACATCACGCCGATCATCACGCCAACGAGCGTGAAGAAACTCTTCATCTTCTGAACGAGGATCGTCTGGATCGCGAGGCGAAAGGCTTCGAAGAGAGGCAACGGAGGCTATTCGTGTCGGAGGGCTTCGACCGGGTCCAGGCGCGAGGCGCGCGCCGCCGGGATCATGCCGAATAGTATGCCGGTGACGGCGCTCGCAAGGAGCGCAGCCACCACCGCCAGCGGCGGCACCGAGGCGGCGATCGAGGTCGAACTGCGGATCGCCAGCGCGACGAGCCAGCCCAAGAACAGACCGATGATCGCCCCGATGCCCGTGAGCGTGACCGCCTCGATCAGGAACTGCCAGAGGATCGTCGCCCGCGTCGCGCCGAGCGCCTTGCGCACGCCGATCTCGCGCGTGCGCTCGGTCACCGAGATCATCATGATCGCGACCACGCCCACGCCGCCCACGATCAGCCCGACCGCCGAGAGCGCGATCATCACGAGAAAGAACATCCCGAAGATCTTGTCGTAGGTCTCCATCAACTTGTCCTGCGTGATGATGGCGAAGGTCGAGGCGTCACTCGGTCGCAGTCCGCGCGCCCCGCGCAGCGCCGCCGTCACCTCGTCCACCATCACGTCGCGCGGCACGTCGGCGCGCGGTTTCACCACCACACCCATGTCGCTGCGCGAGACGTTGAGCGCGCGTTGCAGGGTCGTCACCGGCATCACACCCTTGGGACGATCACCACCGGAGAGGAAACTCCCCGTCTCCTTGTAGACGCCGATCACGGTGAACGGGATGCCGTTGATCGTGACCACTTTCGCCAGCGGGTCGGACTCACCGAACAGACGTTCGGCCATGGTCGTATTCACCACGACCACGCGCGCCGAACTGCGCGTCTCCTGCTCGGTGAAGATGCGTCCACCGGGCTGCAGGTCGGGCGCGCCGAAGATCGACCAGTTCGAGGTATAGGCCTCGATCGAGGCGCCCGCCAGCGCCTTGTCGCGATACTTGAACGCGCCGCTCCAACGCATCTGCACGCCCACCGCCGCAGCATTCGGGAGTCGCTGGAGTGCCTCGATCTCGCCCCAGTTCACCGGCGGGTTCCGCAGCCAGGCGCAGGTGTCGTCGGTGCCGTCGCAGGCCTCGAACGTGATCGGGTACCGCGACACGAAGAAGGTGGTCGGCCCTGTGGACTCGAAGTCCTTGGCGACGCTCAGATTGATGCCGTGGATCGCCGCCGAGATCACCACCACCACGAACACGCCGATCGCGACGCCGAGGATCGTGAGTCCGGCGCGCACCTTGTTGCCGACGATCGCCTCGAGCGCGATCCGGACGCCTTCGGTGAGATTGTACAGCCGTGCAGAGAGTCCGTTCATCGGCGCGTCCTCACTCGGACCGGAGGGCGGTGATCGGGTCGAGCAGGGAGGCGCGACTCGCGGGGTACACCCCCGAGACCACGCCCACGACGATCCCGGTCAGCACGCCGACCACGATCGACCAGGGCGCCACACTCGCCGGCAGCGGCGTCATCGCGGCGATCGCTTGCGAGAAGCCGATCCCCAGTGCGATCCCGATGATCGCCCCCACCGTGCTCAACGTCGCCGACTCGATCAGGAACTGTGCGAGGATGTCGCGCCGCTTGGCGCCCAACGCCTTCCGGATCCCGATCTCGCGGGTCCGTTCGGCGACCGCGACCAACATGATGTTCATGATGACGATCGCGCCCACCACGAGGCCGATCGCCGGCAGGGCGACGCCCGCGAGTTGCAGCTTCGACTCGATCTTGTCCCAGAACTCGAGGGCGCTCGCTGACGTCTCCATCGAGAAGTTGTCCTTCTGTCCCGGGCGCAGGCCGTGCCGGGTGCGCATCACCGCCCGCACGCGTTCCTGCGCGTCGTTCATCCCTTCGGGGTTCGCCGTCTGCACGATGACCGCGTCGATCATCTGCGGCTCGGGGTTGAGCAACTTGCGCATCGGGGAGCGCCAGGGGGCGATCACGAAGTTGTCGAACGAGAACCCGAAGACGCTGCCCCGCGACTCGGTCACGGCGATCACGCGGTAGGGCACGCCACCCACACGGAGCTCGCGACCGATCGGGTCGAGTCCGCCAAAGGCGCGGTCGACCATGTCAGGGCCGACGATCAGGACGTTCTCGCCCTGCGAGAGTTCCTGGTCGGTGAAGGGCCGGCCGTCCTTGAGCGCGACGTTCTTGATCGCGAACCAGTCGCCGTCCACGCCGATCGCGTTGGTGCTCCGCGGCCGAGTGTAGCGACTGACGACCTGCACATTGGCCTCGGCCTCGAGCGCCCAGCGCGTGCCCTCGGGGAGCGCCTCGACCACCGGCAACAGGTCGCTGATGTAGAGCCGCGGCCTGCGACGGTACTCTTCCCAGACCGATTCGTCGACGTCGCCGATGTTGATGTTGGGGCGACGACGCAACTCGAACGAGTTCACGGCAAGCAGCTTGCCGACGAGATCGTCCTTCATGTACTTGCCCATCCCGTCGATGATCGAGACGACGGTGATGAGGAACATCACGCCGATGCAGACGCCCGCGAGGGTGAAGAAGCTCTTGAGCTTCTGGACCCGGAGGGTCTCGAGGGCGAGCCGGACGGCTTCGAAGAGCGGCATCTGATGCCGCCTAGTGCGACAGGCCGAGCTTCTCGGTGAATTTCTCGCGCCGATCGTCGCTCGCGATCTGGCCGTCGCGCAGGACGACCACGCGGCGCGCATGCGCGGCGATGTCGGGTTCGTGCGTGACCATGATGACGGTCTGGCCGTTGTCGGCGAGACCTTCGAAGACGCGCATGATCTCCTCTGAGGTCGCCGAGTCGAGGTTACCGGTCGGTTCGTCAGCGAGCAGGATCGAGGGACGGTTGACCAGGGCGCGGGCGATCGCGACACGCTGACGTTGGCCGCCCGAGAGCTCGTTCGGCCGGTGATGCACGCGCTCACCGAGCTGCACCGACTCGAGAGCCCCCATCGCCCGCTCGCGACGCTCTTTCGCCGACACGCCGGCGTACACGAGCGGCAGCTCCACGTTCGCGAGCGCGGTCGCGCGCGGGAGCAGATTGAACGTCTGGAAGACGAACCCGATCTCCTTGTTGCGCACGCGGGCGAGCTCGTCGTCCTTCATGGTCGACACGAGCTGGCCGTTGAGCCAGTACTCGCCCTCGTTGGGTGTGTCGAGACAGCCGATGATGTTCATCAGCGTCGACTTGCCCGAGCCCGAGGGGCCCATGATCGCGACATACTCGTTGCGGCGCACCGCGAGGTCGATCCCGCGGAGCGCACGCACCACTTCGCCGCCCATGTCGTATTCGCGCGTGAGGCCGCGGGTGACGATCACCCACTCCTTCGACGGCGTCGCCCCCTGACTCTGGACGATCACCTGGCGTTCGGCGGTGATGTTGTGCGGCGCTTCGTCGGTATGCTGGCTCACGGCGTCCCCGGGGCCTTGGTCGCGGCCGGTGTCTGAATTTGTTCTCGAACGAGTTGGCCATCCTTTAACTCGCGGATCGCCTGATACGTGCCAGCCACGATGCGCTCGCCCGGCTTGAGCCCGTCGAGCACCTCGAAGTACTTCTCGCCTGCGATCCCTACTTTTACGGGGCGGAAGGTCACTCTGTTGTCGGTGCCGACCACGAACACGCCTTCGACGTCGCGCTTGCCGACCTGCACGGCCGACGTGGGTGCGGCGTTCGGAGCGGCCTGATCGGTGTTCTTGAGTGCCGAGTCCTCGCGCACGGTCAGCGCGATGATCGGGATCGCCAGCGCCTGCGTCCGCGTGTCGGTCACGATCTTCGCCGTCGACGAGAAGTCCGGGCGCGTGTCGGACGGCGGGTTCAAAATGCGCACCGTCACTTCGTAGTCGATCGCCTGGTCCGTGGTCGACGCTGAGGCGCCCTTCACCGAGCTGTTCGAGATCTCGACAACGCGACCGACGAAGGTCGTGTCGGGGAAGGCGTCGATCTGGATCACCGCCGAGTCGCCGACCGAGATCCGACTGACGTCGGTCTCGTCGACCTTCACCTTCGTCTCCAGTGTGCTCATGTCGGAGATGGTGAGGAGCGTCGCATCGGCCCTGTTGAGCGTGCCCATGATCGCCGTCTCGCCGAGTTCGACGTTGAGCCGCGTGATCCGTCCCGTCATGGGCGCGTAGATGGTGGTGCGCGAGAGCTGGTAGCGCGCGTCCTTGAGCGAGGCGTCGGCCTGCTTGACGTTCTCCTCGGCCGCCGTGACGAGCGCCTTGTTCACGTCGAGCTGGGTCTCGAGCTGCTCGAGCTCCTGCGCCGAGACGAGCGCAACGTTGACCTTTCGGATCTCCTTTTGGCGTTCGAGGTTGCGCTGCGCCTGCAACAGGTTGGCCCGCGACTGCGCGAGACTCGCCCGCGCGTTCGCGAGGGCCGCCTCGGCGCGCAGTACCTGCGCCTCGTACGCCTGTGGATCGATCTGAAGGAGGAACTGCCCCTCCTTCACGTAGTCGCCGTCCTTGACCACGAGGCGCGTGATGCGCCCGGTGATGTCTGCCGAGAGGTCGACCTTGGTGCGCGGGATCACCTGACCACTGGCGGTGACTGAGGCGACGAGGTCCTGCTTCGAGACCTCCTCGATGCGCACCTCGGCGCCCTTCTCCTTTTTGGCGGCGGAGACCGCCACGAGCGAGCCGATCGCGATCACCACCACGCCGAACACACTGTACTTCATCTTCTTGCTCATCATCGCCTCAGTCAGCGGAGGGTGCGTCCGACGGCCGCTTCCAGCGCCGCGTACGCCCGGTGGAATTCATAGATCGCATCGATCCGGTCCGTCTCGGCCCGTTCATACTCGCCCCGCGCCGTCGTGAGGTCCACGAAGGTGTTCGACCCGACGCGGTACCGCTCCTCGGCGAGCTGCAGCGCCTCGCGCGCCGTTGCGGCGTTGCGGGCCTGTAACGCCGCCGCCTCGAATGCCGCTTGCAGCGTCACCCGCGCCGACGTCACGTCGGCGGTGAGGGCGAGCTCCTGGCGTCGCACGCTGTAGCGCGCGTCGGTCTTGTTGGCATTCGCTTCCTGCAACCGTTGTTCGCGAGCGAACCCGTCGAAGATCGGTAGTGAGATGCCGAGCGAGAGGTTGTACGGGTTGCGCGTGAACCCGAACGGGAAGTCGGTGTTCGCGTTGCGGATCGCGGCTTCTTGGGCCGGCGTGAACTGGATCGCCGCGCACTGCGCGGCGATGCTGTTCAGCCCCGCGCCGACGCGGATGGAGTCGGTGGTCAAACAGTTGCGCTGCGCTCCGAGCGTCTGATTCTGCGCCTGCAGGATCGACGGGCCTACGTCGGACTGCGTCTGCGCGACACCACCCACCGACGCCGAGAACGAGAGCGACGGCGTGTACTCGCCGCGCGCCGAGCGCACGCCGGCGTCGGCCACGCGCTCACGCGCCTGCGCCGCGCGAAGGGTCGGGTTGGCTGTTCTGGCCATCTCGAGCAGATCCGCCACGGTGGACGTCGGCGCGGTCACCGGCAGCTCGGCCGAGAGCACCACGTCGGCCGGCATCGCGACGCCCAGCTGCTGAAAGAGCTGCAGGCGGGCGACCGCGGCGGTGTTGCGGGCGCGGAGTGCCGCGACCTGCTGCGTGCCGAGGCCGACTTCGGCGCGCTTCACGTCGAGCGACGTACCTGAACCGACGCCGGCGCGAGCCTGGGCGAGCTCGAGCTGCAACCGCTGCTGGATCACGAGCGTGTCCTGCAGGTTCGCGCGCGCATGTGTCTGCAGTGCAAGCAGGAACTGGGCGGTCACGCCGTTGCGCAGTTGGTACTGCGAGGCCGCGACATCGGCGTCGGCCGCGTCGAGGGCCGCATTCGCGCGCCGAATGGAGTAGAGCGTGTTGATGCTCAGCCGCGCATTCGCCGAGAGGTTCCAGCTCGACGAGATGATGTTCGACGTTGCACCGAAAGCAACGCCGCCGAAGAACTGCGGGCGGCCCTCGCGAAAGCCCGTGCCGAAACTCGCGTCGGCGCTCGGCAGCAACTGCCCGTACGCCGAGCGGACCGCTGCCGACGCGCGTGTGCGACCGGTAATCGACTGGAGGTAGGTCGGGTTGTTCTTGTTGGCGATCTCGATCGCTTCGGTGAGCGTCAGCGTTGCGCGGGTCTGAGCCGCTGACGGCATCGCCAGGCCGAGAAGAAGGGTCGCACGCCACAACACTCGCATCGATTCAAGGTCCTGTTAGGGAGGGTTCCGTAAGGCTCTACGCCGGTGGCGACGGTACGGTTTCAGGAAGCGCCTCGTCGCGCACGGCGTCGAGGTCCTGGTCCGGGATCCGAACGCGCAGGAGTCGACCCTTGGGGTCGATCCAAGCTTCGCGCAGCACGGGACCTGAGGCCGTCGCGCGCAGGACCCATTTCCGTGCAGGGAATACGTCGGCGCCGATCGATACGCTGTCGGCTCCCACGTCCTCGAGCACCAGGTCCCGGACACTCAGCGTCCGCGGTGTCAGCAATCGAGCGAGTGGACGGGCAGCGAATCGGATCAGGAACCAGATCTCGTGGATGACGTCGTCGTCGGCCCCGACGACCGGCTCGGGGAGGCGGAACTCACGGCCCGATTCGCCCGCCGCACCCACTGCCCGCCCCGACCAGAGACCGCGGCGGAACTCACCCGAGACGTTCTCCGCCGACCTCCCGGTGACGAAGCGCTCCCACTGGAACTTGAGCGGCGTGCCCACGGAGTCTGTGGTCAACGCCACGACGGTCCGGTTCTCGCCGCGCAGGATCGTGCCTTGGGCGAAGAAACCGCCTTCCTGCGCGGTCGAGCGTCGGATGCTGAAGTCCTCGCGCCCCGCGCGCACGCCGCCGACCGTGATCGTGAACGTGCCTTCGTCAACGACCATCACCTGTGCCGCGGCGCTGGACAGGGCGGCTGGCAGAAGGGCGAGGGCAGACAGGACGCCCAGAGGCGTGGCGCGGAGGATCTGGTGCATCGGACGAAATCTAGCGGCGTGCCATCTATTGAGTGCCCAAGCGCCTGAACGATGGGTATAATCCCGACGTGAGCCTCACCACCGCTGTCGCCGAACGCCCGAGCGCCGCGTCCCGACCGCAATGGGACGCCTGGCTCGGACTGGCGTCGGGTGTCGTGCTGGTCGCGGCGCGCTGGCTGCAGGTCACCAGCACCGCGTCGGCCGCCCTGCTGACGCTCCTGGTCCTGCTGCTCGCCGCGGCGACGTGGCGAGCGCGCGCGAGCGCGTGGCGACGTCGACTGGCGTTCCTCATCGGGGCCGCGGTATTCGTCGCGGCGGCTGGGGCCCACCAGGCGGCGCTCGCGGCGCTCGACGGCGCTGGTGACGCTGAGGTGGCCCGCCGCGCGTCGGCGGGGACCGAGGCGCTCCGGCGTGAAGTGGCCGCCGCGGGCGAGGACTTGAAGCGCGTCGCCAGCTCGGCACTGCGGTTACCCGCCAGCGCGGATCTGGCATTCTTGAACGCGCAGGCACTCATTGCCGGGCCGGACGATCGTGCCGTGGTGCTTGCCGAGGCGGGCCGGCCGTTCGCGTGGGCGGGCCGGCTCGTCGTGCCGATCGACTCGCTGCCGGGGCCGGTGGGCGTCGTCGCGACCTCGTTCTACATGGTCCTGTACGCGATCGCGAACGAGGGGAGTCGGAGTGCGGTGGCGACCGTGTTGCTGCACGCGGCGCCGCCCGCCGACGGTCTCAGCCGGCCGCTCGATCTGCGCGTCGCGCGCCGCACGGGAGTGACGGGGTTCGCCTACGGCGATGCAAGCGCCGCCGCGACCGTCAAGGGCGCGGTCGTCCTCTCGATCGCCGACGAACCGTTCCTCGCCGCGCGGGCATTGGTCGCAGAGCCGGAGGCGCTTCGGCACGACGCGCAGGAACGGAGCCTCGCGATCGGCGCCGCCCTGCTGGCGTTCCTCGTGCTGTTGTTGCTCGCCACGGCGTGGCGGCGGGACGCGGGGCTCGCGCCGCGGTTCGCGGTCCTCGCCGTGGCGTTCCTCGCGCTGCAGCTCGTGCCGTTGAGTTCGCTCTCGAATCGATGGTCGGTGTTCGATCCGACCTTCTTCTTCGTGAGCGCCGGCGGACGATTCACAGCGAACGCCGGCGCACTCGCGATCAGCAGCGGCCTCGTCCTGCTCGGCCTGCTCTCGGCGCTGCGCGAACACGCGCGCCCGCTGTCGCGCCTGCAGGCACTCGTCGGCGTGTTGTTGGTCGCCGGAGTGGGCCCGTTCGTCCTGCGCGAGTTGGCGCGCGGGATCCAGGTGCCGGTGATCGGCGCGTCGGTGGGTCTCTGGCTCGCGTGGCAGGCCACGCTGTTCCTCTCCGCCGTCACCGTGCTCCTGCTCGGTGTGACCGCCGGACGCACGGCACTCGGCGGTGCACGACATGGCCTGCCGACGTGGGTCGCCCCAGTGATCGCGGCAGTGGCCGCGCTCTCCACCCCGCTCGTGCTCGAGGCGCCGGGACGACTGCCGGCGCTACATCCGGCGCTCTGGATCCTCGCGATCGGCGCGCTCGCCTTCACACGCCGCGCACGGGCGATCGTACTCTCTGTGGCGTTCGTCGCGGCGTGCGGTGCGGTGACGCTCGTCTGGTTCTCGAGCGTGCGCGAGCGCGTGCAGCTGGCGGCCGACGACGTGCATGGCCTCGCGAGCGCCGATCCGACCGCGCTGACGCTGCTCGACCGGTTCGCGGCCACGCTCGACCCAGCGACTGCGGCGCGTTCGCGGGTGGAACTGCTCGCGCGCTACGCGACCTCGGACCTCGCCGGCGCTGAGTATCCGACCGAGGTCGCGACCTGGGCACCCGATGGCGCAGCGATCGCCGAACTTCGCGTCGGCCGCGGTCCGGGGATGACGTCCGGAGTGAACCTGCTCGCACGCGAGGCACAGGTCAGCGGTCGGCTCATCCTCCGAGAGGCGCCCGGCCAGCCGGGCGTGCACGTGGTGCTCGCGATGCCGCATGCCGATGCGACGGTCACGACCGTCGTGCTGGCTCCACGCAGCGCGCTCGTGACTCCCGATGCATTCGGCGCCTTTCTTGGCTTCCCTCGGCCTCCGGCCCCGGAACCTCCGTACTCGCTGCGACTCGGTGAGCTTCTCGCTCGCGCCGAGGGGCCGACACCGCGTCTGGGCCGGTGGTCGCGCGAGGGCAACGAGCTTCACGGTGATTGGTTCCTCCCCGGAGCCGGTGGGATGGCGCAGCGTGTGCATGGCACCGTCGACCTGCGCGGTCTCGACGCGCTCATCGCACGGGGTGCACTGCTCGTGCTCCTTGATCTCGCGCTCCTCGGCGCGGTCTGGCTCCTGATCGTCTCGGCCGACGGCGCGCTCTGGCGCTGGTGGCGCCTGCGTCGGCAGGACGTCGTGCGCAGCTTCCGCGTGCGACTCTCCGTCGCGCTCTTCGCCTCGTTCGTGGTACCGTCGGCGCTCTTCGGACTCTGGTCGTTCCAGCGTGTGCAGGCGGATGATCGCCAGTCGCGCGACCTCTTGGTGCGCGAGACACTGCGAGGGATCGCGGTGTCGACCGACTCGGTGCAGTTGGCGGCGGCGTCGGCGCGATTCGACACACCACTGCTCCTCTACGCCGACGGTCTGCTCGCCGAAGCCAGCGACCCACTGCTCGACGCACTCGCGCCCGTGGGTCGGCTCCTGCCGCCCGGTGTCGCGCGGACGCTCGCCGAGGGGGACGAACCGACCGCCGGCCGCGCCCAAGGGCTCGGTCCCTCGGCCGTGCGTCTCGGTTACCGCTCGGCGATCGACAACGGCGTACAGTTCGTACTCGCCACACCGGCGAGGCTCGACGAGCGGCTGCTCGACCGACGGCGCAACGACCTCGCCGTGTTCCTGCTCTTCGCGCTCGCCCTCGGCGGTCTCGCCGCGCTCTGGACGAGCGGCGCCGGCGCGCGGCAGCTCTCGCGACCGATCCGTGCGCTGCAGGAGAGCGCGTTGGCGATCGCGCGCGGCGCGTCGGCGCCAGCGCTCGAGGAGGATCCGCCGGTGGAGTTCGCGCCCGTCTTCAGTGCGTTCCGTACCATGAGCGCGGACCTCGCCGAGAGTCGCGCGGCGCTCGAGACCGCCGAGCGGCGCCTCGCCGCGACACTGCGCAACGTCGCGAGTGGCGTGGTCGCGGTCGACGATCGTGGGCGTGTCACCTTCTCCAATCCGCGCGCCGAGTCGATCCTTGGCGCCAGTCTCGCCAGTGGGACCGAGCTCGCGCCCGCGCTCGGTGCGATCCTCGCGACCCCGCTCGCGGCCTTTGGCGATGCCGGCGACGACGAAGCCGAATTCGAAGTGGAGCGTGACGGGCGCCGCCTGCAGGTGCGCGTCGCACGCCTCGCCCGCGGTGCGCGCCGCGCCGTCATCACGCTCGACGACGTCACCGACGTCGCGCGCGCTGAGCGCGTGCTCGCGTGGGGCGAGATGGCGCGTCAGGTCGCACACGAGATCAAGAACCCACTCACGCCGATCCGACTCGGCATGCAGCACCTGAGGCGCGCGCATCGGGACGGTCGGGGTGACTTCGATCGCATACTCGAGGAGAACACCACGCGCGTGCTCGCCGAGATCGATCGGCTCGACGAGATCGCGCGCGCTTTCAGCCGGTACGGCACCGGTCCGCTCGGCGACGAGCCGGCCGAACCGACCGATGTGGCGAAGGTCGCGCGCGACGTACTCGAACTCGAGCGGATGGGGGCCGAGGAGATCGCGTGGGACGCGACGATCCCCGACACGCCGTTGCTCGCGGCCGGGCGCGACCGCGAACTGCGCGAGGTATTGCTCAACCTGCTCGAGAACGCCCGGCTCGCGCGGGCGAAGCGGATCGCACTCACGGTGCAGGCGACTCCTGAGGGAGGGGCGTTGCTCACGGTCAGCGACGACGGCGACGGGATCCCGCCGCATCTGCTCGACCGGATATTCGAACCGCATTTCTCCACGCGCACGAGTGGGAGCGGTCTCGGGCTCGCGATCAGCCGCCGACTGATCGACGGCTGGGGCGGAGCGATCGACGCCGAGAGCCTTCCCGGCCAAGGGACCGTGCTGCGTGTGCGTCTGGCTCCGTCGTCGTCACGCTGAGTATCTTGCAGGTCGATGCACAATCCAGAACTCAGCGGCCCGAATCGCCAATCGACGGGCATCCCGCCCCATCTCGACGGATGGGCGCTGCCGCCGGACTGGCGTTGGGGGAGCAGTGGAGTGTACACGGCGTACCGGCACGCGCAGGAGATCCGTGACGCGCTCGGACGGTCACTCGCGCTCGTGACCGCGCCCGATCCCGCGCATCATGCGTGGCTCTTTCGCGAGGCGCGACAGCTTGGGCATCGCAGCCACCCGATGATCCCGACCACGTACCACTTCTGGCAGCAGCATGTGGGGAGCCCGCGAGGTCCAGGGTATCTGCGCCGGTGGATCACGGGTGAGACGATCGGAGAGCGGCTGCGGCGAAGCGGGGCCGAGACGGTACCGTTCACGATGCGGATCATCCGGTCCATCGGCTCGTCTCTGGCCTACTTGCACGACTCGGGGAGCGTGCACGGCGCGATCGCGCCCGAGAACACGTACTTCACGCCGACCGGCCGCGTGTGGCTGCTCGGCTGGCAGTGGGCGGTGCCTCGCGACGAGATCCCCACGGGCGTCGCGCCGGACGAGCGCTGGACGCCTCAGTCTCCCGAATGGAAGCACGGCTGGGCGCCGAGTCAGGCTTCAGATCAATGGCAGCTCGGTGCGATCGCGTATGCGCTGCTCACGGGAGAGGTGCCGAGTGCTGGCGTGCTGCCGCCGATCGACCTCGTACGTCCGGACTGTCCCAAGACGGTCGCCGAGCTCGTGGACCGCATGCTCGCCGCGTCGCCGACCGATCGATTCACGAGCCTTGCCGGGATGCTGAGGCGCATCGAGCGCATCTCAGGGACATCGGCACTCGCGTTCCCAGGCACGGAGCAGGCGAGTGGCGAACATATCGCACTCTCGGAGGAGGATCGCCTGCGTTGGGCCACCGGTGACGACTACGAGGTGCTGGCGCCGTTGGGAGCTGGCTCGTACGGCTCGGTGTGGCGCGTGCGCGACCTCTCGCTCGAGCGCGAGGTCGCGCTCAAGATGCTTCACCCCACGGTCGCGCGGAACGCGACCGCGGTGGGGCGCTTCCGCCGCGAGGCGCAGCTCGCCGCGCAACTGCAGCACCCGGCGATCGTTCCGATCTTCGCGTGGGACTCGAAGGGCGACGTGAACTGGTACATCATGGAGCTCGAAGAAGAGGGCTCCGTGGCTGACCTCGTGAAGCGCTCGGGCCCATTGGCGTTCGCGGAGATCGCACCGCAGGTGGATTCGGTGCTCGACGGGCTCGCGGTGGCGCACGCCAACGGGATCATCCACCGCGACCTCAAGCCCGAGAACATCCTGATCGATCGGTACCGTCGGTGGCGGATCGCCGACTTCGGCATCGCGCATGCGCTGGGCGCGCGCCCCGCCGGCTCGTCGGGCACGCCGGCGTTCGCGTCGCCCGAGCAGCTGTTGGGTGAAGAGCAGTCGGCGACGACCGACCTCTTCGCTGTCGGTGCGATCGTCTTCTTCGCGCTCATGGGGCGCGCGCCGTTCGAGGGTGAGGACGGCCGTGCGATCTTGGCGGCGCAGCTCGCCGGTCGCGTGGACCTCGGCGAGTTCGCCGAGCCGCTCGCGGGTTGGCTGCGCCGGTCACTCGCGGCCGCTCCGGACCAACGGTTCGCCGACGCTGAGGCGATGCGCGCCGACTGGAAGCGCGTGGTGCGGCAGACGGCGCGCGCGGACCGACGCAACCGCACCGTGCTCGGCCGGCTGACACGACTGTGGACGGCGGTGCTGGGGCGTGCACCGCGCGACCGGCGGGCGCAGCCGTAGGTGACGCACCGCGGACCCGTCGCGCGCCGCACGCCGGACGATTGCTTCAGCCGGCGTCGAGCAGGGCGCGGACCGTCGCTGCGACCTGCTTGGCCGTGAACGGCTTTTGCAAGAAGACGTAGCGCGCCTCACCAAGGTCCCGGCGCAGGTCCTCGTCGTCGGTGTAGCCGGACATGAGGATGACGCGCGTGTCGGGCCGGATCGCGAGGAGTCGTTGCACGAGTTCCTTGCCGCCGATCCCCGGCATCATGACGTCCGTGAGCAGGAGGTCGATCGCCCCCGTCGTCTCGTCGGCAAGGCGGAGTGCCTCGCCGCCGTTCGAGGCCTCGATGATCCGGTACCCGCCGCCGCGCAGCATGCGCGTGAGGGCCGCACGGATCGCCGGTTCATCCTCGACGAGCAGGATCGTCTCACCTCCCGCAGGCAGCACGGTGCCGCGCGATGGGCTGAGTCGTGCCTCTGGCTCGCGCTCCGACTCGGGAACTCGCGGCAGGATGATGTCGAACGCGCTCCCCTCCTTCTCGACGCTCCGCACCCGGATCGTGCCGCCAGCGCCGCGCACGATCGCATAGCCCGTGGCGAGGCCGAGCCCGGTTCCCTGGCCGGCCGGCTTGGTCGTGAAGAAGGGCTCGAAGAGCAGGCGCTGGATCTCGGCTGACATGCCGCTGCCGGTGTCGCGCACGCTGATGACCGCGGCGGGTCTGGATTCGGTCGCCTCGGCGTCCATGCGCTCGTCGTCGGCAGAGAGGACGAGCGTGAGTCGACCCCCCTTCGGCATCGCGTCGACGGCGTTGATCGCGAGGTTCATGATGACCTGCTCCAACTGGCCAGCGTCGCACCGCACGAGCAACGGCTCGGCCGCCCGCTGAATGTCGAGCTCGATGCCCTGCTTGAGCAACCGACGCAGGATCCCCTCGATGCCTGACACGACCTCATTCGCGTCGACGACTCGGGGAACGACCACCTCACGTCGGCTGAAAGCGAGGAGTTTGCGCGCGAGGGTCGCGGCGCGGTCGGCGGCGCCGCGGATCGCCTCGACCTCCTCATGGGCGGGAGAGTCCGCGGCGATGCTCGCGGCCAACATCTCGCCGTAACTCTGGATGACCGTGAGGACGTTGTTGTAGTCATGTGCGATCCCGCCGGCGAGTCGGCCGACCGCCTCCATCTTCTGCGCCTGACGCAACTGGTCCTCGAGCTGCGTGCGCGCCGAGACATCGACGAGCATGAGACCGACGCCGGTGGGCGGCTGGTCGCGCGGCCGGAGCGGATAACAGGTCGCGTTCCACCGCCGGTGCGCGGGGGCTTCTGCGCCGGCATCTCCTTCGATCACCACGTCCGACTCGGCGATGCCGGTGCGGAGCACACGTGCAAGCAGTGGGTGCACGCGTGCGCCCAATCCCGGGAGTACTTCCGCGAGCGCGAGTCCGGGATGCGCCTCGACGGGCCGCCCGCTCAGCGCAGCGATGGCCGGATTCACGCGCAAGAGGCGGAGGTCGCGCCCGAGGAACGCGACGCCGAACGGTGCACTTGCCACCGCGGAGTCAAGGAAGATCGTGGTCTCCTCGAGCCGCCGGTTTGCCTCGTCGGCGTCTTCGATCCGGCGCTCGAGCTCAGCGGTCGTCTCCTCCAGCTGGCCCGCCTGCTCCCCGAGCACCATGGCCTGCTGCTGCAGTTCCGCTGTTTGCGCTTCCACTTGGCGTGCCTGGGTGTGCGCGCGATCCACCTCGCGCTCGAGCGTCAAGGCCACGCGACGAAAGATCCAGACCGCCACGAAGAGCGTCAGCAGGATGAGCGCGAAGGCCGACCATTCGACGCGCGTCTGTTGCCGGCTCAGGAGCGCACTGCGACTGAACGCGTCGGTCTGGAAGGCGTCGAACAGGCGCGAGACCTCGTCGAACCGGTCGGTGGCCGCCAGCGCCGTCGCCATGGAGATCGTCCCCGAGGCGAGGGTCGCGTCGGCGAGGTCGACGTGCCATGCAGCGACCGCGTCGACGATCGAGTCCACGAGCGGAACGTGTTCGGGCCCTACGGCGCCGCGCAGCATCTCGAGATGGGCTTCGGCGTCGACGCGCGCCGCGCGCGCGGTCGGCGCGGCTGAGGAATCGCGGCGCAAGCCGAACCCGCGCAAGGCGCTCTCTTCGAGCCAGAGCGCTCGCTGTGCATCGGAGGCGTGGCGGATCACGGTGCCGTTCCGATCGGCCCGGTGCACCGACGCACGGTTCGCCATGAACGCCAGCACGACGACCACAAGGGTCAAGAGGACCCCGGCCGCGAAGATGCCCCGCCAGCGCCGGATGGCGCTGCGGGTCTGGTACGGCGTTTCGTTCGTCCGCGGCGGGGTCTGAATCATCCGGTCATTAAGATAGCGTGAACGCCCGCCGTACCGCAGCGAACACCTGCGTGCCCACGCCACGTGCCCACGCCTCGGCTTACGTTCAGCACTCCACCGTCGCTATCGTTGGGCATGAGGATCATGCTGCGCTCCGCGATCTCCCTGCTCCTTGCTCAAGCGCTGGCGATCGAGTCCGCTGCGGGTCAGGCCCGCACCGACTCCACTCGTCGTGACACGAGCCGAACCCTGGACGCGGTACGAGTCGAGGCCGCCCGTACTCCGGTGCCGGCCGACCGCGTGCCGTGGGCCGTGAGCACGCTCGACGCAACGGCGCTGCGCCGTGGGCAGGCGACGTTGGGCCTGGACGAGGCGCTCTCGAACCTGCCGGGCGTGGTCGTCTCCAATCGCTACAACTACGCGCTCGACCAGCGGCTGAGCATCCGTGGGGCCGGCAGTCGGGCCAACTTCGGTCTGCGTGGCGTCAAGGTGCTGCTCGACGGCATTCCGCAGTCGCTACCCGACGGACAGAGTCAGCTCACCAACGTCGACCTCGCGTCGATCGGCCGCGTCGAAGTGCTACGCGGCGCGGCCTCGTCGCTGCACGGTAACGGCAGCGGAGGCGTGCTCGCGTTCACCACCGACCTCACCGCGCCCGACCGCCTCGGCGCGAGCGTGCGGGCGACCACCGGGTCGTTCGGGATGCGCAAGGTCCAGGTGCGCACCAGCGGTCGCGCCGGCGCGTTCATCGGCGCGCTCTCGGCGTCGCGCACCACGGTCGACGGATTCCGGCAGTACAGTGCGGCGGATCTGCGGCAGTTCGGCGGGGCAGTCGACCAGGCCCTGAGTGACCGCGTGACGCTCTCGTGGCGCGGTGGAGTGGCGGAGACTCCGCTGGCGCTGAATCCCGGAGCGCTCACGGCGGCCGAGTACGCGCTCAACCCCGACACCGCCGCGCTCAACAACAGGCGGCGCGGGGCGCAGCGTGCCGTCTCGCAACGCTACCTCTCGGTCCGGGCGCATCGCGACGAGGGACCGACCACGTGGAGTGCGAGCCTCTTCGGGCAGCGGCGGTTCATCGACAATCCGCTCGCGACGGCGCCGCCGGCGCCCGCGGGCGCGACGAACGGTGTGCGCAATACGATCGACCGTCGGGTCACCGGCGTGCGGCTCGACGCGTCGCGCGCGATCGACCGCGCGTGGGATCCACGCCTCTCGCTGGGGCTCGACGTGCAGCGGTCGCACGATGTGCGCCGCAACGAGCGCACGACCGGTGGCCTGATCGTCGCGCCGACCGACACGACCTTTCTCTTCCAGGGCGAGACAGTGGTGAGCGTCGGGCCGTCGGCGCAGTTGCAGCTCTCACCAGCGAAGCAGGTCGCGCTGAGCTTGGGCGCGCGCTGGGACCGTCTCTCGTTCCGCGTCGAGGACCACTTCACCGGCGACGGGGACAACGACAGTGGCGAGCGTGTGATGACGGCAGCGAGCGGCCATGTGGGCGCGGTCTGGTTGTTCACGCCCGCGTTCAGCCCGTACGCGAACGTGGGGACGGCCTTCGAGACGCCGACCACGACCGAGCTCAACTCGCGGCAGGGCGGACTCGGTGGATTCAACGACGCGCTCGGCCCGCAGCGCATCGTCTCGGCCGAGGTCGGCGCGCGCGGCCGGGTGGGGGCGCGCGTGACGTACGAGGTCGCGTACTTCGACTCGCAGGCGAGCGATGCGATCGTGCAGTACCTGGAGTCAGGCGGTCGCGCCTACTTCCGCAACGCCGGCCGCACGCGCAGCAGCGGCGTTGAACTCGGGTTCGCGGCGATGCTCACGCGGTCGCTCACGGTCAGGGGCGCATACACTGGGGCGGACCATCGCTTCGTCGAGTACCGCATTCCCTCGGTGACGCTCCCCGTGCCGGCGCGCGACACGCTCGACGGCAACACGATGGCCGGCATCCCCGCGAACAACTGGCGCGTGGCGCTGCAGCTCGCGCAGGACGGATTCGTCGTCGACGTGGAGCGCACGATGCAGGGCGCGTCGTGGGGCAACGATGCGAACACGGTGCGCGTCGCCGACTGGGGACGTGGCCTGCTCAACCTGCGTGCCTCGTGGCGGGGATCGCTGCTTGGGCGCGTGGTGGAACCATTCGTCGCGCTGCAGAATGCGCTCGACGAACGCTACATCGGTGCGGTGACGCTCAACGGATTCGGCGGTCGTGTGCTCGAGCCGGCACCCGGCCGCAACTGGTACGCCGGCCTCGAGATCGGAGTGCCGATCGTGCGGTGATCGGACCAGGTCCGGTTACATTGCGACCCATGACCAAGCCACTCGCTTTCAGAGTCCGCGACTCCGCGATCTCCGGCAAGGGCGCCTTTGCGCTCCGTGCCATCACGAAGGGTGAACGCCTCATCGAGTACACGGGGGAGCGCATTCCGCACCCTGTCGCCGACGCGCGCTATGACGACGACGCGATGGACGAGCACCATACGTTCCTCTTCACCGTCTCGAGCCGCACCGTGCTCGACGCGTCGCGCGGCGGCAACGAGGCGCGCTTCATCAATCACTCGTGCGATCCCAACTGCGAGTCGGAGATCGAGAAGGGGCGCGTGTACATCTTCGCGCTGCGCGACATCCGGAATGGCGAAGAGCTCCACTACGACTACGCCTACGAGCGCAGTGGGGACGAGACGGAGCAGGAGGAGGCGCAGTACCGATGCCGGTGCGGCACCAAGATCTGCCGCGGCTCGATCATGGAGCCCAGAGCCGACTACGAGAAGCGCGTGCGCACGGCGAAACGGAAGAAGGCGCTCGCGCGGCGCGAGCGTGACAAGCAGAAGGAGTCGTACAGCTCGAGCCGCGCCACGCGGCGATCGGTGAGCAAGGCGAAGCGGGAGGCGAGCGGTCGGTAGGTCGCCCGCGCGATGGCCCGCGCGGCTTCATTCTTTCACCGGGATCAGCGACTCCCCGAGTAGAGTCGCACGACCCGTCCCGTTCGGATCTGGTCGAGCAGCGGGAACTCCCGCGCCAGGTACGCCTCACCCTCGGCGCCGATCTTGCCCTGTGATGGTCCCTTGCCGGCGGGCGCGGCCTCGCCATACGCGGTGTGCAGCGCGTCGACCACGTCCATGCCACGCACCACCTCGCCGACCGGTGCGAAGCGCGTCGCGTCGAGTCGTGCGTTGTCGCGCAGGTTCACGAAGAGCTGCACCGTGCGCGTATTGGCGCCGCCGGCGGCGAACGTCACCGTGCCTCGGCGGTTGCTCTCGCGCACCGTGTCGTCGGGAATGCGGCGCGCGCTCCAGGACTTCGATGCCGCGGTGTCGGCGGAGATCCCCCACTGCACGACGAAACCGCGGAGCGCGCGGAAGAATCGCGCGCCGTCGTAGTAGCCCGCGGCGACCGCCTCGGCGACGCGCGGCGCACCGAATGGCGCCCACGAGCGTCGTAGCATCAGGTCGACGTCGCCCTTGGTCGTCGTGAACCGCACGAGCACCGAGTCCGCCTCGGCGATCGCCGCGGAGTCTGGCGGAGCCTGCATCACGGGCGCGGGCGGTGACGCGGGTGCGGAGCCGGTCCCGGCGGCGGGGGCACAGGCCGCGAGAGCCACGAGCGATGCAGCGGAGACGAATACGCGAGAGCGGATCATAGGATGTCGTTCCTGAACTGGAGACGGAGCACTCGCCGCCGCTGCACGGCGCCGTTGCGATAGTCGAACGGCAAGGAGAGGCGCTGGAGTCCGTCGATAGTGCCGTTGAGCATCTTCACGCCCTTGGTGTCGCTCGAGGAGTCGGCGATGAACCGGATCTCCGTGCCGGTGACTTCGTACCGCCCGGTGACGGTCATCGACTGGATCGGCGCGGTGCGGCTGCCCGTGCGCGTGTCGGCGGTCGTGAGCGAACGCCTGAACCGCACCGCGGCGCGGAACTTGTTGCCGGCCCGCAATGAAAGCACCATGCGTTCGAACTCGACCACGTAGGTCGTGCCGTCGGTGTCGGTGACGCGGTCAGCCAGCGGGAGCGGCGCGTCGTCGATTCGCAGTGCGAGGTACGAGCCGACCGCCTGCGCGCGCGCGGTTGCAGGAACGGCGAGCGTGAGCACGAAGGCGGCGAGAGCGAGGCGCATGCGTCGAAGCTAGAGGGAGAGGAGCGGCCGTGGAAGTCGCCTCGGGAATGGAACGACGACCCGCGCGGTGTCCCGGTGTCGCCGACAGCGCGCGAACACCGATCCTCCGCTCCATGCTCGCCGCCATCAACGCCGCCGCCGTCCTCGGCATCGAAGCCTTCGCCGTCACCGTCGAGGTCGATGCCGCACCCGGCCTGCCAGGCTGGACCATGGTCGGGCTCCCCTCGGGGAGCGTGAAGGAGGCACGTGAGCGCGTCGGCGCGGCCCTCGTGAACGCCGGCTTCGTGCTCCCGCCGCGCCGATGGACGGTGAATCTCTCGCCCGCCGACGTACGCAAGGAAGGCACGGCGTTCGATCTGCCGATCGCCATCGGCGTACTCGTCGCGAGCGGGCAGCTCGACCCTGCCGCCGTCGAGGGACTGCTCTTCGCCGGCGAACTCGGGCTCGACGGCACGGTGCGGCCGATCCGCGGCGCGCTCCCGCTGGCCCGCGCGGCACGGGACCGCTCGGCGCGCGCACTCGTACTCCCGGCCGCGAACGCACACGAGGCCGCGCTGTTGCGCGACGTACGACTCGCACCCTGTGTCTCGCTCCGCGCGCTGGTCGACGACCTTCGCTCCGGCCGCCTCCCTGAAGCACCGATCGTGCCGCCACCCACTGACTCGGCACCTGACACGGACTTCTCCGAGGTGGTCGGGCAGCGAGTCGCGAAGCGCGCACTCGAGATCGCGGCGGCCGGCGGGCACAACCTGTTCCTCGTGGGTCCGCCCGGGGCGGGGAAGACGATGCTCGCGCGCCGACTCACGTCGATCCTCCCACCGCTCGACGACGACGCGCTCCTCGAAGTCGTCGCCGTGCACTCCGTTGGCGGCATCCTGCCGGCCGGCGCGGTGCCGGTGCGCACGCCGCCCTTCCGCGCGCCGCATCACACCATCAGTCTCGCCGGGCTCATCGGCGGCGGGCCGGGGCCACGCCCGGGCGAGGTGAGTCTCGCGCACCGCGGCGTGCTGTTCCTGGACGAGATGCTCGAGCTCCCGCGCTACGTGCTCGACGCCATGCGCCAGCCGATCGAGGATGCCCGCGTGGTCATCGCCCGTGCGGCGCACTCGATCGCCTTCCCGGCACGCTTCCTCTTGGTGGGCGCGGCCAACCCGTGCCCCTGCGGCTTCGACGGCGATCCCTCCGGGCGTTGCCGCTGCTCCGCTGCAGACGTCGCGCGTTACCGATCGCGGCTCTCGGGTCCACTCGCCGATCGGATCGACCTGCACGTGCGCGTGGGGGCGGTCGCGCTCGCGGACCTTGGGCTGCTCGGCCGCGAGGAGTCGAGTGTTGCCATCAGAGCGCGTGTTGGCGCTGCACGTGAACGCCAGCGCATCCGTTACCTCGTGCTTCCCGGCGTCCGCTGCAATGCCGAGGCGCCCGGGCGATGGCTGCAATCGCACGCCGCGCTCTCCGACCCCGCCCGCGAACTGCTCGGCACCGCCGCCGAGAAGCTGCGACTCTCGGCGCGGGCCTATCACCGCACGCTTCGAGTGGCGCGCACGGTCGCCGATCTCTCTGGTGACGAGCAGGTCGATCCGGGCGCGCTCGCTGAGGCCCTGATGTTCCGCCCGGCGGTCGACGCGCCCTGACATGGTGCGGGGTGGGCAATAGCTTTCGCGCATGCCGCTCGCACACGATCACGCGCCCCTGCCGCCCTTGCCCGTGTCGGCCTCGCCCGACCCGCTCGCGCGTGCCAAGGAGTCGCAACTGATCGACTGGTTCCGCGCGCATGGCTCCGCCCTCATCGGCTTCTCCGGCGGCGTCGACTCCGCGTACCTCGCCTGTGTCGCGCTCGAGGCACTGGGCGCGGAACGCGTGCTCGCGGTGATCGGCCGGAGCGCGTCGTACCCAGAGGCGCAGTGGATCAAAGCGCGCGAAGTCGCGGACCGGTTCGGCGTGCCGGTGCTCGAGGTCAACACCGACGAACTCAACGATCCGCGCTACGCCGCCAACCCGACCGACCGCTGTTACTTCTGCAAGAGCGAACTCTGGTCGCGCCTCGCGCCGCTCGCGGCCGAACGTGGGCTCGCGGTGGTGGTCGACGGCACGAACGCCGACGACCTGAGCGATCACCGTCCGGGAGGCCGCGCCGCGCGTGAGCGCGGAGTCGCCTCGCCGCTCGCCGATCTCGGTCTCACCAAGCGCGAGATCCGCGCCCTCTCCGCGTTGCGTGGCATCCCCACCTGGGACCAGCCGTCCTCGCCCTGCCTCTCGTCGCGCCTGCCGTACGGCACTGCGGTGACGCCGCTGAGGCTACGCACGGTCGAGAGCGCCGAGGCGTCGTTGCGCGCACTGGGGATCGAGGGCAACCTGCGTGTCCGCTACTTCGGCAATACGGCGCGCGTGGAACTCGACCCGGGGCTCGTGACGTATTGGAGCGTAGGGGATGCGCGAGCGCAGCTCGATACGGCGGTCCGCGCAGCGGGGTTCACCGAAGTCGAAGTCGACCCGCGCGGCTTCCGCTCGGGCGCGCTCAACGTGCTGGCCGGCATCACCGCCGGGGAGGCCTGATGTTCGGTTGCATGTTCCGGATGGGCTGCGCGATCGTGCTGCTCATCCTCGGTGCGCTCGGCTGGCAGTTCCGCGACAAGTGGATGCCAAAGGTGAAGGCGATGGTCACCGCCGAAGCACCGGCCGCGAGCGCAGGCTGGGCCCCGATCACCGCGGCTGGTGGTACGAGAGCCAAGGAGCGGATCGCGTCGCTCGGCCATCGTGGCGGGCCGGCTTACGTCACGCTCACGCCGACCGAGTTCGCCTCGTATGTGCTCGGCAGCGCGCTCAGCACCGTGGCGGCGGGCGACACGTCGACGCAGGCGGTCGTGCAGGACGGGATGCTCTATATCCGCACGCGGATCCGCCTTGCAGACCTTGGCGGCAAGGACGCGCTCGGCCCACTCGCACGGATGTTCAACGACACCGAACCGCTCCTGGTCGCCGGCACGCTCTCGGCGGTGCGCCCGGGGCTCGCGCAGTTCCGGTTGAAGGAAGTGGCAGTGCGTGACCTCAAGGTGCCACGGTCGGCCGTGGGTGCGCTCGTCAGGCGTTGGGGCCCGACGCCGCGTCCCGACAGTCTCGCGACCGACGGTCTCCCGGTCACGCTCCCGAGTGACGTGGTGGACCTGCGAGTCGCCGACGGCAAGATCACGCTCTACAAGAAGACGCCTTGAATCGTCGCGTCCTCATCGTCGACGACGAAGCGGGCATCCGCGCCGCGCTCGCTCAGCTCTTGGAGTACGAGGGCTACGAGGTGCGCGCGGTCGCGAGCGGAAAGGAAGGGCTCGCCGAGTACGCGTCGTGGAAGCCGCAGCTCACCTTTCTCGACGTGAAGATGGCGGGGATCGACGGACTCGAGACGCTGAAGCGCCTGCGCGCCACTGATCCTGCCGCCGTCGTGGTCATGATCTCGGGGCACGCGAGCATCGCGGACGCCGTCGAGGCGACACACTTGGGCGCGTATGACATCCTTGAGAAGCCGCTCGACACGGACCGCATCCTCGTCACGCTGCGCAACGCGATCGGTCATCTCGACTTGCGCGAGGAGAACGACCGGCTCCGTGCGAAAGTCGAGAAGCATGGTGAGATCGTCGGTCGGTCGGGTGCGGTGCGCTCGCTCGTCGATCAGATCGCGCGCGTGGCGGGGACGGCCGCGCGCGTGCTCATCACCGGCGAGAACGGGACCGGCAAGGAGCTCGTCGCTCGCGCGGTGCATGCACAGTCCACGCGCGCCAAGGGGCCGTTCATCGAGGTGAACTGCGCGGCGATCCCGTCGGAGCTCATCGAGAGCGAGCTGTTCGGACACATGAAGGGCTCCTTCACCGGCGCCGTGCAGGACCGCGCCGGCAAGTTCGAGCAGGCCGATGGCGGCACGATCTTCCTCGATGAGATCGGCGACATGTCACTCGCCGCGCAGGCGAAGGTGCTGCGCGTGCTGCAGGAGGGAGAGGTCACGCGCATCGGTGGCCAAAAGACGCGCAAGGTCGATGTGCGCGTGCTCGCCGCCACCAACAAGCGGCTCGAGGAGGAGATCCCCGCCGGGCGCTTTCGCGAGGATCTGTTCTACCGTCTGAACGTGGTGCCGATCGTCGTGCCGCCGCTGCGCGAACGCCGCGATGACATCCCGATGCTCGTGCAGCACTTCGTGCAGATGCTCGCCACCGACGGCAGCGCGCCGCTCAAGAGCATCGAGTCGGCTGCGCTCGAGCGACTCTCCGCGCATGACTGGCCCGGCAACATCCGCGAGCTGCGCAACACGGTCGAGCGCCTGCTGATCCTCGCGCGCGGTCCGCGTGTGACGGCCGAGGACGTGGACCGGCTGATCGGCGCGCGCGCGAGCGATGGGCACACGGGACTCGGTGGGCTCGAGCAGTACGAGACGTACGAGCAGTTCAAGCTCGCGGCCGAGCGCGCCTTCCTCTTGGTGAAGCTGCGGCAGTTCGACTGGAACGTGGCGGAGACGTCGCGCGTGCTCGACATGCCGCGCTCCAACCTCTACAAGAAGATCGAGCGCCATGGCCTGGCGCGGGAGCAGGGATGACCGACCGCAACTGGGACGACGAGTTGAAGAAGATCGACAAACAGATGGAACGCGTGAGCGACGAGGCGATCTTCCCCACCAAGCAGGCGGGCTCGCCGGCGGCGAAGGCCGCGGTGTCCGCGGTGCAGGGGAGCACGACCACCTTCGGCGTCTTCGCGCGACTCACGCTCACGGTCGCGCTCGGCGTGGGCATGGTCTTCTGGCCGTACTCAGCGCGTTGTGGGCTCGGGCTCGCGGCGTATCTCGCCGCCGTGGGAGCGCTGGTGGTGAGCGGAGTCTGGTCGAGCATCTGGACCTTCCGGCACCGGTCGGCGAAGGCGCACACGCTCTCGCTGCTGCTCGTGCTCTGGGGGCTACTGCTGGGAGCGATCGACGTGCTGCCGCGCACGGGGTATGCGGTCCCGTCGGTGGCGCATCCCGCGGGGTGGGCCTGCACGGCAGCACCGCCCGCTCCGTAAGAGGCGAGGCGGAGGTTATCTTTTCAGTCTATGACCACCTTCCAGAACTTCATCGCCGGCGAGTGGACCGCTCCCTCCACCGGCACCTATTTCGAGAACACGAATCCCGCCAACACTGCCGACGTGATCGGCCGCTTTCCCAAGTCGGGCGCGGCGGATGTGGCGAAGGCGGTCGAGTCGGCCAAGCGCGGCTTCGAGACGTGGAGGCGCATGCCGGCCCCCGCCCGCGGCGACATCCTGCGTCGCGTCGGGGAGATCCTCACCGCGCGCAAGGAAGAGATCGCGGACCTCATGACGCGCGAGATGGGCAAGCCGCTCGCGGAGACGCGAGGCGATGTTCAGGAAGGCATCGACACCGCCTTCTACGCCGCCGTCGAGGGACGCCGGCTCTTCGGGCACACGGTACCGAGTGAGCTGCGCGCCAAGTGGGCGATGAGCTTCCGGCGCCCCATCGGCGTGGCCGGGATCATCACGCCGTTCAACTTCCCGCTCGCGATCCCCACCTGGAAGATGTTCCCGGCGCTGGTCTGCGGGAACGCCTGCATCTTCAAGCCCGCTGAGGATGTGCCGCACACGGGGCATGTGTTCGTGGAGATCCTGCTCGAGGCCGGGCTTCCGCCCGAAGTGATCCAGCTCGTGCACGGCGACGGCGAGGTCGGGGCCGCGATCGTGAATCATCCGGACATCCCGCTCCTCTCGTTCACCGGATCGACCGACACGGGGAGCAAGGTCGGTGAGACCGCAGGACGCATGCACAAGCGGCTCTCGCTCGAGATGGGTGGCAAGAATGCGCAGATCGTGCTCGATGACGCGAAGCTCGATCTCGCGCTCGATGGTGTGCTCTGGGGCGCATTCGGCACCACTGGCCAGCGCTGTACGGCCACGAGCCGACTGATCCTGCAGGACGGCATCCATGATGCCTTCGTGGCCAAGCTCAAGGAGCGCGCGAGTCAGCTCAAGCTCGGCGACGGTCGCAAGGCCGGGACCGACGTCGGCCCGGTGATCCACGCCGATTCGATCGCGAAGATCGAGCGCTACGTCGAGATCGGCCTTGGCGAAGGCGCCGAGCTCACGCTCGGCGGCCAGCGCGCGCATGGCGCAGGACTCGAGAAGGGCTTCTTCTTCCAGCCGACGATCCTCACCGGTGTGAAGGCCGGGATGCGCGTGGAGCAGGAGGAGATCTTCGGTCCCGTGCTGAGCGTGGTCCGCGTGAAGGACGCCGAGGAGGCGTTCCGCGTGAACAACGGCGTGAAGTACGGGCTCTCGAGCTCGCTCTACACGCAGGACGTGAACATTGCGTTCCGCGCGATCAACGAACTCGACAACGGCATCACGTACATCAACGCTCCGACGATCGGCGCCGAGGCGCACCTGCCGTTCGGCGGCGTGAAGCAGACCGGCAACGGCCACCGCGAGGGTGGATGGGAAGTCTACGAGTTCTACTCGGAGACGAAGGTCGCCTACGTGGACTACAGCGGGACGTTGCAGCGGGCGCAGATCGACAATTACTAGAACGGCAGAGGGGAGATGGGAGAGGTGAGGAGGCCGCCCGTTCGGGCGGCCTTTCCTTTTGCGTCCACCACCGCCCACTGCCCGGTTCGGCGATTCCGGTGTATATCCCGGGTGAGCATGTCCACCCCAGAGCCGATCCCACTCGCGCAGGACCTCCAGGCGACGCCCGCACCCACGCCGCGCCGTCGCCGTCGCCTGCTCCCGCGTCTATGGGAATGGGCCAAGGCGGTGCAACTCGCGTTCATCCTGTTCCTGCTCTCGCGGGCGTTCCTGATCGAGATGTTCAAGATCCCGAGCGGATCCATGGAAGGGACGCTGCTCGTCGGCGATTTCCTCGTCGTGAACAAGTTGCTGTATGGCGCTGAGCTGCCGTTCATCGGGACCAAGCTGCCGGCGGTGCGCGTTCCGGCGATCGGCGACGTCGTGGTCTTCCAATGGCCCGAGGACCCGACCAAGAACTTCGTCAAGCGGCTCGTGGGCCTGCCGAGCGACACGGTCGAGATGCGGGAGGGCACGTTGCTGCGGAATGGCACCGTGCAGCGCGAGGTGTACGCGACGCACCGCGACCTCGCGTTCGACCCCGCGACCGAAGACTTCCGTTGGCAGCGAGATTTCGTCGCGCCCGGAATCGACGTGCGGCGTTATCATCCGTCCCGCAATAATTGGGGACCGCTCGTGGTGCCGCTCCGGCATTACTTCATGCTGGGCGACAATCGCGATAACTCGCTCGACAGCCGCTACTGGGGATTCGTGCCAGACTCCTTGGTGCGCGGCAGTCCGATCCTGGTCTACTACAGCTACTCGCCCGACAGCAGTGAGGCCTTCGACTGGCTCAGGCGGGTGCGGTGGGCGCGACTGGGTGAGATGATCCGTTAGCGCAGCCTGCCGCCGGGGTGCTTCCGCCCCGCCGTATCGGCCTGCACATTCCGCGAGTGGGCGTGGGACCGGACTTTCGGAGGAGCAGCGTGAGACGCATCGCCGGCGGGCCGCACAAGCGGCACTCGCACGAAGAGGGATCGCTCGACCTGTATCTGCGCGACATCAGCGTCTTTCCGCTGATCTCCCGCGAGGAGGAGGTCAGTCTTGCGCAGCGGATCCGCGGCAACGATCAGGAAGCGCTCGACACCCTCGTGCGCTCCAATCTCCGCTTCGTGGTCTCGGTCGCGAAGAAGTACCAGAACCAGGGCGTCTCACTCCCGGACCTGATCAACGAAGGCAACCTCGGCCTGATCCGCGCGGCCCACAAGTTCGACGAGACGAAGGGGATCAAGTTCATCTCGTACGCCGTCTGGTGGATCCGTCAGGCGATCCTCCAGGCCCTCGCCGAACAGAGCCGGATCGTGCGCGTGCCGCTCAACCGTGCGGGCGCACTGCACAAGATCGGCAAACGGGCCAACGTCCTGCTGCAAGAACTCGGGCGCGAAGCGACCAACGCCGAGATCGCCGAGGGCATGGAGATCACGGAAGAAGAAGTCGCGAAGACGATGTCGATCACGCAGACCCACATCTCGCTCGACGCGCCGATGTCGCCGGGGGAGGACAACCGCCTTCTCGACTACCTCCCCGACACGCAGAGCGCGACGCCCGACGAGGAGACCAACCTCAAGGACCTCACTAACTCGGTGCACGAGGCGCTCGCCGGGCTCAAGGAGCGCGAGTCGAAGATCCTCAGCCTCTACTTCGGCCTCGACGGCTCGGACCCGATGACGCTCGAGCAGATCGGCGCGGTGCTCAACATCACGCGCGAGCGGGTGCGGCAGATCAAGGAGAAAGCGTTGTCGCGGTTACGGCATGTGAGCCGCGCGCGGGCGCTGGAGTCGTATCTGGGGTGAGATGGGAGGTGGGAGGTGTGAGGTGTGAGGAACTGCGATGCGGGGGCGGAGTCGAAGCGGCTTTCGTCCCCGTGTCGCGTCGAATCGCCTCGAGCGGTGGCATCCGCCCTGCCGACCGGCGAACTTTATGGCAGACGGATGGGCGGGATCGGTGCCGTGCCCTCTTTCCTCCCACCTCACACCTCACCACCGGCAGTGCCATGGCCAAAGACGCCTCCTTCGACATCACCACCTCCGTCGACCTGCAAGAGGTCGACAACGCCGTCAATCAGGCGTCCAAGGAGATCCTGCAGCGCTATGACTTCAAGGACGCGGCGCTCGCGACGGTCGAGCTCAACCGCACCGAGGGGCTCATCAAGCTCTCGTCCGACACCGACATGCGCCTGCGCGCAATGTGGGACATCCTGCAGACCAAGCTCATCAAGCGCGGCGTGTCGGTGAAGAACCTCGACGCCGGCGAGCCGACGCCGGGCGGTGGCGACACCTGGCACCGCGACATCACGCTCAAGCAGGCGCTCGACAGCGAGACCTGCAAGAAGATCGTCGCGGCGATCAAGGCGGAGAAGTTCAAGAAGATCCAGGCGTCGATCCAGAGTGACACGGTGCGCGTGGTCTCGCCGAGCAAGGACGAACTGCAGACGGTGATGACGTTCCTGCGGGGCGAGGACTTCGGCGTCCAGCTCACGTTCGGGAACTATCGGTGAAGTTCCGCGTCATCACCCTGGGCTGCGACAAGAACACCGTCGACTCCGAGCGCTACCTCGCGCAACTCGTGGACCATGGCGGCGTGCCCGTGGACGACGCGTCCGACGCCGAGTTGATCATCGTCAACACCTGTGGCTTCATCGACGCCGCAAAGGCCGAGTCGATCGACGCGATCGTCGCGGCGGGACGGATGAAGTCCGAGGGCAGCGCCACCGCCGTGGTCGCGGTCGGCTGCATGGTCGAGCGCCACAAGGCCGAGCTCGCCGATGCGCTTCCGGAGGTCGACTTCTTCCTCGGCGCGTCCGAGTCGGACCGTCTGATCCCGATGCTGCACGAACGCGGACTCATCGGTGACCCGGTCACACAGCATCCTGGGGTGCGCCTCTATGCCGGCGACACGCCGTTCGTGCGCTACCTCAAGGTGAGCGAAGGGTGCGACCACGGCTGCGCCTTCTGTGCGATCCCGCTCATGCGCGGCAAGCATCGCTCGTTCTCGCTCGACGACATCGTGCGCGAGGCCCAGCTCCTCGAGCTGCAGGGCGCACGCGAAGTGAACCTCGTCGCGCAGGACCTTGCGCACTACGGGCGTGATCGGCGCGACGGCGCGCGACTGCCGGAACTGCTCGAGGCGCTGCTGCGCGAGACGTCGATCCCCTGGTTCCGCAACATGTATCTCTACTCGGCTGGCATCACGCCGCGCCTCCTCGAGATCATCGCCAACGAGCCGCGGATCCTCGGCTATCTCGACATGCCCATCCAGCACGCGTCGGATGCGGTGCTCGAGCGCATGCGAAGGCCGGAGCGCCAGCACACCATCCGTGAGAAGGTCGCGCGCTTTCGCGAGGCGGTTCCCGGCGTGGCGATCCGCACCACCTGCATCGTCGGCTTTCCTGGTGAGACCGAGGCGGACTTCGTGCAGCTCACCGAGTTCCTGCGTGAGATCCAGTTCGAACGCGTCGGCGTCTTCACCTACTCGCCGCAGGAAGGCACGCGGGGCGCCGAGATGCACGACGACGTTCCCGAGGACATCAAGCGACATCGGCTCGAGGTCGTGCAGGAACTGCAACGACATATCACCGCCGAACGGTACGAGTCGCGCATTGGCACGCGGGCGACGGCGCTCGTCGTCGAGGCCGCTGGCGCTGACGGCATCGCGATCGCCCGGCTCCCCTGGCAGGCCGATGACATTGACGGCGTGACGCGAGTCGTGACCGAGGCCGTGCCCGGGAGCCTGATCGAGGTGGAGGTCACCGACGTCGTGGACGACTACGACTTCGAGGCCGGCGTTATTCGACTCGTCTCGGCGCCGCCCGCACCGGAGCCCGCCCCCCGCCGCGGTCGGAGCCTGCCCATGGCGGGTGCGTCGATGGGGAGCTTCGGGCGGTGATGCGTCGTCGCGTGTGTCGCCACGCGCTCGCGTTGCTTCTGCTCCTCCCGGCCGTCGGATCCTGCTTCTCGCGTCCCACCGAGTCACGCGGGACGCCGTTCCCGAATCGCACCGATCCGCCTCGACCGCCACCGCAGGACCCGGCGCTCGTCCCGGCGGCAGACTCGATGCCGAGCGATGCGGCACCGGCGGGGCCCAGCGCCGGCTACGGTCCACTTGTACGCGTCGCGCTGCGCGTCGCGCGTGACACGGCCGCACTCGACGCCACCGGACCGTGGCGCCTGCTCGACGCGCCCGGCGGCGTACTCGTTCGCGCGCGCGCGACAGAGGGCTGGCGGGTAGAGCGGCGCGGCCGGCAGCTGCGAGCCGTGCGCGGCGACGGCACGGCGACCGCGTGGCAGGTGGACCTGCTTGCGCAGTTCCCCGACGACGCCGGCGCCGCGCGATCCGGCGGCAAGACATATCGCGGGGCACTGGTATTCGTCGCGACCGACACGGGGATCCTGATCGTGAACCACCTGCCGCTCGAGGACTACGTGCGCGGCGTGGTGCCGCTCGAGATCGGTGAGCGCGCGCCCGCCGAACGCGCGGCAGTCGAGGCGCAGGCCATCGCGGCACGCTCGTACACGGTCACGCGCCTCGCCGCCGCGCACCGCGGCGCCGGGCGGAGCCCTGACTTCGACCTCGTCGCGTCGGTGAGCGACCAGGTCTACGGCGGGCGGGACGCTGAGCGCCCATTCTCCGACGCCGCAGTGTCGGCGTCGGCAGGTCTCGTGCTGCGCCTCGGCGAGCGAGTGCTCAATGCGCCGTTCTACTCCGCCTGCGGCGGCGAGACGGCGGCGGCCGAGGAGGTCTGGCGCACAGGTGGAGAGTCACACCTGCGCCGGGTGAGCGACCGGATCGCCGGGACCGAGCGATTCTACTGTGACATCGCCCCGCGCTTCGCCTGGACGCGCGCCTTCACTGCGACGGAACTCGACGCGGTGGTGAGGCGCTACGTTGCGGCCTACGCCGCCGTGGGCTCCGGCGGTCCGGGCAAGGTCACTGATCTCGAGGTCGATGGTCGCACGCCGAGCGGGCGTGTCGCCAACCTCGTGATCCGGACCGACCGCGGCAGCTACCGGGTCCGAGGCAACGATTCGCGTTCGGTCCTGCGATCGCCCGGTGGCGAGCTCTTGAACAGCGCCTATTTTTCGGTCACGATGGAGCGGGCCTCAGGTCGAGTGGTCCGCGCGGTGATCCGTGGTAACGGTTACGGTCATGGCGTGGGTATGTGTCAGTGGGGCGCGATCGGTCGCGCCCGGGCCGGTCAGGACACTCGCACGATCCTGCGGACCTACTACCCTGGCACCACCGTCGGCCCGATCCCCGCTGGGCTGCTCACCCCGTAGGAGACGCACGTGGCACCGACCCCTCCCCATGGCACGCCCCGCGGTCCGATAAAGGTCGGCGTCCTCGGACTCGGCGCGATCGCCCAGACCGCCCACCTTCCGGTCCTCGCCAAGATGCGCGGCGTGCAGATCGCCGCACTCTGCGACAACGACGGTGCCAAGGCCCGGTCGCTCGCGCAACGGTTCGGCGTGCGCGATGTCTGCACCGACGTCGAGGAACTGCTCGAGCTCCCCGACCTCGACGCGGTGATCATCTCGACGCCCAACCATCTGCACGAGGTGCATGTCCTCTCCGCGCTCCGGGCCAAGAAGCACGTGATGTGCGAGCGTCCGCTCGGACTCAACGCGCG
>JANOTB010000221.1:0-7298 GCA_031416115.1 Gemmatimonadota bacterium
GCAGAGCATGCCGGGCCGGAGCGCGGCGAGCACGGTCCGGGCGAGCGTCCCCTCGCCCGTGGCATACGGGCCCATCGCCGCGCCGAAGACCACGTGGGTCCCCGTTTCGACGAGTCCCACGAGGCGGAGCTGCGGGAAGGCCGCGGTCGTCTTCGCGCCCCGGGCACTCGAGGGTCGGCCGAAGGCGGTCGCATTCGCCCGGGTATCGGCGACATCGAGCGTGGTCCCGTCGAGGCTCACGACCCGATGCGCGCGGTACCACGCCCCCGGCGTGTCCGCCGTGGCGATCGGGACGACGACCTCGTCGTAGAGCCGCTGCACCGGGGCGACCCCGAGCCGGGTCCGCGCCTGGGAGATCCCCGACGGGCTGGCGACGTGGACCGTCGCGTCGGGGCCAGCGAGCCAGCGGAGCCCCTCCAGCAAGCAGCGCAGCACCTCGCGATAGGAGACCTGCATGTAGAGCGCGAGGGCGATCACGTAGTAGACCATCACGGGCGCCGGCAGCTCGCGCTCGCGCTGACTCGTGCGCTCCGTCTCCGCGAGGATCCGTCGGATCAGCGGCAGGGGAAAGGCCTTCGTGACGACGCCGAGGCTGATGTGATCGCTCACGCGCGTTCCGTCCGGCAAGCCAGCCATGGTGCGGGCCATGCGACACCTCCTCACGGTGGGAGTTGCCGGAAGATACTACCGAAATACCTCTAAGTGAAGAGTATTGCGCCTAACCCCACGTTCTGCCGCGGCGGCCCAGCCGCCGACTGCCGCAACGATCGTTGGGTGCCGGTCGGGTCGTCAGAATCCAAACGCCGCTCGACCCTGCCGTCGGCGTCGACCATGGGGACCGGGACACCACGACTCACTCACGACCAACGCTCAGGTCGGACAACCGCGCCGCCACTCCGGGGTTCCCCGCGAACCGCGCCGGATGCGTCCGCGTGTGCACCGCCTTGAGCCGTGCGATCGAGACATGCGTGTAGATCTGCGTCGTCGACAGCAGCGCGTGTCCCAGCATCTCCTGCAGATCTCGAATATCCGCGCCGCCGTCGTGCATGAGCGTCGCCATCGTGTGTCGGAAGATATGGCAGCTTCCGGATTTCCCGAGTCCGGCCGCCAGCACGTAGCCATGCATCCGCTCGGTGAGGCGCGTCGGTCGCATGCGCGCCCCGCGCGCGCCCAGGAAGATCGCGCCCGGGTCGTGGTCACGCAGGAGCTGTGGACGGGTGTGATCCAAGTAGCGATGCGTCCAGTGGATCGCCCGGTCGCCGATCGGCACCAGTCGGTCCTTGCGGCCCTTCCCTTCACGAATGAAGAGCACCCCGCGCTCCGCGTCCAGATCGGGGAGGTCGAGTCCGATGAGTTCCATTCGCCGGATGCCGGTCGAATAGAACACTTCCAGGATCGCGCGGTCGCGCAGACCGAGCGTCGTCGCGGGATCGGGACGCGCCAACACGCGCTCCGCTTCGCTCGCCGACAGGATCGCCCGTGGCAGCCGCCGCGGGAGACGCGGCCGCTCCAGCCCGGCGGTCGGATCGGTCGCAAGGTGACGCGTGCGCACGGCCCACGCGAAGAACATGCGCACCGCGGTGATCAGGTTCGCTTGCGTGCTCCCGCCCCGTTCCGGCGCACCCTCCATCCCCATCCGTGCGAGCACCATGCGGGCGCGTTCGAGCCCCTCAGCCGTCACCTCGGCCGTACGCGTCACACCGCCCACCGCCAGGGCTCCGGCCCAGCGCTGCAGATGCGCCCGCCGCGCGCTCGTCGTCGCCGGCGCGAACCCGTCGGCGAGCAGCGACGCCACGTGTGCCGCCGCGTCAGACTCGAGTCCCGCAGGCGCGGCGCACACCGGACGCGTGATGGTTCCCCCTTGCATCGGCGGCGACGGCGACCCGCTCCGCGCCCCCACGCGGCGCGCCGGAAGGACACCCTGCAGCAGCGCGCACAGGCTCGCGGCTGCCGGCGCGTGGACGCGCGCGAACGTGCACACGTCGAAGCCGCGCGGCAGTGGGACCCGCTGCGCACCGATCCCGATGGCTGCGAGCGCGTCGGCAACCCGCCGCGCCGCGTGATTCCCCTCCGCCGTGGCCGCAAACGCCACCTGCACCCGCTTGAGGTCAGCGCGCGTGAGCAGGTCGGCCAGCGCGTCGGCGGTTGCGGTCGGATGCGACACCGCGAGCACCCGGTGCTGGCCCACGCTCCAGAAGAGCAGGGCGTCGAGCACGTCATCGCAGAGGATGAGGTCGCCGCTCTCCGCGATCGCTGCCGCATTCCAGAGCGCCCACTGCCGATTGGGGAGTG
Source organism: Gemmatimonadota bacterium (assembly GCA_031416115.1). GTDB lineage: Bacteria > Gemmatimonadota > Gemmatimonadetes > Gemmatimonadales > Gemmatimonadaceae > Pseudogemmatithrix. Next base: position 2,293 of record JANOTB010000221.1, read on the forward strand.
CGCGCGCGGGGCGCGGGGCCCCGCGCGGTGCGGCGATTCGTCGACCGTAGCACTGCTGGACCGAACCGGCCGCATCCACCAGTGGGACCACGATGCAGCCGGCGAAGTGCTCGTGCCCCGAGGCGCGCAACAGGCCCTCCGCACGCAGGGCAGCGCGCAGGCCCGTGGCCGAGATGGTCGCTGCCGCGGCGAGGGTCGGGACGGCGCGTCCGAGGGTGCGATCGGAGAACCCCAGTCGGAAGTGGCGGATCAAGGTGGGGTCGGCCAGACCGAGGTGCGCGAGGAACGCCAGCGCGGGAGCACTGTGCGGGAGAGCCGCCTGATAGAAGTCCGTGATGCGGTCGAGCGTGTCGCTGGCCGCGGGGGCTGGCGCACACCAGCCGAGGTCAACGCCGCTCGCACCAAACGTGGTGAGCACGAACGTTGGAGTCTCGCCGCCGTCGAAGGGTTGCGTGCCGTCACCGGCGCACGCAGGCGGTCGAGCACGGGACATACTCGGCCAAGAATCACGCTCTGCCGCGCGTCGGGACGCGGGGCGCCCGACGCGTCGAGGCGGTATCTTTCGAGACATGATCAGACCGACAGATGCGCAGGCGCGTGCATGGATGCTGCAGTGGCGTGCGGCGGGACCCGCCTTGGCGCGGGTGCGCGCCGCGGAGCTTGAGAGTGTCGATCTATGGCGAGTCGGGGACGAGCTCGAGGAGGCGCTCTGGGCGCGGGTACGAGCAGAGCCGGCGGCGACGTCCACCGGCCTCGTCGAGCAGCAGCGGCTCTTCGCACGGGCGTCGCGCCGGTGAGGTCGCTGCTGCAGGCGGGCGCCAGAGTGCAGGCCCGGCTGCTCGCGCGCGGCCTGCGGTTCTGCTTCATTGGCGGCATCGCGAACTTCCGGTGGGGCACGCCCCGGCTGACGAACGATCTGGACTTGACCGTGCACGCCGGCTTCGGCGGCGAGGAGCTGGTGATCACCGCGCTGCTCGCGGACCTCGCCCCCCGCCTCCCGGACGCCGCGGACTTCGCACGGCAGCATCGGGTGTTGTTGTTGCGCACGGCCGACGGGTTCGCCGTCGATGTGGCGCTCGGCGCGATGCCGTTCGAGGAGGGCGCGATCGCGCGGGCCACGGACGCGGAGCTGGCGCGCGGGGCCGTGCTGCGGACCTGTTCTGCGACGGACCTGGTGGTGCACAAGGCGTTCGCCGGTCGACCGCAGGATTGGGTGGACATCGAGGGCGTACTGGTGCGGCAGAAGGGGGCGCTTGAGTGGCCGCGACTCTGGGCAGATCTTCGCGAACTTGCAACGCTCAAAGAGGCGCCGGAGACGCTCGACGATCTCGAACGCGTTGCGCGTCGCGCCGAGGCGGTGGTGGGGGTGTTCCCCCGACCGCGATAGCGAGGGCGGACAGGCGAGACAGTGCGTTGGAATCTGGAGGTACGATCCGGCGTGAGGGCGTACGTACAAAGAATCGGGTGAAGCTCATAAGGCCAGATAGCTGTAGTAGGGCTTGTCACCTTTCCTCCACTCGCCCGCACTGCCGTCTTACACGCTGAGCATGCGGTTTGGCGCACACGATCCGGTCCAACCTCGTCATCGTGGCGCAACCGGACCAGTGTTGGCAGCGTCAGCCGAAGAGCAAGATGGCCGCGGAGATCACAAACGCGATCCATGAGATCGCTCGCGCGCGCGCCGCGAGCCGAAGCCCCTCGGGTGCGAGGGTACTGTTCGCCACGATATCGCCGAAGAAGATGTACTTCCATGCCGCTGCGCGAACACCGGGCCTAGCATGCCGGGCTGCCGCTACAACGAGCAGTATCGCAAGCACGTGCATCGTCGCGAACAGTGCGAGCGCAGCCCATATCTTCGCCATGCGTTCGGCTCCTCTGCTTCAGCAGTCGGCTTGAGTCGTCACCGTCCACACCCGTTCGGGCATGTCATCGCTCGAACAGCGTCGCCAAGCGCCTGTTTCAACTGCTCGGACGAGATTCTGCGAATCGGAGCCGTTGGCGCCGTGGCCGCAGTCGTGGACTGCGTCACGAAAAGGCCAGCTCCTACGCCCAGCTTCCGACTTGTGCCAGTAACTCCTGCGCCCGAGTTCCCACCGTTGACAGCTGGCATAGTAATGGCGCCTTGAACGCTTCCAACCGCAGCGGTAACGGTAGTTGGTTGGTCGGACTCGAAGTTTCCCGAACGATTGCCGCCAGCAAGGGCGTGAGTACTTCCCGTCTGCGCAGTGACGCCGACTCCCGCCGCAGCTCCCATCCCCACGCCTTGCAGAAGCGAACCGAACAGCGCCAATCGACCCTCAGTGTCGACTGCAACTCCAACCTCAACGCCCACTGCGGTGAAGAGACCTGCGATCGCTGTCACGCTGATCTTTAGGGTTCCGCCTTGGAGACATTGCGGTTTCGGTTCGCAACTCAGACCGAACGGATCCGAGTAGTTGACCGGATCCCCACCCGCAAACCCATACACATTCGCCCCACCCGCGATCCCGATCGGGTCCTGCTGCGGAGACGGACCCGTCCCAGTATCGTATTCCCAGTCACCAAGCTGTGCAGCTTCGTACTCCCGGCTCCGCACCGATCTCCAATCAAGATCAAAAGGCGATCGGGTAGTGCGTAGGAGAGATCACCCGCCCGCGAACCGCCCCTGCGCCCCTCGAACCGCCGCCACCGGCCGCGTCACATCATCCGCCGTGTGTACACCCAGAACGAAGCCCGCACCGACGCGTGCGCCCCAAGCGCCCGCTCCAGCGGTTGCCGCAGTGGTGCCCCGCGCGCGCACACACACCCACCCACCCACCACGTCGAGCGACGTCGCGATGTCGTGCGGGTGCACGCCCGCCACGCTGAAGCTCACCACGCCGCTGCGACCGGTCGCGTCCGCCGAGCCGTACAGCGTGACCCCGGGAACGGCCGCAAGGGCACGCATCGCCGCCGCCGTGAGCGCGACCTCATGCGCCCGCACCGCATCCATCCCCAGCGCGTCGAGACGCGGCTAGAAGCTATCTCACAAACTGGCGCGCGAGGATGACGATGCAGGCGAGCTGGACGAAGCCGAGGAAGTTCTCGACGTGACGCTCGTAGCGGGTCACGAGCCGTCGGAAGTTCTGCAGCCAGGCGAACAGGCGTTCGATCTTCAACCGGCGACAGTAGCGCCGGAGCTGGCGCCCGTCCTGTTTGCGGTGGCGCCGCGTGCCGCGGTTGGGCGCGATGAACTCGATGCCGCGCGCGGCCAGCTGGGCGTCGAGCTTGTCGCTGTCGTAACCCTTGTCGCCGATCAGTCGCGTGATCTTGCGCCGGAGGAAGCGGGCCTTGAGCGTGGCGTCGACCAGCGAGGTCTCGGCGGGATTCGCACTTGCGACAGTAATGGCGAGAGGAAGACCAGCACCGTCTGCGATTGCCATGATCTTGGTGCCTTTCCCCTTGCGGGTGAGTCCGACAGCGGAGCCCCTTTTTTCGCGCCCGCGAAGGTCGCATCGATGAAGGCCTCGCTGAAGTCGTACCCGCCGGCGGCGGCCAGCTCCGGGGCCAGGTGGTGGAGAATCCGTGCGAGTGCGCCCCCCCCGCGCCCAGAGCTGGAAGCGGCGATGACACGTTTGATAGGGCGGGTACCGATCGGGCAGATCTTTCCATGGGGCACCCGTGCGCAGGACCCAGAGAATGCCATTCAAGACATCGCGCGGATCGCGCCACGGTCGTCCGCGTCCATCCGGGCGGGTTTTCGGTTTCGGCACGACCGGGGCGAGGCGCGTCCACTGGGCGTCGGTGAGGTCCACGAGTCACCTCCAAGAGGAGAATCTCCGTCCATCACGTCTCAGACGACTCACCGCACCGTTCAATTACCATTTACGAGATAGCTTCTAGGGGATTCGGCCAATGCGATTCTGGCCTATTCCGAAGAAGAGCTCAGTTACTTCGTCGGGGTAGCAAGCGAATCCAGAATCTCGAGTCGCAATATGTTGCCTCGATACTCCCAGAGCCTTAAGCGCACGCCATCGCGAAGCTTACCGTCGGTCGATGCTCGTCGGTGGTACGCCGGGGTGGTTCCGTATCCATCGAATGAGAAGCGCACTCCCTCTAGCTGAAAACTCTCCATTCGCTTCGGGCTCCCTGACTGACGCCGATAGTCCGAAATCGTACCCTCGATCACGCGTGCGCGGCCCGAATCGAGCGCCTCGATGAGCTCCTGCTTCTCTCGACGATATCCCAGAATCATGACGCCGTTGATCATCAACACCACCGCGCAGGCCAGCAGCGCGATCGGCCGAACGTCCGACGTCCCGTCCCGCGCAATCGTTCGGAGGGCTCGGTGCCGTCGCGCAATCTCGAACAATACGCCAATCCCGATGATGATGACCGGGGCGAAGCCTATCCAGGATGAAAACGGCGCGGTTCGGATGTCGAATACTTCCTCCATCCGCCAATCCTCTTCAAGAAGGTGGGAATGCTGCGCATGATCGCGAACGAGGCATCACTGCTTGACGACGGAACCGTCCTTGCTTCTCCGCGCACCAATCGTGGTATGGGTCAGCGCGACAGTGACAGCGGCCCCCGGAGTCGAGACTCCGACACCGATGGAATACCCCACCGGCTTGCCGTTGGGTGCCTGGACGACACTGCCCGAACCGATCACAGCAGCAACGCTCCCGGCAACCGTGGTTTCCGTCGACGGTCCCCGAAACGTATCAAGTGACTCAGATCCGCCCTCGACGTACTGGACGTTGCCCTGCATCGCCGCGGACTTGCCTGCACCGCCAGCGACCGGTGCTCCAACGGTCGTGAATGAACCGGTTTCCGTTGCGGTTTCGTATCGCCCCGTCGTCACGCTGAACTCGGCGCCGCCAAGAAGCACGACCGTCGTCTGAACTCCCCAGAACTTCAGACCGCAGGGTGTCTTCTTGAGCCACTCGGGGCAGAGCCCAAAGGGGTCGGAAAAGTTGACCGGATCCCCACCCGCAAACCCATACACATTCGCCCCACCCGCGATCCCGATCGGGTCCTGCTGCGTA
>JANOTB010000222.1:0-17021 GCA_031416115.1 Gemmatimonadota bacterium
CGCCGCTCTGTTCGTTGAGCTCGATCGCGAACCGTGGGGTGAAACCCCGACTGAGTACGCGCACGCCTGCGATCTCCGCGACATTGTAGGCGCGGATTTCGCCTGCTGGGAAGCCGTCCTTCGTGCGCTCGAACCCATAGAGGAAGAGATTGCCCGTTCGCGGCCGACGCAGCGAGTAGGGTTCGATCACTCGATGCTGCCCCTTGTATGTGATCTCTACAAGCAGTCGGCTCGCCCCGGCGAAGCGAATGGCTTCGAGGGGCGCGCCGACACCCCATAGGCGCACGCCACGCTCGATGACCGGCACCTCGTCGCTGGTGGCGATCGAGGCCAAGCCTGGCGCCCGGTGCGTGGTGCCCGTGGCGGGCTCCTCGATCCAAGAGAGCGCATCTGTGAGCCTCTCGAGGTAATCGTCGAGCTCAGGCACCGCGGGCAGCTGATGGCCGAGCATGTTGATCCACTCTGAGCGCAGTTCCTCGGACGCGCGCGCCATGCGAATGATCTCCTCGGCCGACGGCAGGGAGAGACCCTTGGTCGCGAACTTCTCTCTTGCTACGCCGCGAAGTGCTTCTTCGAGCGACACGTCGCGGTGCACGGTGCCGAGCAGGATCACATCATAGAGGTCCCGCGGCCGGGTGCGTTCGACGAGGGCACGGGTCTTCTCAGCGATGAGTTCTGCTGTCGAGTACGAGAGGACGCCGCGCTCCTCGGGAAACGGATCCGGATACGGATGGATGACCGTGCGACGGATCGGAGAACGAACGACGGTCTCGTGGATTGTCAGATCGAACCTGATCCTCGGCGGTCCGTGGTTCCCGATCGGGCCGACGTATCCCGTGCGCCCCTCGAAGGTCCGCCGTCCTGCCCGGTCCTGTCTCGGCTTGACGGTCACGGCGTCGCGAGGAAAGGCGATGCCGCTCGACGCCTCTACGTCCGCGACGAGCTCCAGTAGCAGAGGCCGGATCTCGCCGGCCGTGTACGGAGCGCTCGGGAGCAGCGAGAAGTCGAGGTCCTCAGAGAACCGATATGTCTCGATGACGCACTTCTTGAGACAGGTCCCGCCCTTGAATACCCAGTGTTCGCCCAATACGGAGAGGCGCGCGATCCCCCAGAGGAGCCAGCCGAGAACGTAGTCCTTCTCGACCACCTCTGGATCGAGCTGCCATTCGGCAGCGCGCTCGAGGATCGCCGCCTTCGAGATCATGCGGCGTCCGGTGCGATGGGAACGTTCATCCACACTCCCCAGCGGCTCGCCAAGCGGCACTTGCGCCGCACAGCGGGATCGAAGAGCACGTAGCCCGTCCCGCGCTGCGCGCGCGCGAAGTCCAGCACAATGGTGGCGTCGCCCCAGAGTCGTTCGAGCAGGAGTCCGAGTCGGCCGAGAGCCGCTCCTGAGGCGGCGTGGCGCGCTTCGCGCAGCAGGGTCGCTGGCGTCAACAGCCTCTCCTCGATCGCCGTGCGCATGATCGCGACGAGTTGACTCCCACCTCCGACCCAGTCCGGATGGGCGCAGGCATCGAGGAGTGTACGCTCGACGGTCGAGACCTCGATGCGTGCACCGAGGCGCCAGACGGGCGTGACGCCACCGCCGGCGAGCGCGCGGTCTCGGACGCAGTGGAAGCTGCTCCCTCCGACGACCTGATCGCGCGCGCGAAGGACACGGCCGGTGACCACGAGTGTCGAGCGGAACAACTGCTCGGTGAGGTGCCAATGTCCGGCAGCCGACCAGCCGCCAATGTAACAAGGTTCGAAGGTGCGCGTCGCGACCGCCCATGGGTCCTCGACTGCGATCGGCGTGTGAGGAGCGGACTCGAGCGGCCGGATGGCATAGAGTCCCCGACGGACTCTCATGAGCCAGCCATGGCGCACGAGCGCGCTGAGTCGGCGCGACGTGGCGTTGCGCTCCGCGCCGAGCGTGTCGACGGCGGCGTCGAGCGAGAGGAGGCCCCCGCTCGATACGGCGGCGAGTTTGGCGACGAGGGCCCGAGAGGAATCTGTCCGCATTGAATGACTATAGTACAGGTGATATAATATACGCTAACCTATCTATTACAACACCCATAGTATAGCATATGTGAGCCGAACTGCGCAGGAAAGGTCGAGGAGGGTGTCTCACGGATAAAATTCGGGCCGAGGCGGTGAAGTAGTGCATCAGTTCCGCTCCGTTACCATCGGTACGTCGCACCGCGCCCTCGCGCTCATCCGCGCGAATTCCCGCCAGAGGCATCGAGATTCTGTCACCGCCGCAGTGGCGGACGCGCACGCTTGATTGCCAAGTCGATTGGCGCGCCGACTTGGGACTGTTGAAGGTCAGTGCTAGGTGACAGAATACGTCCCACGAGCGTGAATCGATCCTCGCCGCAGCGGAGATCACGGGATGGCGGTGCGTAGCAAGCGACCATGTGACCTCAGCTACGATCGCACACCTGACGGGGGAGAAACTCGAAGCGATGCCCGTTCCGCTGCCGCCGCTGGAGCTGCAGCTGCTCTTTCGTTCTCGCCTTCATGCAATCGAGGCGGTGCGTGTCAGGTATCGGTCTTCAGATTCAGGGATATCAACATTGATCGAGTCGCTCCAGCAGCGCGCCTGTACGAGTCGCCGTTCACCGACTTCACGCCGCATGGACCGGAGGCATTGTTCAGTTCGCCTCAGGTAAAGGAGTTGCTCGACGCGCTGGAGTCCGTGCGACGGAGCGCGATCGCCGCGTGATCCCTCACTGCCGCGGCGCATTCCTCGCCACCTGCTCCGCCATTTTCCTCAACAACTCCTGATTCGTCCACGGCTGCCACCCGTGCGGCTTGAGCGGCCGCCCGTACTCGAACGTGCCCGCATAGTACGGCCCCTTGCCCGGCTCCTTTGTGCTCTCCAAGAACGTCTCGAATCGATACACGCCGAGATTCAAGAAGTAGTTGTCCATGTCGCCCACCGCCACGTTCAGCTTGCCGACGAGTCTCGGGCCCACCGTACTCCAGTTGCGCTCGACGTATGCACGCAGGTCGTACCCGTTGGTGCGCATCGACTCGGCCACCGCGCGATCGATGCGTCCGGTGCGCTTGTCCCAGAGCGGCTGCGGGTACCCGTCGGCGCCGACGGGCGCCCACGCGGCCTGCCACCCATCCCACTGTCCACCCGAGCGTCCCTTTGACGCGATCACCGCCTCGGCCTGATTCTCCTCGCGCACGGTGAGATCGGTGAGCCCTTCGGGACTACGGCTCGATGGGATCTCGCGCGGCATCCATGAACCGTCGGCACGCACGAACGCATTGGTGTCGGCGTAGACGTCGCCGAACTGATAGTTGCGGAAGTCGAGTTGGTCCGGGTAGAGCGACCAGGCACCGCCGAACACGTCGGGATAATGCACCTGCAGCGCGAGCACGTCCCATCCGCCAGTGGAGCCGCCGGTGAGCGTGCGCGCGTAGGGCGCGGCGACGGTGCGGAAGCGCCGATCGATCTCGGGGATCAACTCGGTCGTGATCGCATCGCCATACGGGCCGTTGTTCGCCGAGTTGAGGACGTAGCTGTCGTCGTAGAACGGGGTCGTGTGCTGAATGAAGACGGCGATGAACTCCGGCACCTTGCCTGCGGTCCACGCCTGCTGGAACTCGCACCCGGTCTCGCGCGCCGAGCGTGCGAGGCGTGCAGCACGTGCTTCCGGCGACTCCACTCGATCACAACCGTCGAACGTGAAGCCGAACGGAGCGCGTTCGCTGAAGTGGCCGACGGTGTAGACGACCGGATACCGGCGTGCGGGGTTCTTGTCGTAGTCCTTGGGGAGCAGCACCACCGCGCCGAGCGGCATCGGGTGTCCCCAGAAGGCGCTGGCGAGTCGCGAGGTGATGCGGAGGCGCTTGACCCACTCCGTTTCGGCGGGACGCGTCACGGGAGGTATCGCCTTGGTGAGCACGAGTGAGATGACGCGCGGTGAAGCCGGGTCGATGCGCACCTTCTGCACGTCGCTGACGAGCGAGCCAGGTGAGTCATTGAATCGTTGGCCTTCGCCGCCGTCCATGTGCGCCCAGATGGTATGCCCGTCGGAGCGACGGAACCGTGTGTATGGGACGAGGAGTCCTTGCACGAAGTAGTCGCCCGCCGGCAACTCCTTGAGCGACGCGAGCGGGAATCCTGGCGTGCTCGCGTCGAAGGTGACCGCCTTGCCGGCGCCGAGTGCCTCGACGTCGACGCCGAAGAACGGTTCGCTGCGGCGCGTGCTGCCTGCCTGCAATCGCGGTTCGGTGCGGTCGGAACGGGCGATGAAGATGAAGGCTCGTCCCGTGATCGGCACAGCGGTCGTTGCCGACGGCGTCGTGGCGGCCGGATACGAGAGCTCGAACCTCTGCGCCTTCGCGGGAAGTGGCGCGATGAGGAAGCCGAGGAGGACGAGGTGACGCCGGTGAATGGACATGGGCTAAAGGTACGCCCCGCCTATCGAGACGTCAGCCGTACGCCTTGCCGCACTCCGGGCAGAACTTCGGTGCGCCATCCGCCTCGGCGCCACAAGCACCGCACAGCTTCTTGAGCGCGATCGTCGACCCGCATTCGGGACAGAACTTTCCACCTTGCGTCCTGGCGCCGCAGTTGGGGCAGTTGACGGCCGCGCGGTGCGCGAGGTCGCGCGGTCCGACGTGATCCACCGCCTTCACCTTCTCGATCACCTGGTCCCTCGCGGCCTGCGCCTGTGCGGCGGAGATCTCCTCGTCGAGGTCCGGAGCGCAACTCTCGCAGAGCCCGGCCTTCGCGTTCCAGCACACCGGTTCGCAGACCCAGTTGCCGCAACGTGTGCACTGCTTGAAGAGTGGCCGGATCTCCTCGACGGCGGCGTTGAGCGCGGCATCGTGCTGCGGGCCCGCGACGAGCGCCTGCAATTGCCCGGCCCCTTGTGCCGCCCGTCCGAAGATCCCTCCCAGCAGCGACGAGACCGCACTGGCCGCCGCCGCGGCGGCTCCGAGCGTGTTCGTCCGGAAGGCCGACATGTAGCCGTTCCCGCACTTCTGGCAGAAGAATTTGAACTGATAGCCGCGGGCGGACGAGAGGTCGGAGTAGTTGTCGGTGAACGGGATGTTGGCCATGGGATCGGCTGCTCCTTGGATACAGCAATACTCCTCCCGGCCGGAGGGAGCGTCAAGTCGACTCCGACCGGTCGACTTCGACCGGTGCGCCACGTCGGGCCGGATGGGGATCGCCGCGAGCGCCAACGATGCTATCTTCACGCGGTACCGTTCGAACCGTCCGTTTCAACAGGATCTACCATGCAGATCGCGATCATACTCCTTGCCGCGGCTGGCATCGCCTGCGCTGGCACGCCCCCGGCCGCGGCCCCAACGCCCGTCGTCGCCGCGCCCGCGCCGGCGGCCGCTCCTGTGCGCGCCGCGCCCGAGACGATCGCGGTTCGCGACCCGGAGATGGAGCGCGAGTTCGCTCGCACGAAGGTCCAGCTGCTCGAGCGCACGGCCCAACTGGCCGACATGGACCGGCGGCTCGGAGAAGCGACCACGGAGGTTGTGAGAGCGATGGCGCGCCTGCGGACGCTCGCGACGCGTGCCGAGGCGGCGTCGGCGATGGCCGAGGCCGAAGTGACGTTGCAACAGCTGCGCGGCCGGGCGGGGCAGCAGGGCGCCCCGGAGGTCGCGCAGGCGGAAGCCGCGCTGCGCGAGGGGAGCAGGGCGTTCGACGCCGAGAACTTCGGTGGCGCAGTCTATCTGGCCACGCAGGCCAAACGTGCGGCCACCGCGGGTCGCGGACGCATTGCGGAAGGCGCGAGCACGTCGACTCGCCCTGGTGAGCGCGCATTCGTCGTACCGGTGCCACTCACGACGACGACGCGCGCGAATCTCCGCGCTGCGCCCAACGGATCGGCCGCGGTGGTCAGCACCGCTGCCGTGGGCACCGCGTTGACAGCGTACGCCTATGAGCAGGACTGGTTGCGGGTGACGATTGCCGACGGGCGCACAGCGTGGGTGCACCAGAGCGTGGTGCGGGGTGCGACGCCGGTGCGCCCCTAACCGGCGGCGGTGGCCCGATTGCGGCCCTGCTGCTTGGAACGATAGAGCGCCTGGTCCGCCGCCTCGATCATCGCGTCCGGTGTACGGCCATGCGCGGGGAATACCGCATAGCCGATCGACACGGTGACGCTCACCTCGGCGGCGCCTTCGTCGATGGCGAACCGACACGACTCGGTGTTCGCGCGGAGCCGCTCGGCCATGAGCTCGGCTCCCTCTTTTGACGTCTCGGGAAGGATGAGGAAGAACTCCTCGCCTCCGTAACGCGCCACGGTATCGACATCGCGCGCGCAGTCGCGCAGGAGCCGTGCGAGCCGCTTGAGCACGGCATCGCCGGCAGGGTGTCCGTGGGTGTCGTTGAAGGGCTTGAACTTGTCGACGTCGAGCATGATCACGGCGAATGGGCGCGCGTGGCGCTCGCTGCGTTGGAGTTCGCGCGCGAGTTCGGCGTCGAGGTGCCGGCGGTTGGCGAGGCCCGTGAGTTCGTCGGTGACCGAGAGGCGCTCCAGTTCGGCGCGGCCATCGCGCAGCCGGCGCACCATGCCATTGAACACGACGGTGAGCTGTGACACCTCGCCGCCGCCGGAGACGGGGACATCCACATCGAGGTCGCCGCCGGCCACCTGATCGGCGGCACGGGCGAGTCGTTCCAAAGGCAGCACGATCAGCAGTCCGAGCAGATAGCCGAGTGAGGCGACCACGAGCAGGAGCACGAGGACCAACAATACCGTGGTGTTGCGAAGCGCCCGGATCTCAGCGTAGGCGGTGGACGCTGGGATCTCCGCGACGACCATCCAGTCAGTGCCGGGTACCTGCGCGAGCACACCGAGCACTTCCACACCATCAGCGGCGACGTACGCGACCGAGGCGCCATCGGCCTGCTGGAGTGGCCGAAGCGTCGCCTCTGGAATGGCGGCGAACTCGGCGCCGATCGAGAGGATCGCCTGACCATCGGCTCGCACGACGATCACGCGACCGTCGGGTCCGGCGACGAGGTCGCGCACCGGTCGCGTGATGTCGTTGAAGTTGAGTCGGGCTCCGAGCACACCGAGGAACCGTGCGGCGTTGTTCAGGATCGGAACGGCGACTTCCATGCTGACGACCGTCGCGGAGTCGCGACGCTGCGGCTCGCCGAGCACGACGTCTCCCTCTCGGGCCCGCTGGATCCAGTTGCCAGTGAAGTGCAGACTGGCTGCGATGCGTCCCGTGCTGGCGACGGTGCGCTGATCCGCCGTCACCACCATGAGCTCGTCGAAGGCCGGGAACCGGTCGTTGACGGAGTTGAGATAGTCGGGGAGGCGTCGTGAGCCGCTGCCTCCACGATCCGTATTCTCGGTGACCTCGTACGACGCGGCGAAGACCTTCAGCTCGTAGACGCGATCCTTGAGCCAGAGTCCGACCTCACGCGCGGACTGCGTGCTCGAGCCAGCCAGCTGCTCGTTGAGCTTGGCCTCGATAGCGCGGCGATTCTGGCGATACGAGATCCAGCCGGTGGCGAGCGATGGGATGAGCGTCGCGAGCACGGCCAGCGTGAAGATCGTCTTGCGTACGCTGCCGAGTCCGATCCTATGGAGGGCGTGGCCGGCCCGGGTCTCCCAGAGCTGCTGGAGCTTCTCGGGAAGGAGGGTCGTCGGGAGCGGCACGGCCTGAAGATGCGACGGGGCACGGCCGGTCGCCACTCCCCGGTGGTCGCATCGCGTACCTCCGAGGGGTAGAATACCGCCAAGGGCGCTACCATAGCGTCGTCATCGCCGCCTGTCCGAACACCGCTCCGGAAACCACCCGATCCCTCCCGAACGTTCGCTTCGATCCGCGCTGTTCGATCGGTACCGCATCGAGCGTGAACTCGGCGCCGGGGGCATGGCCACGGTCCATCTCGCCCACGATCTCAAGCACGATCGCGCGGTCGCGATCAAGGTGCTCAGGGCCGAACTCGCCGAGTCGCTCGGGCGCGAGCGGTTCGTGCGGGAGATCCACCTCGCGGCGCGACTGACGCATCCGCACATCCTGCCGCTCTACGACTCAGGGGAAGCCGACGGCTTCCTCTTCTACGTCATGCCGGTGATGCAGGGGCAGACGCTGCGCCAGCGGATCGAGGCGAGTGGCGCTCTGCCGGTGGAGGAGGCAGTGCGGATCGCGACCGAGGTCGCCGACGCGCTCGACTATGCGCATCGCAGCGAGATCGTACATCGCGACATCAAGCCGGAGAACATCCTCCTGCATGAGGGGCATGCGGTCGTCGCGGACTTCGGGATCGGCAAAGCGGTCATGGCCGCATCGAACGAGCGCGCGACCTTCACGCAGGTCGGCGTCGCGATCGGCACACCAGCGTACATGGCGCCCGAGCAAGCGGCGGGAGACGCGGTCGATGGTCGCGCCGACCTCTTCGCGCTCGGTTGTACGCTCTACGAGATGCTCACCGGCGCGCACCCGTTCGTCGGCGACACGCTCCAAGCGGTGATCGCGAAGCGGTTCCATCACGTGCCGCCGGCGGTGACGATGTCGAGGCCGGCGGTGCCCGAGCACGTGAGCCGCACGGTGGAGCGGCTGCTCGAGCGCGAACCGTCCTCGCGGCTCTCGAGCGGCGCGACGGTGGTGCAAGCGCTGCGCGGCGCGATCGAGGTGGCGCCGCGGCGGGAGATGCCGTCGATCGCCGTGCTGCCGTTCGCGAACATGAGCACTGACGCGGAGAACGCGTACTTCAGTGATGGGATCACCGACGACATCATCGGCGCGCTCACCAAGGTGAGCGGACTCAAGGTCGCGGCGCGCGCCTCGGCCTTCACCTTCCGCGGCGCGGAGGTGGACCTCGTGCAGGTCGGCGAGAAGCTCCGCGTGCGCCATGTGCTGCAGGGGAGCGTGCGGCGCGCGGGAAATCGAGTGCGGGTGACCGCCGCGTTGATGGAAGCGCGCGACGGGACGCAGCTCTGGAGCGAGAAGTGGGACCGCGACCTCGACGACATCTTCGCGATCCAGGACGAGATCGCGCGCGCGATCGTCGGGCAACTCGAAGTGGTGCTCGGTCTCAAGGCGATCGATGCACCGCTGATCGTCACGCCGACGACCGACATGGAAGCGTACGAGCTCTTCCTGCGCGGCCGCGACGCGGTCCGTCGCCGCACGCCGACGAGCGTGCCGCTCGGTCTCGCGCTGCTCTCACAGGCTCTCGCACGCGACCCGCGATTCACCGCGGCGTGGCTCACGATCGCCGAGACCCATTCGGCGCTCGGCGTCTACGACTATGCGCCGATGCGGGAGTGCCTGCGGCATGCCGAGGAGGCGCTGCAACGCGCAACCGAGGCGGGCGCGGCGGCGCCGGACATCGCGCGCTACCGCGCGATGGTGAAGCTCTACCTCAGGAGCGACTGGCCGAGCGCCGGCGCCGACATCGCGCTCGCGCTCGCGTCGAACCCGAACGATCCGCTCGCGAACCTGATGGCCGCGCTCTGGCACGGGATGATGGGGAACACGGTTCCGCGCACCGCAGCCGTGGTGCGACTGCTCACGGCGGACCCGCTCTCGGCGTGGGCGCACGCGGTGGCCGGTCACGCGTACTTCTTCACCGGCGAGTACGAGGAGTCGCTGCGGTGCCAGGACCGCGCGCTCGCGCTCGAGGGGAACACGCTCAACGCGCTCTGGGGTTCGGGGTTCTCGCTGCTCCACCTCGGCCGGCCCGAGGAGGGGATCCCGCGACTTCGTCGCGCGGTGGAGATCGGGGAACGCTCGCCGACGACGCTCGGGCTGCTGAGTTGTGTGCTCTTCGCGATCGGGCAGTCCGAAGAAGCGACCGCGCTCGCGCGCGAGGTGGAGCAGAAGGCGCAGGACCATGCCTTATGGGAGTTGCTCTTCGCCGTGCGATCGGGCGACGACGCGCAGCTCGGCGCGGCGCTCGCGCGCGCGGTGGAGCGTCAGGCCGGGTGCATCTCGCTCGGGACGACGGTCAAGCCGGATCTCGAAAAGCTGCTTGACCATCCGATCCATGGTCCGATGGTCCGACGGCTCTCGGTGTTCGCGCATCTCCCGGGCGCCGGTATTCCGCTTGCCGAGACGGGGGCCACCGATGGGTGACGTCGATCGCCGCCTTGTCGCCGCTCTCGCCGACCGGTACCGCCTCGAGCGCGAGCTCGGCGCCGGTGGGATGGCGACCGTGTATCTCGCCCACGACCTCCGCCACGAGCGCGAGGTCGCGATCAAGGTGCTGCATCCGGAGCTCGCCGCCGCGCTCGGCGGCGAGCGGTTCCTCGCCGAGATCAAGACGACGGCGCGACTCAGTCATCCGCACATCCTGCCGCTGCTCGACTCGGGAGCGTCCGACGGGTTCTTGTACTACGTGATGCCGCTCGTCACGGGAGAGACGCTTCGCTCGCGCCTCGAGCGCGAGCGCCAGTTGCCGATCGACGACGCGTTGCGGATCGCGCGCGAGGTGGCCGATGCGCTGAGTGCGGCGCACGCGCTCGGGATCATCCACCGCGACATCAAACCGGAGAACATCCTGCTGCAGGGCGGCCATGCCCTCGTCGCGGATTTCGGGATCGCGCTCGCGGTGCAGTCAGCCGGCGGCGCGCGCATGACGCAGACCGGACTGAGCCTTGGCACGCCGCAGTACATGAGCCCGGAGCAAGCGATGGGCGAGCGCACGCTCGATGCGCGCGCCGACGTGTACGCGCTCGGCGCGGTGACGTACGAGATGCTCGCCGGCGATCCGCCGTTCACGGGCTCGAGCGTACAGGCGATCGTCGCGCGATTGCTCGCTGAGCGGCCGACGCCGATCAGGACGCTGCGCGACACGGTCTCGCCGGCGGTGGAGGAGGAGGTGCTGCGTGCGCTCGCGAAGTTGCCGGCGGACCGGCCGGCGACGGCGCAGGCGTTCGCCGATGCGTTGGGCGCGGCGAGCGCGATGAGCTTCACGCACGCGAGGGTGGCCTCGCCCGCTGCGCCGCCGATGTCGAGTTCGGTCGCATGGATGTCGGGGAGCAGGGGGAAGGTCGCATTCGCGCTATTGCTCGGCGTCGCGCTGCTCGAAGGCGTCGCGATCCTCGACTCAAAGCGGAGGGCTGCGGCTGTCACGGGACCGTCGATGTACGACGCGGCGCTTCCCGACAGCGCGCCGATGTCGCCGAGTGCCACGGTGGGCGCGATCGGCTTCGGCACGACCGGTGGCAACCTCTCGCTCGCGCCGGACGGATCGTTCCTCGTCTACCGCGTGCAGCGCGGAGACTCGGCGCAGCTCTGGTACCGGAGCCTGGTCGACGCGAGCGCCCGCCCGATCCCCGGTACCAGCGGCGCTACGCGCCCGCGCGTCTCGCCCGATGGCCGACAGGTCGCATTCCTCGCCGGCGACCGCACGATGATCGTACCGATCGCCGGCGGGGAACCGAGGCGCCTCATGGAGGGCGATCAGCCGGTGACGCTGCAGTGGGTCTCGCCCACGCGTCTCTTCGCGATCACGGGCGGCGGTTTCAAGTTCACGTGGGTCGATCCCGAAGTCGGGAAGATCGAGGATCGCTCGATCGGGCGGTTCACCCGGTGCGTCTTCGGTCAGTGGCTCGCGGACGAGGAGAAGCTCCTCTGCAGCTTCAACGAGACCGCGGTCCTCGTGGATCCGAAGACGGGCGAGTCATGGCCGCTCCGCACGCGAACGGCGGACGGTGCAGCCGGTGCGGCGGTCTCTGGCGCGTCGTTCCAGCTCGTCGGGCCCGATCACATCATCTATGTCTCACTCGACGGCGAGCTGCGCGGGGCCAGATTCGACAGCAAGTCGAAGTTGCTCGGCCGATCAGTCGCGCTCGTCAAGGGTGTCGACCGAGACGCGGTCGGGGCGGCCTCGATCGACCTCGCCGAGAGCGGTCTCCTCGCCTTCGTGCCCTCGTCGGGTGTGCTCGATGCACGCTTGGTCACGCTGCGCGAAGGGGGAGCGCCGGCCGCGCTGCCGGTCGAGCGGGCGTCGTTCCTACGGTTCGACATGAGCCGCGATCGCCGGCGACTCGCCGCAGTGGTCGCGACGCCGGAGGGGAACGAGCTCCGCGTCTACGACCTCAGGAGCGGGCAACGTCAGACGTGGCTGAGGGCCGTCAACATCAAGTTCCCGCTCTGGGATCGCTCGGGCGACCGTCTCGTGGTGCATGTCGAGACGAGCGACGGCGCGGCGCTGCTCTATGGGTCGCCGAGCTCGGCGGTCGCGCCGGACACGCTGATGCGCGGGGCGAACACGGTCGAGGCGTTCGACGCGCTCGACTTCGCCGCCGACCACATCTTGCTCGCGCGCGATGGGCAGACATCGACCATCTACCGCATCGACCTATCGAAGCGGCCGATCGTCATCGACACCGTCTTCACCGACGCGGTCTACGCGACCGTGTCGCCAGACGGGCGGCACTTGGCGTGGCATCCCTCCTCGGGCAGCGGACTCTTCGTCAGCGAGTATCCGGGACGACTCGAGAAGCAACAGGTCGCATCGATCGGACTCGAGCCGCAGTGGCTGTCGAACACCGAGCTCATCTATCGCTCCGGCGTGACCTGGTACCTCGCGCGCTTCGATGCGCGCACCGGCGAGCTGACCGGACCGCCGCGGACCTGGGGCCAGGACCCGCAGTTCCTCGACACGCCGGGCTGGTCGAACCGTCTCTCGCACGACGGCGGGATACTCTATGCCCAGAGCCCGCCGATGGTGAGCGCGCGGTTCGTGCGCTTCATCCCCGACTTCGTGACGCGGATGCGGGCGGCAGTGAAGGAAGCGGACAAGTAGGCGTCGATCCCTCGTGACCAGAACATGCCCATGCGCCAGATGATGCTTGCCTTTCTGCTGCTCGCCACCAGCGCGGCGGCTTCACCGCGCGCGGCATCGCGCTCCCGCAGGCACGCTCCGCGACGGCGTGCTCACGCTCGAGTTCGCCGTGGTGATGGCGCGCTGGTATCCAGAGGCCGCCGACGGTCCGTTCGTGGAGCTCGCGGCCTTCGCCGAGGAAGGGAAGCCGCCGAGCATCCCCGGCCCGCTCGTCCGCGTTCCGCAGGGAACGCGCGTGCGGATGATCGTGCGCAACGCGATCGCCGATTTGACGATCGGGATGTGGGGTATGGGCATCACGACGACGCGCGACACGGCGACGGTGCGTATCGCGCCGGGAGAGCGGCGCACCTTCGAGTTCGTGGCATCGCAGGCGGGCACGTTCATGTACGGCGGGCGCACCACGCCTGACGGGTCGGGGAAGCCCGAGGAGGAGCAGCTCGCTGGCGCGATCGTCGTCGACGCACCCGGCGCGCGCACCGACGACCGCGTGCTCGTGCTCAACATCTGGGGCGCGATGCGTCCGGACAGTTCGTTCAACAACGCGCTCGCGATCAACGGAAAGGCGTGGCCACACACGGAGCGGATTGAGGTCACGCAGGGCGACACGCTGCGTTGGCGCGTGGTGAATGCGTCGGTGCGGATCCATCCGATGCACCTGCATGGCGCTTACTTCCGCGTCGATGCGCGCGGCGATGCGAACGGCGACACGACCTTCGCGCGCGCCGAGCAGCGCATGGCAGTCACCGAGCAGATGCTGCCACGCAGCACGATGTACATGACCTGGTCGCCCGAGACACCGGGCAACTGGCTCTTCCACTGTCATCTCGCCTTCCATGTGATCGCTGGCGCGCGGCTCGATGCCGTGGAAGGCGGCGAGCATGACATGCACTCGGTCGATCCGAACAAGCACATGGCGGGGCTGGTGATGGCGATCCATGTTGCGCCGCGCGGCGATCTCGTCCTGCTCACGCGCGGGGAGCCGACCGACATCACGGTGCACAATCGGCTCGCGGAGCCGACGGCGATCCACTGGCACGGCTTGGAGCTCGAGAGCTTCTCCGACGGCGTCGCGGGGTTGAGTGGCTCCGGCGCGCGACTCGCGCCGGCGATCGCGCCCAACGACTCGTTCGTCGCGCGCCTCACGCTCAAGCGCGCAGGGACGTTCATCTATCACACGCACTTGAACGATCTCTATCAGATCGCGACGGGGCTCTACGGTCCGCTCGTCGTGCTCGAGCCGGGGCAGCGCTGGGATCCTTCACGGGATCTCGTCCTGACCGCGGGGTTCGACATCTCAGGGCCGGAGGATCGTCCAGTCGTCAATGGCGGCGAGACGGATCCGCCGCTCGCGATGCGCGTCGGCACTCCGCTCAGGATCAGGATGATCAACATCCAGCCCGCGGATCCGGTGACGTTCGAGATCATGCGGGATTCGTCGGTGGTCGAGTGGCGCGCGGTGGCGAAGGACGGCTGGGAGCTGCCGGCGGATCAAGCGCGCGTCGAGAAGTCGCGGCGCAACCTCTGGGTGGGGGAGACGTTCGACGCCGAGTTCGCGCCGCGCGAGGCAGGGACGTACATGCTGCGGGCGCGGATGGGGCCGAAGGTCGTGCTGTATGAGCGGAGTCTTGTCGTCACAACAAGGCGCTGAACTCGCACGCTCATGGCCGCAGGGGAACGATACTGGCCCGTAGGGTGGTCGCTGGCACCGTGAGGGCATGCCCTATTGCTTCTCCCGCCGAGCCGAGCGTACCGTATGGCCATGCCTGCCCGCGTCGCTGATCTGGACTGGACCGTCGAACGCGCCCACGCGCTGCCGGATGACGGCAATCGCTACGAGGTGCTCGACGGGGAGCTGTTCGTGACGCCGGCGCCGACGTGGAGGCATCAAGCCGCCAGCGCCGAGCTCCATGGGAGGCTTCGCGAGTATCTCCGCGCGAGCGGCCTCGGGAGGGCGCTCGCCGCTCCAGCCGACGTCATTTTCTCGCCGCGGCGTCTCGTGCAGCCCGACATCTTCGTTGTTCCGGCGCTTCCCGAGGGCACGCCAACTCGCTGGTCCGAATGGAAGTCCTTGCTGCTCGTCGTCGAGGCGCTCTCTCCGAGCACCGCACGCTCCGATCGATACCGCAAACGGGCGATCTACATGGAGGAGAACGTCGGCGAGTACTGGATCATCGATGCTGGCCAGCGCCTGATCGAGCGCTGGCGGAAGGGAGACACCGAACCCGAGATCCTCACGGGCGAACTCGTGTGGACGCTGCGCGAGGGGGTCCCGCCATTCTCGATGGACGTAGCGGAGTACTTCGCCGAAGTCGACAGGTACCCCAGCGAGTAGTAGTGCTAGCTCGTCGCGACGATCGCGTCCACGAGCCCCTTCGCGAACGCGACGCGATGCACCGTGCCGAGTCCGTTCTGTCCGACGGGTTGTGAATGCCGCGGATCGCCTGCGCCGCGGGAATGTCTGGGCGGACCCAAGGGGCGCGCTCGTCGTTCGCCGTGACGTGGTGCAAGCCGGAGACGAGGGCGTCCATGAAATGCTCAGGGAGAGAAGTCGCTCGGAGTATGGCCGGACGTCGCCGCGAAGGGTACGTTTTCGCCGACCATGCACCAGTCCGAACGCCTCGCGAAGGCCCTAGCCGACCGGTACCGCCTCGAGGGTGAGCTCGGCGCCGGGGGCATGGCGACCGTCTTCCTCGCGCACGACCTGAAGCACCAGCGGAAGGTCGCGGTGAAGGTCCTCAAGCCTGAGCTCGCCGCCGTGCTCGGCGCCGACCGATTCGTCGTCGAGATCCGCACGACCGCCTCGCTCAGTCATCCGCACATCCTCCCGCTCTTTGATTCGGGTGAGGCCGACGGCTTCCTCTTCTACGTGATGCCGTTCATCGACGGCGAGACGCTGCGCACCAAGCTCGATCGCGAGACGCAGCTCGGCGTGGAGGAGTCGATCCGGATCGCGACCGAGGTCGCCGACGCCTTGCAGTACGCGCACGAGCACGGCGTCATCCATCGCGACATCAAGCCGGAGAACATCCTGCTGCAGGGTGGCCGGCCGATGGTCGCCGACTTCGGGATCGCACTGGCGGTGAGCGCGGCGGCCGGCGGCCGCATGACCGAGACCGGCCTCAGCCTCGGCACGCCGCACTACATGAGTCCCGAGCAGGCGACGGCCGAGAAGGAGATCACCGGCCGGAGCGATGTGTATTCGCTGGCGAGCGTGCTGTTCGAGATGCTCACAGGGAATCCGCCGCACACCGGTGCGAGCGCGCAGCAGATCATCATGAAGATCATCGCCGAACCGGCGGAGATGGTCACCAAGTACCGGAAGACGGTTCCGCCGCATGTGGCAGCGGCCGTGGGGAAGGCGCTCGAGAAGTTGCCGGCCGACCGGTTCGAGAGTGCGCGCGCCTTCTCCGATGCGCTGCGGAATCCGGGGTTCACGACGGCACAGGCGGCGATGAGCGGCGCGGGCTCGGCGTCACGCGTGAATGGTGTATCGCGGCGGCTGTTCGCCGGCGTGAGTGCGGCGGCTGCGCTCGCACTCGCGCTGGCAGCGTGGGGATGGATGCGGCCCGAGGCGCCGGCGTTGCCGACGACCTTCCGGATAGATCCCGGCGATTCGACCACCTTGTCGCACGAGACGGCGAACTATCGCGTCGCGCTCTCGCCGGACGGACGCACGGTGGTCTTCGTCGGGCGCCGGAACACTGCGGGGTCGACACAGCTCTACCTGCGTCGGCTGGACGACCTCACCGTGCAACCGATCCCGTCGACCGATGGTGCTTACAACCCTGTATTCTCGCCCGACGGCAAACGCATCGCGTTCGTCACCGGTGCTCCGCGGGAGTTGAGGGTCGTCTCACTCGCCGGAGGTGTCGCGGTGACACTCACCGACTCGCTCGTCGACTTCGGCGGAGTGACGTGGAGCGAGGACGGGTACCTCTACTATGACGGGCGCCTCGAAGGGGACGGGCTCGCACGCATCCGGGAGACCGGGGGCGCGTCGCCCGAGGTCGCGTCAACGCCGGCGGACTCGACCGAGTCATGGCACGCTGGCCCATGGGCACTGCCCGGCGGACGCGGTGTCCTCTTCAACATCGCGCGGGAGCGCGGCGCCCAGGCGTTCGATATCGGCGTTCTCGACTCGCGCACTCGCAAGCATCGGGTGCTCTTGAGGGGATCGACCGCCCGCTATCTGCCGTCGGGGCATCTCCTGTTCGGTCGCGTACAGGCCGAGCACCTC
>JANOTB010000223.1:0-6209 GCA_031416115.1 Gemmatimonadota bacterium
AGCTCGTCGATCGCCTTCACCTTCTCGCTCTCGATCTCCTTGCGCGCGCGATCGAGGAGCTCGGCCTGCTGCAGCCGCGTCTGCTCGAGCATCTCGCCTCGCAGCGACTCGGCGGTCGCGCGGCCTTCGGCGATGTAGCGCTGTGCTTCGTTGCGGGCGGCCTCGATCGCGGCGCGGTGCTCCGCGAGCAGGCGCGATGCGGCCTCGCGGTCGGCCGCCGCCGCGGCGATCGCGTCGGTGAGATCCTTCTCGCGGCCGCGCACCGCCTCGAGGATCGGATTGAAGGCGTACTTGTTGAGGACCAGCAGCACGGCGACGAAGATGAGGATCGTCCAGAACATCAGGCCGTAGTGCGGGTCGAGCAGGTTCACCTTGCCACCCGCGGCCTCGGCAGCGGAAGCCGTGACGGGGGCGAGGAAAGCGAGCAGGACCGGGAGCGAGGAGCGCATCGGAGGAATTGAAAGGAGGAACCAGCCGCGCGGGCGCCACGGCACAGGGCCGCGGCGCCGCGCCGGTGGGACTAGTACTTGAACTGGATCAGGAACGCGACGACGACGCCGAACAGCGCAGCGCCTTCGACGAACGCGGCGAGCACGATCGCCAGACCACGGACCTCACCAGCGGCCTCGGGCTGACGGGCGATGCCCTCGGTCGCCTTGCCGCCGATGTTGCCGATGCCGATGCCGGCGCCGATCACCGAAAGTCCGGCACCGAGTCCGGCACCGATCAGGGCGAGGCCCTGCGAGTTGCTCTGGGCCGCTTCAGCGGCCGCCTGCATGAACGGGAAGATCATGGTCGGATCCTTAAGAGAAGTTGACTGCGTGGTACTGCGCGCCCTACCGGCCGCTCCCCGCCATTGGGCATTCGCCCAGCGAGGTTCCCTCGGCGCTCGCCGAGGTACAGGTACTTGTGCACTGGTGGATCGATAGTGCGGTCTAGTGATGCGCCGCGCGCATCTGCCCGATGAACACGGCCGAGAGCAGGGTGAAGATGAACGCCTGCAGGAAGGCCACCAGCAGTTCGAGCATCATGATCGCGACGGCCATGATCGCTGGCAGTCCCATCGCCACCACGCGCACCAATGGGTTGCCCACGGCCGAGAAGGTGAAGATCATCCCGACGAACGCGAGAACGACGATGTGCCCCGCCGTCATGTTGGCAAAGAGGCGGATCGCCAACGCAAAGGGCTTGGTGAACTTCCCGATGAGCTCGACCGGACTCATGATCAGGAAGAGGATGACGCGCATGACCGGGGCCTGCGTCTTGTCCCAGTAGAAGATCGTGTTCAGGTAGCCGAGTCCATTGGCGCGGATGCCGGCGATCTCCACGGTGATGAAGGTCATGATCGCCATGGTCGCGGTCACCGAGATGTTGCCGGTGGCGGTCGCGCCGTAGGGCACCAGGCCGAGCAGATTCAGCGTGAGGATGAAGAAGAAGGCCGTCATGAGGTAGGGCACGAACCCCTCACCATGGGGACCCACATTGGGCAGGATGACCTCGTCGCGGATGTAGAGGATCATCGCCTCGATCGCGTTCGTTCCTCCGCGCGGCGCTGTTCCGGCGGCGCTCGCGCGCCGATGCGCGCGCGCCGTGAGCAACATCACGATCGTGAGCACCAGCGAGCCGACGAGCAGCATGACCACATGCTTGGTCGGCGAGAGGTCGAGCGCGAGCGGGCCGATATGGACCGGCTCCCACGTCGGGAGCGTGTACTCGATGAAGAACGGCGGGAGCACCCACGGCAGCTCTAGGTGGTTCCCGTCGGTGATGTGCGGCGTGATGATGTCGACGCGCCCTACCGGCGCCGCATGAGGAGCCGTGGCCTCCGGCTCCTGCGCGCGCACTGGGGCGCCGGCCAACAGCGCGAGGGACAACAGGACGGCGAACGATCCGTGCTTCATGGCTTCAGGAAGAGAGATTCGAGCAACATCGAGACGAAGAAGAAGCCCGCGAGACTGAGGAGCGCCGGAGACGCCGCGAGCCCAGACGAGCCGACCCCCACCAATGCATATAGCACCAACGTGAGCAGTCGCAGCAGCGACCCGAGACCCCATCCCATGAGCGGGTTCTTCGCCAGGAACGGCCACGCGACCGCGAACGTCACCAACTGCACTCCGAACGCCAGCGCTGCGCTCGTCCACACCGCCCGCGACACCGTGTCGCTCGCCGCGACGGCGGTGATCACCCAGGCGAGGCCGAACACCACCAACGCCGACGCTGCGGCGAACTGGAGGGCGCGGACCACCACCCCACGGGAGCTCCTGCCGGCCGCGGCCGTCACGTTCAGCGCCCCTCGCGTTTGCGTTCGGCGGCGCGCTGCGCCGCTGCTCGCTGATCAGTCATGAGGCGCTGGTAGATCGAGTAGAACGAGGCCCCGGCGCCGACGAACACGCCCAGCACCAAGAAGAGCGGAGAGGTACCAACCCGTTGGTCGACCCAGTTCCCAGCGTACAGGAAGAGGAGGACCGCGATCGCGAACTGGACGCCGAACCCCGCGTACTTGCCCACACCCCCGTCCTGCGAGCGTCTGCCGCGCAGCCGCTCCAGGGCGTCTGGTGCGCTCTGATCGCGGCGCTTGTTCGCGTCATCCGACGGGGTGGGTTCGTCCTCCATTCGGAGGGGAAAAATAGAGGCTTGTGAAAAAAAGCGCAAGCGCGTTCCCCCTCTGTGAATGCGTTGCCGCCAACTCGATCCGCCGCTCGCGCATGAGATCACGATTCGCGCGCCGATACTTGCTGCAGTGAACGGCTCAGCGGTGTCTGGACCGCACCTGATCACGTGGGCAGACCAGCTGCGCACCATGTTCACTTGCGGCGTATGACGGCGCGACTCACCGAACACGCACCGAATGGGCAACCGAGAGACCAGTTGCTGCAGATCGGCAGATATGTGACTTCTCGGCAACTCGCGTAGTGCGGCTCACTTAGCCGTTACCCACCGTTTGACGAATCGTCCAGATGTTGATAAGTTAGTTTCGCAAAGCTGGACAGCACGCGATGCGGCGCCTGCTGACCAGTTGCATTCAACGCGGTCACTCTGATGAACGGATCGGTCCCCATCACGTTGTTGTGTTCAGCGGCGCTCGCATTCGCATGCGGGCCGCGGGCGCACAATGAGAGCGCGAGTGCGAGTGCGCGCAGCGAACCGACGCGCACGGTGGGTGCTGATCCCTCGTCGCCACTCGCGCCATCGCTCGACGTGACGGTGGACGACGATGTGCACTTCGCGTTCGCCGTGATGAACGCCGGCAAGAAGAAGCTCGAACTCACCTTCGCCGACGGCCGCACGCACGAGTTCGTTGTGCTCGACTCGCTCGGTCGTGAGGTGTGGCGTTGGAGCGAGGGACGGATCTTCACGCAGTCGATGCAGAACCGTGTGCTCCGCACGAGTGATCTGCTGCGGTACGAGGACGCGTGGGACGCTCCGGCTCCTGGGCGCTATGTTGCGGTGGCGACGCTCGAGAGCGCCAACTTTCCGGTGACCCAGCGGGTGGAGTTCACTGTCGGGAGATAGGTGGGAGGTGGGAGGTGGGAGGTGGGCGGGACAGCAATGGCTGTTCCGCCTTTTTCGTTTGGCATTCAGCATTACATTCCGGCTCGCCGTAGAGAGGGACTGACCTCATCCCGCGGAGTCCCGTGCCACCGTCCGACCAGCAGGACCTCGACCTCCTCGCGCAGCTCGCCCAGGCGCGGGTCGACATCGCCAAGCAGATCAGCCGCCGCATCGTCGGCCAGCATCAGGTGGTGGACAACATGATCTCGGCGATCCTCGCCGGCGGCCATGTGCTCCTCATCGGCGTGCCGGGTCTGGCGAAGACGCTGCTGATCTCGACCATCGCGCAGGCGCTCGACCTTCAGTTCTCGCGCATCCAGTTCACGCCCGACCTCATGCCCAGCGACATCACGGGCACCGAGTTGCTCGAGGAGGACCACGGCACCGGCAAGCGCGCCTTCACCTTCGCGCGTGGGCCGGTGTTCGGGAACATCGTGCTCTCGGACGAGATCAACCGCGCGCCGCCAAAGACACAGGCCGCGCTGCTCGAGGCCATGCAGGAGCACTCGGTGACGGTGTCGGGCAAGACGTACTCGCTGCCTGAGCCCTTCTTCGTGCTCGCAACACAGAACCCGATCGAGCAAGAGGGCACGTATCACCTCCCCGAGGCACAACTCGACCGGTTCATGTACGAGTTGCGGATCGGCTACCCGACGGTGGAGGAGGAAGAGGCGATCGTCTCGACCACCACCGGCGTGCAGAACAACAAGGTGACGCCGGTGCTCTCGGCGGAGAAGCTACGCGAGATGATGCAACTCGTCCGTCGTCTCCCTGCCCCGCCGTCGCTCGTGAGCTACGCGGTGGGCCTCGCGCGCGCGACGCGGCCCGATGATCCCTCGGCGACGGCGGCGGTGAAGAAGTACGTGAACTTCGGCGCGGGGCCGAGGGCCGGGCAGTACCTCGTGCTCGGCGCCAAGGCGCGGGCGGCGATGGACGGGCGCACGGTGCCGGACTTGGAGGATGTGGATGCCGTGGCGTTCAGCGTGCTAAGGCACCGAGTGGTGATGAACTTCCAGGCGGAGGCGGAGGGGATGGGGATTGAGAAGGTGCTGGCGTTGGGGGGGCGGGGGCGGGAGAAGTAGGCGTCTCGAAACCTGAAGTGGGGGCCCGTGTACCGGCAAGGGCGTTGAGGGTGGTCGACTCCAACACAGCCGGACACGCCGGGGACGTCGTGAGGGTTCGCCCCTTGGGTGATACGTGCGGGACGGTCACGCGCGTCTACCGAACGGACAGACCGTTCGACCCACAGCGCGACGCCTGCCTGGATGTGCCTGTCTGAGCGGCTACGGTGCCGGCCGCTTTTCGATGCGCGAACGCAGCCAATCGGTGAACGCCTCGCGACTCGTCGTTGCCGCCGCGACGCCCAGAATGATCGACTCCGCCTCGTCGACGGTCGCCGAAGCTCGTAGCCATTGAGAACCAGAAAGACTTCAACGGCCGCGTGGCCGATCCGCTTGTTCCCGTCAACGAAAGGGTGGTTGCGGATCAAGGAGAAGCCGAGGGCCGACGCCTTCTCCGCGAGAGTCGGATACAAGTCCTCGTCGGCGAACGATGCGCGTGGCTGCGCGAGCGCCGATTCGAGAGAGCCCAGGTCACGGATGGCCGACGAGCCCCCGCCGGCCACGAGCACGCGTCCGTAGAGATCGAGGACTTCCGCGAGCGAGAGAAAGCGGGTCGCCACGCGGACGGGCGACGGCTACGCGAGCCGGCGGTAGAGCTCGGTGTTCTTCTCGACGACATGGCGCGCCGCCGTCTCGTACGCGGCCTCGCGACGGTCGATCAGATCGCGCAGCGCCGCGGCCGCGAGCGCGTCCACCGGCACGTTCAGCCGCTGGGCGATGGCGTTGAGCTGGCCCTGCTGGGCCTCGGTGAGCTCGAAGGAGAGACGCATGGATAGAAATCTAGGGTGCGCGCGGTCGTAGAGCCATCCCGCGCTCGCGGCAACCTAGAAGTCATGACTGGGCTGGCCCCCGCGTTTTGCGTGGGTTAGTTCCTCCCGTACCCTGCAGAGTCACCAGAGCCACCTGCGACGCCGTTCTTGTCGCACATCTTCGGAGACCAGCCCACGTCATCTTCCGTTGCTGCTGCCTCAATCATCTATTTCTCCAGTGAGTTCGGTGGTGGTTCCGCCGATTCAATTACGGACCGGCGGAGTGGCTCTGGCGGTCGATGACCTGTGGCGCGGCGCAGCCGCTCAGGCTCGCGAGCCGGTCGCCCTCCAGCTAGCCCACCAGCGTACCGCGTTGGTGACCCGACCGGACCAGGCGGGAATCGTCTGGCCGCGGCCGCAGAGTCGCCAAGGACGCCGCTGAGTCGTAGGTTCTCCCGGTGACTGACCTCCCGGAACGCCTCGTAACCGCCCTCGCTGACCGCTACCGCATCGAGCGCGAGCTCGGCGCGGGCGGGATGGCGACGGTCTACCTCGCGCACGACGTGCGTCACGACCGCAAGGTCGCGCTCAAAGTCTTGCGGCCGGAGCTCAGCGCGATCCTCGGCGCCGAGCGGTTCCTGGTCGAGATCAAGACCACCGCGAATCTCCAGCACCCGCACATCCTCGGGCTCTTCGACTCTGGTGAAGCCGACGGCAACGTGTTCTACGTGATGCCGTACGTGGAGGGAGAGTCGCTGCGCGATCGACTCAAGCGCGACCATCAGCT
>JANOTB010000224.1:0-4929 GCA_031416115.1 Gemmatimonadota bacterium
CGCGATCCTGCAGGCGATGCCGCCGTATCACTTCGGCGGCGACATGATCGAGTGGGTCAACGACGACCACACCACGTGGAACGTGCTCCCGCACAAGTTCGAGGCGGGGACGCCGAATGTGGAAGCGGCGATCGGACTCGCAGCGGCGTGCGACTATCTCGACGCGCTCGGCATGGAGGCGGTGCGCGCGCATGAGATCGCGCTCACGGCGGCGGCGATGCGTGCGCTCGCGACCATTCCTGGTCTCACGCTCCATGGCACGGCTGACGCTGCGGGCCGGAGTGGCGTGGTGAGCTTCAGTGTGGCCGACGTGCATCCGCATGACATCGCGACCTCGCTCGACGTGGAAGGCGTGTGCGTGCGGGCGGGGCACCACTGTGCGCAGCCGCTCATGCGGGCGCTTGGAGCGCACTCGACGGTGCGGGCGTCGTTCTGGGTGTACAGCACGGCGGATGATGTCACGCGGCTGGTGGCGGCGGTGCGGGCGGCGCAGGGGCGGTTCGCGGGCGAGTGAGGTCGACGGCGTTACGCGAATCGCGGACATGCAGTCGCCGAAGCGCGCGTGCGCGCTGAATGCGCTCGCTGAGTGGAGCGATTGTGGTAGGTTCGGATGGGGACGCCCTGACCGCCAGCGTCCCGGAGGCAACTCCGAACCCTATCTCCCAGGCTCTCCATGTCGTCGATCCCCTGCTCCTCGGCTCGCTGGTCCGTCCGTGCAACGGCTCGAAGCGCCGCTCTCGGCTGCATCGCCTTGGCTCTCGCCGCGCCCCTTCTGCGCGCACAGGGGGCACCTGCCCTCCCCAGGCCCGCCGCCAACACCGCAGCGATCCTCGCCGGGCTCGATACCCGCGCGGCGCACTATGGCGGCATCGCCAAGCGCATCTGGGGCCTCGCCGAAGTCGGCTACATGGAGACGAACAGCTCAGCACTCCTGCAGCGAGAACTTCGCGCGGCGGGCTTCACCATCACCACCGGCACTGCGGGCGAGCCCACGGCCTTCGTGGCCGAGTTCGGCAGCGGAAAGCCGGTCATCGCTCTGCTCGGCGAGTTCGACGCGCTGCCCGGCCTCTCGCAGGATTCGACGCCTGAGCGCAAGGCACTCATCGCCGGCGGGCCGGGCCACGGGTGTGGCCACCATCTCTTCGGCACCGCGAGCGTCGCCGCCGCGATCGCCCTCAAGGAGTGGATGGTCGCTAACGGCGTGAAGGGCACACTGCGCATGATCGGCACACCGGCGGAGGAAGGCGGGGCGGGAAAGGTCTACATGGTGCGCGATGGTGTCTTCGACGACGTGGACGCAGTGATCGCTTGGCACCCGGGTGACGAGAACTCCGTGAATGGCGAGCGATCGATGGCCAATATCTCCGGCAAGTTCCGCTTCCATGGCGTCGCCGCGCATGCCGCCGCCTCGCCGGAACGCGGGCGCTCGGCGCTCGATGCGGTGGAGGCGATGAGCAGCATGACCAACATGCTGCGCGAGCATATCCCCGACGGCAGTCGCATCCACTACGTGATCACCGACGGTGGCCGCGCGCCCAACGTGGTGCCGGACGAGGCCGAGGTCTACTACGTCGTGCGGCACGTCGAGATGCGCATCGTGAACGACATCTGGGCGCGGGTGAACGCAGCCGCGCGCGGGGCGGCGATGGGCACCGGGACCACGATGGACCTTCAACTCGTCGGCTCGGTGTATTCACTGATGCCGAACGAGACGCTGGCGCACGTGCAGCAACGCGCGCTCGAGCGAGTGGGCGGCTTCACCTACACACCCCTTGAGCGCGCGTTCGCCGAGCAGGTGCAGCGGTCGAACAACTTCACGCCGTTACCGTTCGCGAACACGGAGACAGTGAAGCCGCTCCTGATCGGCGCGGCGGGGGCAGGCTCCACCGACGTGGGCGACGTGAGCTGGGTGGTGCCCACCGTGCAGCTCTCGGCGGCGACCTGGGTGCCCGGCACCGCCGCGCACTCGTGGCAGGCCGTCGCGGCCGGTGGCATGAGCATCGGCGCCAGAGGGATGATGGTGGCCGCAAAGACGATGGCGCTCACGGGCGCCGATCTCTTCTCTGCGCCCTCGACGATCGACTCCGCTAAGGCCGAGCTCGAACGCAAGCGCGGGCCTGGGTTCAGATACAGCACCGCACTCGGCGCGCAGAAGCCGCAGTTGGACTACCGCAAGGGAAGTGTGCCATGATGCGCGCCGCGCTGTTGCTTGCCCTGCCTCTCGCGCTCCCTTTCGCGCTGCATGCACAGCGTCCGCTGCGCATCGAGGACTACTACCGCATCCGTACGCCCGGCGCGCCGCAGCTCTCGCCGGACGGCAAGTGGGTCGCGTTCACGGTCGCGTCGCGCGACGAGGCCACGAACGCCGAGCCCGCTGAGGTCTGGCTCGCCTCCTCCGACGGCGCGATGGCGGCGCACCGGCTCTCCAGCGCCAGCACCAATGCGACTGCGCCACGGTGGAGCGACGACGGTAGGCTGCGCTGGGCAGAGGGCGAGCGTGCCTGGACCCTCGACCCCTCCGCCAAGGTCCATACCCCAGCGCCGGACCCGACGGCCGACCGCGCCGGTGCCGTGCCTCGCGACGGCGCGCCGAACTCCCGCGCGATCACACTCCGCTCGCCCAACGGTTCTGCAGTCGCCATCGTGCGCGATGTGCCCCCCGTCGCGCGCACCAAGCCCGCCCTCACTGACTTCGAACGCCGCCACGAGGAGCGATTCAAGGGCGTGCAGTTCGATTGGCTCGACTTCCAGCGCGATGGGCAGCGCTTCCCCGTGCCCGATCGCACCGACCCAGAGGTGACGCCGCCACAGGAGATTTTCCTCACGCCCACCGGCGGCACCGAGCGCCAGCTGACTCGGCTCGGACTCCGCCTCACCGGTGTGCGGTGGAGCGGCGATGGCACGCGGCTGGTCTTCGCCGCCGACTCGTCGTCGCGCGACGAGCGGCGCTACGAGAGCGCGGCCGTCTATACGGTCACACCGCAGGAAGTGCTGCAACGGCTCACGCCGAGCGACGACCACGACCACTCCGACGCGATACCGTCACCCGACGGCAAGTGGGTGCTCTACACGCGCCAGCTCTCCACCGACGCGGTCATCGCGCAGAGTCTCCACCATGGTGGCGCGACGGACCTCGCGATCGTCCCCGCCACCGGCGGTGCTGAGCGCATCCTCACTGGCGAGTGGGAGTTCCTCCCCAATGGCGCGCGTTGGAGTCCCGACGGCAAGTACATCTTCTTCACCGGCGGCATCGGTGGCAGCATTCATCTCTTCCGTGTGGCCATCGCGGGTGGTGAGGTGGAGCAGGTCACCACGGGCGAGCGCCGCATCAGTGGCGTCAGTTTCGACCGCGCCTTCACGCGCATCGCCTATACCGTTGGTGTGATCGAGGCACCCTCCGAGGTGTGGGTCGCGAACATCGACGGCTCGTCGGAGCAGCGCCTCACAGAGCTCAACGCCGGCCTCACCGCCGAGGTCGCGCTCGGCCGCGCCGAGCGGCTGCGTTTCTCGAGCAAGGACGGCACAACGGTGGAGGGGTGGCTCCTACCGCCGCAGGGCTATCGCGTCGGAAGTGGCTCCTACCCGCTGGTCGTGCTCAATCATGGCGGCCCGCACGCCGCCGATGGCTACGCGTTCGACTTCAAGAGCCAGTACCTCGCGGCCAATGGCTACTTCGTGCTCAAGGTCAACTTTCGAAGCAGCACCGGCTATGGCGAACAGTTCCTCTGGGCGACGTGGGGAGCCTGGGGGGACCGGGACGGCGAGGACGTGATGGCCGGCGTGGACCATGTGATCGCCACGCACGGGGTGGACCGCGCTCGCGTCGCGACCATGGGTCACTCGTACGGCGGCTTCATGACGAACTGGCTGATCACACAGTATCCTGAGCGCTTTGCTGCGGCCATCCCCGGCGCCGGGATCGTGAACTGGGTGAGCGACTACGGCACCGCCGACATCGCGCGCACGAAGGAGACCGAGTTCCTCGGCACACCGTGGGAGGAGGAGGCACGGGCACGGATGATCCGGCAATCACCTCTCACCTACGCCTCGCGCGTGCGCGCGCCGACGCTCTTCATCCACGGAGAGGTGGACCAGCGCGTTCCATACTCCGAAGCCGAGCAGATGTACGTCGCCCTCAAGAAGAACGGCGTGCCGGCGCAGATGATCCAGTACGCTGGGATGCCGCATGGCATCACCGGGAGCTGGAACGTGGTGCATCGGATGCTGAACGAGCGGAAGTGGCTCGACCGATGGTTGAAGCCGACCGGAGCCATGTGAGCGGCGGGCGCTCGCACAACGCAGCGCCGGACGCCGTAGCTCGGGACCTTCGATATGTACATCTTCCACCAGCACCCTCATCCCACCGAAATGCGTCTCTCCAGTCTCGCCTTCCGACTATTCGCGTTCACGTTCGCCACCGCGGCGCTCATGACTCCCGCCGCCGCCCAACGCACCGAGAAGCCCCAACTCCACGGCAAGCACTGGATCGCCGTCACCGGCAAACCACTCGGCGCCACGGCCGGCGCGATGATCTTCCACCAGGGCGGCAACGCGGTCGACGCCGCTGCCGCGATGCTCGCCGCGGTCTGCACCATGTGGGACACGCTCGCCTGCGGCGGCGAGACGCAGGCGCTCATCTATCATCCCGGCCTCAAGAAGGTCATCGGAATCAACGCGCTCGGCATGGCGCCCTCGGGGGCGACGGCCGAGTTCTATCGCAGCCGCGGCATGGAGAATCCTCCCGAGTTCGGGCCGCTCGCAGCGGTCACGCCCGGCACACCGGGCGGACTCATGACGATGCTCGCCGAATACGGCACGATGTCGCTCGAGCAGGTGCTCACGCCGGCGCTGCAGATGGCGACCGAGGGTTACCCCATGGAAGCTCAGCTCGCGAACAACATCGAGAACAACAAGGCGCGGATCAAAGAG
>JANOTB010000225.1:0-2080 GCA_031416115.1 Gemmatimonadota bacterium
GGACTACTGGGTGCGGCTCTTCAACGAGGGACTCACCGCGTCGCGGAAAGGCGACACTGCTGGTGTCCAGCGCGCGCTGACGGCGCTTGATGGTGACGCGCGACTTGCGCAGCGCGGCGGTCTGCTATTCCTCGTCGGGAAGAAGGACAGCGCGTACGCGTTGCTTCACCAAGCGATCGCGGAGCGTGACCCGGACTTGTTGCAGGTACTGAATGCGATGCCGCCGCTGTATCCAGTTCGGCAGGAGCCGAGGTATCAGGAGCTGTTGTCGCGCATGGGGATGCCGGAGCGATTGCGGCGGTGATCAAAGGGTGCGGAACGCGCTCGAACTCGCCCTTGAGTGGGGGCGCCTGCATCGTGCAGGATTATTGGAGAACTGTCGCCGGGCACGTGAGGGCGCGCCCCTCGTTCGCCACGCTTCTCCTCGCTGCTAGCCTGAGTGCGTGCGTCGGAGCACCGACTAAAGCGTCGGAGCTCTCAGTCCGGCAAGTCTGGGACGACTACCTGGCGTCCAAGAACGGCCAGTTCGCGGCGAATGCCGGAACGCCGTCGCCGCTTTGGAGTGCTTCGGAGCAGGCCCAGTGGCCGATGTATGACCTGGCCGGCTTCTACCTACCTGACCAGGCCGTCCCGGAAGTTCTGAGCGTCACGCCCGTCAACGTGGCGGTCGACAGTGCATACCAGATCGTGACGCGGTTCTGGCCCGCGGGCCTCACCTCGCGTGATTCGGCGACGACGCCCGTGCTTACGATGACCGTGTACGCTCGCCGCGAGGGCAGGCGCTGGGTGCTCGCCAATGCGTTGCCGCATAGGACAAGTACGTGGGCCCGCGAGACGCGCGGCCGCATCGCCTACCGCGTTGCCCCCGCGTTGCGCTTCGACCCGACCAAGGCCGTCCGGGCCGCGGCCTTCGTAGATTCCCTCGCCACAGCATTCGGCGTGCCGGCGCCTCCGCGAATCGACTACTACGTCGCGGAGAGCGTCGACCAGGCGATGGAGATTCTCGGCGTGGTCGTGCCAGAGCGCTTCGGGGCCGCCGGTGGCTTCGCGAAGCCGGTCAACTTTCAGGTCTTCTGTGGCATCCCGGCCCTCGGCGAGGACTATCGGCACGAACTCGCGCACCTGATGCTCCTCCCGATCATTCGCGGGGGCAGCACATCCCTCCTCGCCTCGGAGGGTGTGCCGACCTGGTTCGGCGGGACGGCCGGCCGAGACTTTCAAGGTTCGGTGCGGCATCTTGCCTCGCTCCTGAGGACACAGCCGAAACTCGACCTCGACGTGATTGTGTACGATATGAGTGTCTCGTCCGAGATCCGCAACGCCGCCGGCGCCGTGCTGGCCCAGATGGTGCATGAGTCGGGCGGTGTTGATGCGGTGAGAGAGTTCCTGCGGACACCTGGACACGCGATTCGGGACGTACTGGGACGCCTGCTCCAGCGCCCTTGGCCCATCATCGCCGGGGAGTGGCGGCGACGCGTGGATCAGATCGCGGCCACATAACGAAGCGTGCGGCCGACGAGCGCGGGTGCGGTCGCGGTTGTGGGGTCACTGCTCCACTTTATGTGAAGGACTGCAGTTGAGCGGAGCCCTACGTGAACCATTGGAGGCGCATGCCGGTCCTCGTTCGTGCCGTCGCGATCGGGCTCGCTGTGGGATTAGCGGGTACGCTACCGTGGTCACGCCTCGTCGCGGCGAACACCCAGTACGCGTCAAACATTCCGTGGGCGGCGGTCGTCATGGCGCCGATCCTCGTCGCGTGGTGGCTGTACTTCGCCAGAGGCCGCGGCCGACCGCCCGGGACCGCTGAGGCCCGGCGGCTCGGCGGGCGAGCGAATCGGGTGCCAGACGACCTGTGGGGGCCGGCGCTCGGCGCTGGGGTGCTCGGACTGCTCGCGACGCTACTGCTTCAAGGGGTGCTCGCCCGAATGGTCACGCTCCCGCGGCAACAGGATCTGGATCCTACGCAGTATCCAGCGATTACTGTGTTCGCGTGGCTGGTGATGAGCGCGCTTGTGTCGGGCTTGGTTGAGGAGACCGCGTTTCGGGGATACATGCAGGGGGGCATCGAACGCCGTCATGG
>JANOTB010000226.1:0-15923 GCA_031416115.1 Gemmatimonadota bacterium
CTCCACGATGAGGTCGGCGACCGGGACGTCGGGCATGTTGAGCCGCAGCGACTGCCAGTGCGCGCCGTCGTCGTACGAGATGTAGACGCCGTGCTGTCCGGCCGCGTAGAGCAGTCCGCGGCGATTCTTGTCCTCGCGCACTGCATGGATGTAGTCGTCGGCACGAATGCCCGCGACGATCTTCGTCCAGCTGTGTCCGAAGTCGGTCGTGCGAAAGATGTACGGTGAGAAGTCATTGAGCAGCGGCCGGCGGACCGACACGAATGCGGTGCCGTCGTCAAAGGCCGAAGCGTCGATCTGACTCACGCGGCCGAAGTCGGGCATGCCGGGTGGGGTGATGTTCGTCCAGTTCTTCCCACCGTCGCGCGTGACATGCACGAGTCCGTCGTCGGAGCCGACCCAGATCACGTTCACATCACGCTTGCCCGGCGCGACTGCGAAGATCGTCCCATAGACCTCGGGACCATTCATGTCGCCGGTGATCGGACCGCCCGACGGGCCCTGCGTCTCGGGCGCGTGCCGCGTGAGATCACCCGAGAGCGCCGTCCAGTTCTGCCCGCCGTCGGTCGTCATCCAGAGCCGTTGCGACGACACGTAGAGCCGCTTGGGATCGATCGGCGAGAAGAGGATCGGGAAGGTCCACTGCCAGCGTTCCTTGATGTCGCGCGACGGCTCGCCGGAGTAGAACCAGGGGTACGGATTCACTTCGCGCGAGAGCCCGGTGCGACGATTGAACTTGTCGAGGTAGCCGCCGTTATTCGTGCCCGAGTAGAAGAGATCGGGGTCGATCGGATCGGTGCCGATGTAGCCCGGCTCACCGCCGCCGGCCTGATACGAGACGGCCATGCCGCCCGCAGCCGGATCGCGATAGCCCGGACCCGGGCCCCCGGTGCCCGAGTCCGGAGGCGGGCCGAACCCGAAGCGCGCTCCGCCGAGGTTCCAGTTGAACGGCACGCAAAGCGTGCTGTTGTCCTGCTGCGAACCACACACGTGATACGGGATGTGCTTGGTGGTGATGGCGTGGTACCACTGCGGGGTCGGGAAATCCTGCGCGGTCCAGTCGCGACCGGTCGTCGTCGTGACCGAGCCGCCGCCGTCGTTCGCGACCACGAGATGCGACGGGTCGGCGGGATCGATCCACAGGTCATGGAAGTCACCGTGCGTCCCGTTGCCGACCGAGGTGAGCGTCTTGCCCTGATCGGCCGACCGGAAGAGCGAGGTGTTCTGTGCATAGACCACGTCGGCATTCTGGTGGTCGGCGAACACATGCGAGTAATAGAACGCGCGCTGACGGATCGACCGGTTCTCGTTCATCAGGGTCCAGGTCGCACCGGCGTCGTCGCTCTTGTAGAGGCCGCCCTTGTCGTTCTCGATGAGCGCGTAGACACGGTTGGGGTTCGCGGCCGTGAGCGCGACGCCGATCCTCCCGATCAGTCCAGCCGGAAGCCCCGCGTTGCGCGTGATCTCCTTCCACGTCTCGCCGCCGTCGGTGCTCTTGAAGAGTCCCGACCCCGCGCCACCGGACGACATCTGATACTCCTTGCGGTAGGCCTCCCAGAGCGCGGCGTAGAGCACATTGGGATTCGTGCGATCGATCGCGATGTCGATCGCCCCCGACCGCTCGTCGCGGAAGAGCACGCGACGCCAGTTCTTGCCGCCATCGGTCGACTTGAACACGCCACGCTCCGTGCTCGGCGCACTGTACTTGCCGAAGCTCGCGACGTAGACGATGTCAGGATTGGTCGGGTGGATGCGGATCTTGGAGATGCCATGCGACTCCGAGAATCCGACATGGGTCCAGTGCTTCCCGGCGTCGGTGGAGCGATACACACCGTCGCCGGGCATGATGTTGCCGCGGATCGCCGTCTCGCCCATGCCGATGTACACGAGGTCGGGATTCGACTCACTCACCGCGACCGCGCCCACCGATGCCGACCTGACCTGACCGTCCGTGACGGGGAACCAGGTGTCGCCGCCGTCCATCGTCTTCCAAAGGCCGCCGCCGGTGGCACCGAAGTACGCTTCGTGGCGTCGGCCGACCACGCCGGACGACGCGATCGAGCGGCCGCCGCGGTCGGGCCCGATGTTGCGCCACCGGAAACTCGCCAAGAACGACGAGTCGAGGGTGATCGGCGCGGGACCTTGCGCGGTGGAGTCGGTCGGAGCGACGAGGCAGACAGCGAGGAGCGCTGACGCGATCACGCGGGAGGCATGCGATTGACGGATCGGCATTTCCGGTCTCTGGCAGGGGTCTGAGCACGAGAGCCAACGGGTACGTGCAGATAACGTTGCCGGCGGCGAGAACGTTTGGCCAGACGCGCCATGGCCAGCCGCGCTGTGGCCACACGTCGAGGTCCGACAATTCCACTTCCCCTTGAGCGCGCGCGGTGCGACGATTCGTTCCTCCCCTGCACCGTCCTCCCCGAGACATCGCCGCATGAGCCGCATCCGCGTCGTAGCACTCGTCCTCCTGGTCCTGGCAGTGCTGGCGTCGCCCTTCTGGGTCTCGCATCTCATCTGGCGTGCCGCGCCCTGGCGCGCGGAGCGCGTACAGCTCGTCGACTATTCCGTTCCGTTCATCTCCGGACGCGAGCACTCGGGCGCCATCTGGCTGCTCAATCACGACAAGTATCAGCCGCCCAAGGGCAATCGCTGGAAGTTGATCGGCTCTCACGCCGGCTACGACCCCACCGACCGTGCGCGCCCCCGACCGATCTCCTCGCTCGACCTCTCGCAGACCGACTGGCTCATGGTCACCGACGCCTACGGCGTCTACAGGGATGACCTCGAGCAGATCGAGCTCGAGCGCGCGCACATGGACTACTCGGAGCGCATCTTCGGTGGACTCTCCGACGCCGACGCACAGGCGATCGTCGACCTCTCCGCGCGCGGCAAGCACATCCTGCTCGAGTTCAACTCGATCGAGGAGCCAACAACGCCCGCCGCGCGCGCGCAGATCGAGGAGCTCTTCGGCATCACGTGGACGGGCTGGGTCGGGCGCACGTTCATCAGTCTCTACGACACGTTGGACGTCCCGCGGTGGCTCCCCCGCGAGTACCGGCAGCAGTACGGGAACGATCGCATGCCGCTGGGCCCCGCCCTCGCGATGGTCCATCGCGACGGTCGTCTGCGGATCATCGCCGACCTCGTGCCCGAGCGAGTCGCTCCGCACATCGCGCTGACCGCGCAGGGCGCGAGCGTACTAGGCACCGCGAAGGGCGGTGGCGGATATCCGATCTGGTTCCCTGTCCTCACGGCGCGCCCCGGCACCGAGGTCCTCGCCGAGTTCGTGCTGCCCTCGTTGCGTGTCATAGACTCACTGCGCGCCGCCGAGTCGATCCCGTTGCGCATCCCCATGCTCACGAGGCGCACCGACGGGGGTTCGCACCGCGTCTATCTCGCAGCGGATCTCGCGGATGCGGGATTCCCGACCGGGCGATACGAGTTCGCGGGGATCGCGCGCTACCGCGCCGCGACGCAGGTCGAGCTCACCGCGGCAACGCAGAGCCCCGAGCGCGACTTCTGGCAGTTCTATGTGCCGGCTGTGCGAGCGCTGCTCCGTGCGCCGTTCGCGGAGAACGAGTTCAGGCGTTAGCTTCGCGACCAGATTCCGACCAGATCCCGCCCGGACCCTCGACCAGACCCTGACCGGAGCACCGCCATGCCTCTCTCTCGCCGCACCTTCGTCTCTGCCCTCGGACTCGGTGGCGTCGGCCTCATGAGTCCGCCGCTCGTCAGTGGACGTGGGAGCGAGGGACGCCTGGCCGCCTGGGCGCGCGACGCGAGCACGCCCGAACGCGCCGACCTGATCCGGCTCGACAGCAACGAGAATCCGAATGGCCCGGGTGCTCGGGCACTCGAGGCGCTCAAGGCCATGCTCAGTGAGGCGAACCGCTATCCCGACGCCGCCGAGGTGGGACTGATCGCCGCCATCGCACGCGAGCACGGCGTATCGCCGGCGAACGTCGTGCTCGGCGCGGGCTCTGGCGAGATCCTGCGCATGTGCGTCGAGGCCTTCACCTCACCAACGAAGCACCTCGTGAGCGCGGCGCCGACGTTCGAACCGCCCGCCAAGTTCGCACGACTGCTCGGCCGGCCCGTCGTCGAGGTACCGGTCGACGCGGCACTGCGGCTCGATCTCGACGGAATGGCGGCGCAGAGCGTCGGTGCGGGCCTCGTGTTCTTCTGCAACCCCAACAACCCCACGGCGACCGTGCACGGCGAGATGGCCGTGAAGTCGTTCATCGGCCGCATCCGGCGCACGTCGCCCG
Source organism: Gemmatimonadota bacterium (assembly GCA_031416115.1). GTDB lineage: Bacteria > Gemmatimonadota > Gemmatimonadetes > Gemmatimonadales > Gemmatimonadaceae > Pseudogemmatithrix. Next base: position 4,272 of record JANOTB010000226.1, read on the forward strand.
AGACCGTCATCCTCGTCGACGAAGCGTATCACGAGTACGTCGATGACCGGACCTATGCCACGGCGATCCCGATGGCGATCGCCGATCCCAAGGTGGTCGTCTCGCGCACCTTCTCGAAGGTCTTCGGCATGGCCGGCCTGCGCGCGGGCTATGCGATCGCGCACGTCGATACCGCGCGCCTACTGCAGGAGTACCGCGTCGGCTCGGGCACGAGCGTGCTCGCCCTCGCGACGGCTGCGGCGACCGTGAGCGACCATGCGCACATCGCCGACGAACAGCGCAAGAATCGTGAGGCGAAGGCCTTCACTCGCGCGTTCTTCGAGGGAGCCGGCTACAAGGTGGGCCCGAGCGACACGAACTTCCTCCTGATCGACCTGCGTCGCGATCCGCGGCCGGTGCGCGTCGCCTGTCGTGAGCAGGGCATCGCGGTGGGGCGTCCATTCCCGCCGCTCGACACCTGGCTCCGCGTCTCGATCGGGACCATGGACGAGATGCGTCAGGCGACGGCGGTCTTCAGGACGGTCCTCGCCTGACGTAGCGCAGAGCGCGTCGTGCCGCGCGTCGTGCCGCGCGGCGCCGCCGGTGCCGGCCGCGCTCATACCTTGAACACGAACCCGCGCCGCTGCAGCACGCGCAGCACCGCATACCAGAAGAGCACGAAGCAGATCGCGAACGCCAGCGAGGCATCACGCGGCGCGAGCCACGAGGCGAACGCACCTCGGTGGATCACCGCCTGCACCGCCACCTGCTTCCCCTCGACCTCGACCTTCACGAGAGAGTAGATCACCTTGGCCATGAGTCCCGACCCGAGGAACGCGACCATCGGATTGAGTCCGTACGTCACGAAGAACCCGGTCCACTTGGTGCTGCGTTGGACGTCGGTGATCCACATGATCGTCGCGATGCTCACCGAGGCGAGACCACCGGTGAAGAGCACGTAACTCGACGTCCAGAGCGCTTTGTTGATCGGGAATGACCAGTGCCACATCAGACCGAGCATCATCGCGATCGCACCGGCGGCGAACATCCCGTTCAGCCGCTCAGCCAACGGTCGTCCCGAGCCGAGCCATCGTCCAGTGAACACGCCGAGCATCACGGTGCCGATCGCCGGCACGGTAGAGAGGATCCCCTCGGGGTCCCAGGTGCGGCTCGACTTCCAGAGGTGTCCGTCGAGCAGCAGTCGATCGAGCCAGGCCGCGAGCGAGCGACTCGGGTCACCGAGCAGGTTCGCACCGATCCCGAGCTGCCCCGGCACCGGCAGCAGCGTCATGGCGAACCAATAGCCGTAGAGCAACACGACGAGCGTGAGCACCTGCTGTTGCAACGAGCCGCGGCGCGTGAGCAGCGCCGCTCCCATGTACGCGAGACCGATCCGCGGCAGCACACCGGGCAGTCGGATCTCGGTGATGCGAGTGAGTGGCCAATACGGGAAGGCCGCGAGCAGCCAGCCTAAGAGGATGATCAGGGCGCCGCGCGTGAGCACTTGGCGAAGGATCGCGCCCTCATCGTCCCCGCGAGCGCGCCGCGCATCGGCCGAGAGATGTGTCGTGACGCCGACGATGAACAGGAAGAAAGGGAAGATCAGGTCGGTCGGCGTCCACCCGTGCCAGGCAGCATGCGCGAGCGGCGGGTAGATCGCGCCCCAGCTTCCGGGATTGTTCACGAGCAGCATGCCGGCGACGGTCGCGCCGCGAAAGACGTCGAGGGCAAGCAGGCGCTCGCGAGGGGCAGATGTCATGCACAGAACATCGCGCGCCGGGGCGCGCGGCGCTATATACAGGCCACCTTCCCACCCGAGGCCCGCGCGTGGTCCACCGTAGCCGCTTCCCCGATGTCGTGATCCCCGACGTCTCGCTCACGGAGTACATCTTCGAGCACGTCGCCGACTACCTCGACCAGCCTGCGCTCATCGACGGCCCCACGGGACGCGTGGTCACGTATCGAGCGCTCCTGCACCTCACCGGACGAGTGAGCGCCGCGCTCGCGGCGCGCGGGTTCGGCAAGGGGAGCACCGCCTGCATCTACAGCCCCAACGTTCCCGAGTACGCGGCGATCTTCTTCGGCGTGGCGCGCATCGGCGCGACCAACACCACTGCCAACCCGATGTACACGGCCGAGGAGCTCGGCAGGCAGCTCGCGGACTCCGGCGCCCGCATCATCTTCACTGTGCCGCCGCTCGCCGAGCGCGCACTGGCCGCGGCAAAGGCCACCGGCGCTCCGGTCGTCGTGCTCGGCGAGGCAGCCGGTTGCCTGCCATTCGCCGAGTTCATCGTCGAGGGCGGCGCGTCGCCCGAGGGCCCCGACGTCCGATTCCCTTCCGTTCCGATCGACTCCGCACGCGACATCGTCACGCTGCCGTACTCGAGCGGCACCACCGGACTCCCCAAGGGTGTGATGCTCACGCATCGCAACGTCGTCGCGAATCTCGCCCAGTGTGATTTCATCGACGACAGCGGCCCCGGCGACCATACGGTCGGCTTTCTCCCGTTCTTCCACATCTACGGCATGGTGGTGATCCTCGGCATGGTGCTCCGAAAGGGCGCCGCCGTGGTGACGATGCCGCAGTTCGATCTCGAGCTGTACCTGCGGATCAATGCGCAGTACAAGTGCCGGTCAGCGTATCTCGTGCCGCCGATCGCGCTCGCACTGGCGAAGCATCCGATGGTCGACGGTTTCGACCTCTCGCACCTCGAGATGATCACCTCCGGCGCCGCGCCGCTCGGCGCTGAACTGGAACTCGCGGTGGAGAAGCGGCTCGGCTGCGTGGTGAAGCAGGGCTACGGAATGACCGAGACGAGTCCGGTCACGCACTTCACGCCGAACGACCGCGCGCTGGTCCGTCACGGCTCCTGCGGCCTGCTCGTGGCCAACACCGAGGTCCGCGTGGTGGACATCAAGACCAAGCGCGACGTGGGCATCGGTGAGCACGGGGAACTCCTGATGCGTGGCCCACAGGTCATGAAGGGCTACCTCAATGCACCGGAAGCCACGGAGGAGGCGATCGATCACGACGGCTGGCTGCACACCGGCGACGTCGGTTACGCTGACGCCGACGGGTACTTCTTCATCGTCGATCGGCTCAAGGAGTTCATCAAGTACAAGGGCTACCAGGTCGCGCCGGCGGAGCTCGAAGCGTTGCTCCTCACGCACCCGGCCGTCGCCGACGCCGCAGTGATCCCCAAGGCCGACGTGGAGGCGGGTGAGGTACCCAAGGCCTTCATCGTCAAGCGAAGCGAGATCACCGCCGAGGAGATCATGGCCTTCGTCGCCGAGCACGCGGCACCGTACAAGAAGGTGCGCCTGGTGGAGTTCATCGAGAAGATCCCCAAGTCCGCGTCAGGGAAGATCCTGCGGCGCGAACTGATCGCGGCGGAGCGCGCGAAGGACGGATGATACGAAGGGCGGTTGATACGAAGGGCGGGGCGCAACGCGCGCCCCCCCACGCACCACACGGGCGAAGCGGACTGAGAACACGACCGGAATGTTCCGGTCCCGTAACCGGCGCCTCAACGCCTCGAACTCGTTCTTCAGTAGCGCGTCGATGCTCGCGCGTGCGTCCCTCAATCGCTGCTGTAGCAGCACGTGCACCTCACGCTCAGCGTCAGTCGGCTGGTCGTCCGAGCTCGCCGTCACGCCGCCGAGGTAGCCCAGCTTTTCCGCGATCCCGAACGGCCAGCGCACGAGGTCCTGACCGCGCCCCGTGACCTTGATCTGGAAGACGATCGTCTCCAGCGCGGCGAGCCGTTCGTCGAGCGAATCCGCGGCCGCGAGCAGGTCCTTGTTCTTCTCCTCGCCCTTGAGCGCCGCGCGCGCCGTCGCGAGTTGCCCACGCGCGATCTCGGTGCGATCGATCGTCACCACCGCCGTGTCGAGATCGGTCATGATGGTGCGCAGCACGACGTCCTGTGCACGCAACTGATCCATCGTCGATCGCGACCCCGGATCCATTCGCACCTCGATCGGCTGGGTGAGGGTCTTGCCCGCCGCGGCGAGGCGCACAGTGTAGGTACCCGGCAGCACGAGACGCGCGAGTCGCCCCACACCGGGCGCCGCGCGCCCCTCGGCCGGCACGCCGAACCAGGGCGCACCCTGTGGCGGCACTCTGAGCCGCGCCTCTTGCGTCATCTCCGTGTTGAGGTCCCACTGCACGCGGTTGATCCCCGCTGCACCGGGCGTTTTGAGCGTGCGCACCACCGCGCCGGTCGCGTCGAGGATCTCGACCTTCAGCGTGTCCTTCGCGGCCTCACGCAGCCAAAAGTGGATCGAGGCACCGTACTTCGGATTGCTGCCGGCTGCCGGGTCGTCCCTGACAGCGAACGGTGCCTCAGCAGTGCGAAAGCGCCAAGCCTCGCGTGGAGCGAAGAGCGCGAAGTCCTGCGACGCGACCTCTGCCGCCGAACGGAGTGCCGTCATGTCATCGAGGATCCAGAATCCGCGGCCATAGGTCGCGATCACCAAGTCGCTGAACCGTGCCTGCACGACAATTCCATAAACTGGCGCGTGCGGCAGGTTGTTCTGCAGCGGCTGCCAGCGTGCTCCGTCATCGAGCGACACGTAGAGCCCATTCTCGGTGCCGGCGAAGAGCAGGCCCTGTCGCACCGGATCCTCGGCGAGCGCGTGCACGTAGCTGAGCGGGCTCTTCGCGATGCCGTTCACGATGCGCGTCCAGTTGCGCCCATAGTCGGTCGTTCGAAAGATCCACGGATCGAAGTCGTTGACCTGATGGCCGTCCACACTCAGGTACGCCGTGCCCGCCGCATACTTGGACGCGACGATGGCACTCACCGTACCCCACGCCGGCATGCCGGTGAGACCCGCGGTGACATCGGTCCAGATGCGGCCGCCGTCGCGCGTGACCTGCGCCTTGCCGTCGTTGGTGCCGGCCCATATCACGCCACGCTCCACCGGCGACTCGGCGATCCACATGATCACCCCTGCATATTCCACGCCGATGTTGTCCGGCGTGAGTCCACCCGAGCGACCCATCCGCGAGCGATCATTGCGCGTGAGGTCGGGGCTGATCAACTGCCAACTCTGTCCATAGTCGCGCGTGACATGCACATGCTGACTGCCTGCGTAGAGCGTCTTGGGATCATGCGGCGAGACATGGATCGGGAAGTTCCACTGGAAGCGGTACTTCAACTCGTCGGCCGCATGGCCGATCGTCGCCTCGGGCCACACCTCGAGATACCGCGTGAGCCCGGTGCGCAGGTCGTGTCGCGAGACGATGCCACCCACCGCTCCGTAGCCCGATGCGCTCGACCAGACGTAGTTCGTGTCTGACGCGTCGGGCGTGGCGAAGCCGCTCTCGCCGCCGCCGACCGTCTGCCACGCGCCACGAGAGATCTCTCCTCCACCGCCGGAGGAGCCCCAGCGCGTGTTGCTCGGCCCACGCGCCGACGGACCGTCCTGGCGATTGCCATACACCCAGTACGGAATCCGGTCGTCGACCGTCACATGGTAGATCTGTGCCACTGGCAGCACGTGCAGGCGCCAACTGCGCCCACGATTGCTCGTCGCCGAGAGACCACCGTCGTGCGTGACCAACATCCGGTTCGCGTTGGTGGGGTCGATCCAGATGTCGTGATGATCGCCGTACGGGATTTCCTTTGGCGGCGGATCGATGATCGTCTGGCCACCATCGAGCGTCTTCGCCCAGTTGGCGGAGAGGAAGTATGCTTCGTCGGCATTGTCAGGCATCACGCCGAAGCGATTGTAGTAGTGCGTGCGACCGGCGACCTGACGATCGTCGGTCATCTTCTTCCAGTTCGTGCCGCCGTCGTCAGAGCGCCAGAGTCGACCGGTCTCCGCCTTCGGAGAGACCGTCGAGGGGACTCCATCGCCGACTTCGACGAGTGCGTAGATGCGGTCTGAGTTCGCCCGCGACATGCCGAGCCCGATCTTCCCGAGCGTTGACGTGGGCAGGCCATTCCCTTGGACTCGCTTCCATGTGGTACCGCCGTCGCGCGACATCCAGATGCCGCTGCCGGCGCCGCCTGAAGTGCGGCCCCAGGTGTGGATCTCCAACTGCCACGTCGCGGCGAAGAGGATGCGCGGGTTATTCGGATCCATGATCAGGTCCGATGCACCCGTACTGTCGTTCACAAAGAGCACCTTCTCCCAGCTCTTGCCGCCGTCCAGGGTGCGGAAGATCCCGCGATCGGGCTGCGGACCGTACGCATGTCCGAGTGCGGCCACGAACACGACATCGGGATTCGTCGGATGCACGATGATGCGCGAGATGCGACCGGTGTTCTCGAGACCCATCTTCTGCCAGTTCTTCCCGGCGTCGGTGGACTTGAAGACACCCCAACCCACCGAGATGTGCGAGCGGATGAACGGCTCGCCCGTACCAGCCCAGACGACATTCGGGTCATTCGGCGCCACGGCAAGAGAGCCGATGGAGCTCACCGGTTGCCCCTCGAAGATCGGCTTCCAGGTGATGCCGTCGTCAGTGGTCTTCCAGATGCCACCGGACGCGGCGCCAGCGTAGTAGGTGGACGGATCACCGATCACGCCCGCGGTGGACGTGATCCGGTTCCCCTCGGGGCCGATGTGTCGCCACTTGAGTGAGGTCCACTTGGACGAGTCGAGTGCCGCAGCACCCGCGACCGGCGCGGTGGGAGTGGTCGTACGCCGCTGCGCGTCGGCAGTTGGCGCGAGGACCAAGAGCGCGAAGAGCGCGAGGCCGAGCGGGCGAGTGGGCATGGTGTGATCCTGGTGTGGTGGTGGAAGCTCTGCCGCGAATATACGATGCGCGGTCACGGCCGGGAGGAGGCTCGGAGGAGGCTCTTCCCTGTCGTGGCTCTTCCCTGTGACGTGTCGCGCCGCCAAGTTCTCGCCATGCGACCCTCCCTGCCCTCTGCTCTCCGCCGCGCCTCTCGCGCCGCGCTCCAACTCACACTGCTCGCGGCCACCACTGCCGCCACACTCTCCGCGCAGCAGCCCACTCCGCGCCGCGCAACCGCGTCCGACCCGCGCGCCGAGGCCGCCAAGCGCGCGCTCGTCGCCGACGTCGACGCCCGCGCCAAGCTCACGCAGGAGATCAATGACCAGATCTTCTCGTACGCCGAGCTCGGCTTCCAAGAGGTCGAGACCTCGCGCTATCTCGTCGCGCTGCTGCGCCGCGAGGGCTTCACCGTCGAGGAGAACTACGCCGGCATCCCGACAGCCTGGGTCGCCACCTGGGGCGCCGGCAAGCCGGTCATCGCGCTCGGCTCCGACATCGACGGGATCCCCCAAGCGTCGCAGATGCCGGGCCTCGCGTGCCGTCTGCCGATGATCCCCGGCGCACCGGGACATGGCGAAGGACACAACTCCGGCCAGGCGGTGGTCGTCACTGCCGCGCTGGCCGTGAAGAAGCTCATGACCGAGCAGCGTCTCCCCGGCACGATCAAGATCTGGCCCGGCGTCGCCGAAGAGCAGCTCGGCACCAAAGCCTTCTTCACCGCGGCCGGACTCTTCAAGGACGTGGATATCAGCTTCTTCACCCACGTGAGCGATAACTTCTCGACGCCGTGGGGAGCGCCCAACGAGTACAGCGGACTCGTGTCGCTGCTCTATTCGTTCGAGGGCACCACCGCGCACGCCGCCGGCGCACCCTGGCGCGGACGGAGCGCGCTCGACGCAGTGGAGCTCATGAACGTGGGCATGAACTTCCGGCGCGAGCACCTGCGCACCGAGACCCGCTCACACTATGTCATCCGCGACGGTGGCGACCAGCCCAACGTGGTGCCCGCGACGGCGTCCGTCTGGTACTTCCTGCGCGAGCTCAACGCCCCGCTCATCCGCGGCATGTGGGCCATGGCCGATTCTGTCGCGCAAGGCGCCGCGATGATGACCGGCACTCGGCTCGCGAGCGTGCGCGTGATGGGCGCTGCCTGGCCGCCGCACTTCAATCGTCCGGTCGCCGAGGCGCTGGCGGCCAATATCCAGCGCGCCGGCATGCCCGCATGGAGCAACGACGACAACGCATTCGCGAAGGCGATCCAGAAAGAGATGAATCAGCCGCAGACGGGCCTCTCTGCCGTCGCAACGGGCCTCGTGGCGCCGCCGAGCGAGTCGGAACGCAAGGGCGGCGGCTCCGACGACATCGGCGATGTGAGCTGGGCGGTCCCGACGGTGCAGCTCTTCTACCCGAGCAACGTGCCGGGCACGCCCGGACACAACTGGGCCGACGCGATCGCGATGGCGACGCCCGTTGCGCACAAGGGCGCCACGGCGGGTGCCAAGGCGCTCGCACTCACCATGTATGACGTGCTCACGCAGCCGCAACTCGTCGCTGACGCCTGGTCGTACTACCGCGACGTGCAGACCAAGGACGTGAAGTACGAGTCGTTCGTGCGGCCGCAGGACCGGGCGGCGACCGAGCTCAACGCCAACATCCTCGCGCGGTTCCGCGAGCAGATGCGGCCGTTCTACTACGATGCCGCCAAGCATCCGAACTACCTCGCGCAACTCGGCGTGCAGTACCCGTCCATGCGCGGTGCCGGCGGGAGCTGTGGCGTGAAGGCTGTGCCCTGATCGGCACGTCCGCGTGGCGCCGCCGTGCTAGCGCGGCGGCACGACGCGGATCGGTTGCTGGGCGAGCAGCAGGCCCGCGCCGCTACGCACCTCCATTCGGTACTCTCCGGGCTCACTTGCCGTGAAGATCATGTCGTAGGTCTCACCCATGCTCACGTGTTGGCGCGACATCACGGGAGCTCGACGCGACTGCGGCAGGTCGATCGCATCCTTCGCGAGCGGTGACCATTGCACGAGCGAGGTATCGGCGCGCACGAGTTGCAGACGGGCGCCCGCAGAGGCTGTGGTCACGTTGATGAGCCTGAGCCGGTGTGTCGCACCCCCAGCGAGCTCGAGCGTAGCGGCCACCTTCGCGCCGTTGAGCACAGCTCCGGCCCCGTCACGCGTGCCGACGATGAACACATGGTCGCGCGCCGCGTCCCAGACAGCCCCCGCCGGCAGCACGATCATCGCACCGTACAGCCCGTTCTCCTGCTGCCGCACTTCCATGAGGTGCGTATGGTAGATGAACGTGCCCGCGCGCGGTGGCGTCATGCGCGCGTCGAATCTCCCGCCAGGTGCCACCGCCCTCGTCCGCCGACCCGGTGTGCCGCCGACGCCGACGACGCCATCATAGAGATTCTCGAGTTCCATTGCGTGCCAGTGGATCGCGGTGTGCTCAGCCGACCGGTTCACCACGCGCACGGTGGTCGGTTCGTCCTGATGGAGTAGCAGCATTCCGCCGGGCCCACTGCGGTCGATCGGTCGCGCGACCTGACCGCCATCGGTGACTGTGGGCGCGAACACGGGGGCGAGGTCGCCGGCCATCGAGTCGCGGGGGACCTCGAACATGATCACCTTGCGCGGCGCGCGCGGCAGCGCCCACCCCGGCGGCGGTGGCACGGTGATGGTCATGAAGAGTCCGCCCATGGACTCCTCCACATGATGGTCGGGATCGCCACCGTGACCATGCACGCGCCGCGCATTCTGCTCGTCCTCGGAAAGCGAGTCGACCCCGAATCCGATGTTCGCCGTCACATGAAAGGTCAGGTGACAGTGCATGAGCCAGGTGCCCGGTCGGTCGGGCATCCATCGCATGTCCATCGTCGCACCGGGCGGCATGTATTCGGTCGCGACGATCCGTTCCGCCTCGGAGCCAAGCGTGGTGTCGCGCCACGCTCCGCCGCGCGACACCACGCGGAAGAAGGTGCCATGCAGGTGCATCGGATGCGCGTCACGCGTTGCGTTGAGCACGCGGTACTCCGCCGAATCCCCCACCGTGCCCTGCAGCCGCCTCGTGAACGGCCAGGGCCGGCCGTTCACCGCGATAAGCTCCCGCGCGTTCGTGAGCGCGCCTGCGGCGTTCCTCGAGTGGAATGACATGGAGATCACGAACACGTCGCTGCGGCGCACGGCGCCGGGAGGATCGACGATGATGGCGCCAGCGAGATGAGCGTCCTCGACGCGGCGGTCGCGCATCGTGCGGCCGGGAAAGGTGCCGAAGTAGAAACGGCTCCCAGGCTGCTCGGCGACCGACCGCACAGTGCCGCTCGCACCTGCGGCAAGCACGAGCGAATCGGTCGGATCGGGAGAGAGTCCGCGCAGCACGATCGTGCTGTCGCTGCCGTTCAGCACGGTGATCGCGAGCCTCGTGCCCGTTGGTACGCGGATCATCGGTCCGGGCAACCGCAGCGGCATGCCGGGCTCGACGAACGCCATCACCGGCGTGCCGGGGCGGTCGGGTCCGTTCGGCAACCAGAGGCCGCGACGGATCTCGAATCGCACCTCGCGCACGCCGTCGCGCTCGACGCCCGCCGCGACCGCGTTGTCGTGGTAGGCGATCGGCTCGAGCTCCGCGCGCGGAACGGCGCCACCGAGCATCGCGAGGAGCGAAAGGCAGAACGTGAACTCAGCGGTCGATCGCATGAACTCCTCCAAGCAGGTTTCGAGCCCGTTGCCGTGACCGAAGCTACGGGATCGCGCTCGATCCACAATGTTCGCGAGGCGCGACGCGCCGAGCAGAACTCAGCGCGCCCGACATCCCCGCACGATCGCGAGCGCGTTCCCCACTGCGCGTTCCCCCGTCGCGTCGGACGGACGATTCGCCACCCGCAGCGCACCCACCGAGTCAGGATCTGCGTACACGAACGCGGTCGAGCCGCCACCGTCGAGATTGATCGACTCGCGCGCGCCGAGCGCCAGCATGAGCGTCGCGAGTTCGCGGAGCGTCATGCCGTCACTGTACGGCTTCTGACGGCCGTCCACGACCGCGAGGAGCAGCCGTCGACCGCCGTTGGCGATCCCGACCGCCGTTCGCGGGTGCCGACTCTTCGCGAAGCTCGCCTGCCCTTCCGTCTCCACCCCGTCGGTGATGACGCTGTCCCGCGCGAGCACCGGCCGCCCTCCGACCGCCTCGAGCGGATGGAATGGCAAGAGCGACAGACGCGCGAGCGCGGGATCATCCACCGCGAACTTCGCGGAGTCGCGCACTGACAGCACCGCGATGCGCGGCCTGCCCGCCGAGTCGATCGCGAACACCGGCCGGTCCGATGGCGGGGTGATCACGCGTCCCGCCGTGACGTGCGCACCGGTGGGCACGCCCGCCGGCGCGAACAGGAAGAAGTCGGCGTTCACGCCACCGACCACCTCGCGGGTGCGCGCGAGGTCACGCATCATCTCCGACGTCTTCGCGCGCCCGACCGCGCCCGGGGCGCCTTTCACCGCGACCGCGGAGTAGCAGCGGTCGAGCCGGACGTCGAGCACATGGATCGCCCACGGACCGGCGGACGAGTAGATGAAGTGGTGCAGTACTCCGTCGCGCACATTCTGCGTGCGGAGGCTGTCGACCGCGAACGGGAACGTCGCGGGCGCGAGCGGCGCGAACGCAGCGCGTGCGCAGCCCGCGAGCACCAGCGGGAGCACCAGCGGGAGCACCGACCACCGCAGCGATGCGTGGACAGGGGTTCGCCGCGCGCTGGACACGATCACCGAGACTCCCACGTTCAGAACCCCCCACCAGGCGCGCGATACACCACCTTGCCATCGAACACCGTGAGCAAGCACCGCATCTCCTGCAGTGCCGCAGTCTCCACCGTGTACGGATCCCGGTCCCACACCGCGAGATCCGCGAGCTTCCCCACCTCGAGCGAG
>JANOTB010000227.1:0-10962 GCA_031416115.1 Gemmatimonadota bacterium
GGCGGCTGCGCCGCCGCATTTTGTTGGAATGGCCGCAGCACAACTTGACGTTAGCCGCACTCGAGGTCTACCAGTGGAGCTGGCTTGACTGATGTACCAATGGTATTACCTTTCTGGATAGGAGGTAATACCATGGCGAACCCGATGCGCACTGTTTCCTTCAAACTTCCCGAACAACTCGACGACGCGTTGAGCGACCTCGCGCGGCGCCGCAAGTCGAGTCGCTCTGCTCTCGTACGCGAGGCATTGGAGGGCTTGGCAGCCGGCGGCCGCCGCTCTGTGACGGCAGCGGTCGATGCGCTAGTGGGACCGCTCGATGGCCCAACCGACCTCTCTACGAATCCGAAGCATCTGACCGGCTACGGGAAGTGACGCGGATCGTCATCGACACGGGTCCCCTCGTGGCCCTGCTCAATCGGCGCGACCGTCACCATGTGTGGGTTCGTGAAGTGCTCGACACCGTCGAGCCCCCGATCTTTACGTGCGAGGCGGTTGTCTCGGAGGCATGTTTTCTGTTGGGCCGTCTGGCAAGCGGGCAGGATGCACTTTTAGCACTACTCGCGAACGATGTGGTGCGCATCGATTTCCGATTGCACACAGAGATCGACACGGTCCGCGGGCTGATGCGCAAATTCGCGTCGGTGCCGATGTCGCTCGCGGATGCGTGTCTCGTGCGGATGTCCGAACTCGATGCGCAGACCACGATCGTGACTATGGATGGCGACTTCCGTGTGTATCGGCGCAATCGGCGCCAGGTGATTCCGACCATCATGCCTGGCCGCGGCGGCTAACAAAACGTTGCAGTTGACGTCGTCGTCCGCTACAACGCCGACGGCGCCCGCGACACGAGCTTTGGGACCGGCGGGCGCTGCTCGGCCCGCGCACAGGCAGCGTGTTTCCGGCACCGGTCCGTGTCGCCCTCGACGCGGTCAGCTATCAGGACGCTTCAGGCCTCTCATTGGCACCGTTGCTGGCCGTCGCGTTGGCGGGGGCGTAGACTCTGGTGTGAGTGAAGGGAACCGTAAAAGGAGGGCCGCATGCTGAAGCTGCTCCGAGTTGCACTGGCACTGATCCTCGGCATCGCCGTCGGCAGTGTCGTCAACATGGCGATCATCCTCCTTGGGCCGACTGTGATCGCTCCGCCGCCGGGCGCGGACATGACAAGTGCCGAAAGCCTCAATGCCTCAATGCACCTGCTCGAGCCGAGGCACTTTCTCATACCCTTCCTGGCTCATGCGGTCGGTACGCTCGTTGGCGCGCTGGCCGGTTCCGTATCGGCCGTGTCCCATCGCGCGATCGTCGCGTACGCGATCGGGACCGCCTTCCTGTGTGGTGGCATCGCGGCAAGCTTCATGATCCCCGCGCCAAGATGGTTCATCGTGCTCGATCTCGCGGCGGCCTACCTTCCGATGGCGTGGCTCGGCTTGTCGATCGCCGATCGTTTGAAGCCTCAAGTCGCGAAATGAACCCTCCGGAGCCAGCACGGGTACCGGCGGTCATGCGACTGACGCGTCTGATCGCTCTCATGCCGGCGCTCGCGCTGTTCGGGTGCGACGTCCCGGCCGGCCTGAACGAGGTCGGCGGTACCGCACAGGTAGAAACGCACCGGGCGATCGTGGAAGGAGTTGTTCTCGGAGAGCTCGACACGCCGCTGCGGGACGTCGACATCGTCTTGCAATTCGCCGGAAGCCGACTCCCCGCACCGACCACCCGCACGGATGCGTCCGGGAGGTTCCTGCTCGTGCTCGCAATCTACAACGGCTCCGGTCCAGCCGATTCGGCTGCCGCCACGGTGTACGCGTTTGCGCAGCCGCCGTTCTATTCGACGAGCGCTGCTGGCCACGTGGACATATTGGTGCGCTTTCTCGAGCGGAGGCAGGAGCCGCCTCGTACCAGCGTGGTCCTGCGCCTGGCCGCGCTCCCGCCCTGACTCCGTCGGCCTGTTGGCTACTCGGGGAGCGCCGCTCCCTTCTGGCTTTCTCACGGCCATTGGACCACGCGAAGGCCAGCAGCCACCGGACCCGATCACCGCGCCGTCTGCTGTCTTCTTCGCGCCCTTCATCGGGCGATCGGTGACGAGCGGGGCTACAGCGACCGCGGCCAGGGGCGTCGCGCCGCGTTCGCGTTTCGAGCCCGAACAGTTGCCTGACCGCGAGGCCGCATCGTGCAAGGCTGGGCCAGCCCGCGAGCACCACTCGCCGGAGGAGCCATGACGGACGCGGTGCGGGTGTGTGTGGGTGTGGATCTGTCGAAGGCCACGCTTGATGTGCAGGTGCGGCCGGATGTCCGCCCGCTCGCGGACGCGGAGCCGCAGGAACGCGACGCGCTGCTCACGCGGAGGCGGCAGTTGATCGAGATGCGCACCGCCGTGAAGAATCGCCTCCAGCAGGTGTTCGTGGCGCGGGGGGCGCGGGTAAGGAAGAGCCTCACGGCGCACATCGCGTACCCGACGCGCGAACTTGACCGTGCAGAGACGGTTCTGGGCGAGATCGTGCGGCGGAGTCCGATCTGGCGCGAGCGCGATGGGCTCCTGCAGAGCGCGCCCGGCGTGGGCCCCGTGCTGTCCTTCACCATTCTCGCGGCGTTGCCGGAACCCGGGTCGCTCGACCGCAAGGCGATCGCGGCGCTCGGTGGCCAGCACCATCGCGCTATGCCCGTCGATGCCGCGGAAGCATTGCAGCCGCGCGACCGCCGACGCGACTGCCGGCGCGAGCGCGGGCGTCAGGGCCAGCTGTGCGATCCGCTGATCCAATTCGTCGCGCCGACTCAGCTTGTACTCGAGCAGCGCGAGGTACTCGCCGAAGACCACGCGGTCCTCGTCCACCAACGGCGACGCCGTGCCCGTGAGTTGGCGGAGCCACGCGTAATGGGCGGGGGCCCACGCCTTCTTGAGATAGACGCAGCCCCGCCGCGCCAGAAACTTCAGCAGGTAGTGCCGGGACTTGAGGATCTCGCGCTGAAACGTCTCCCGGCACCGAACAAGATCGCGCACGCGCTCCTCCGCTTCCGTCGGGATGCGGATCACGGTCAGCTCGCCGGCGCGATGCAGCCGCGCCAACTGGATCGCGTCGTACGTGTCATGCTTCCGTTGCACACCGGGCTTGGTCGGGATCAACGACGGCGCGATCACGTCGCAGGGCACGCCCCACGCCGTGCACGCGCGGTGCAGGACGTAGCCGGCACCGCTCGCTTCGTACACCGCCCGGAGCGGGCCCTGGCCGGCGAGGCGCTCAAGATACCGCTTGAGCTTCGGGAGATCGTTCGGGAGGCGATCCACGCGGTCGGCGGTCTGCGCGTCCCCGCGCAGCACGGCGATCGTGACCGACTCCTTGTGCACATCGAGGCCAAGTCAGATAGTTGTAGGAGACGGGCGCGACGTTGGCGCCGGCGCTGGTGCAGTCGAGCGTGCAGGATACACGGACATGGGCTGGTCCTCCGAACGATGGGCGACACGGCAACACGTCGCCGGTGGCACTGGCAACTCGGCAGTCTCGAGGAGCGAACCCACGGCAGAATGGGGGGCCAGCCCAGTCATACTTTCTATGCGCACGGAGTGGCATTCATGCGAGTTCGCGGACCGACAAGGGGTCACGGCGTTCACCTCGTTGATCGATGGCCAGCCGACATCGCCGCGCAAGCCCACCGTCGGCACGGTCGTGCAGACCGCGTTCCGGGGATCCATGCTGCAGATGGGCGTGCTATTCGCTCCCGGATCGCGCCGCGGTTTGTGCGGTGCGGTGCTTGCGTTGACGCTTCCGGCATTGCAATGGCCGTCCGGGAATCTCTTGGATGATTCGTTCGGCGTGTCCTGGGAGCAGCGTTGGCATGCCGACGACGGGCGCTTGCCCACCTTCTCAACGCTCGTCAGCACTCAGTTGGACCGATCCGACCCCGGCGAGATACGTGCCGCGCAGTGGCTGGTCGTGGTCGCGAAAACGAACCATAATTGCGTCTACTACGCAAACTTGTTCGCCACAAACTTGTTCGCCACTGGCGTCGGCACCAGGGCGCGCAGCACATTGACCTGGTCACCGGGTGGCCTCATCGGCGTGAAGCATCGGCTCCATGCCGACAAGGCATGGATTGCTGACATCGTGTGGAACGACGGCGCACGCGCGGTCCTCGAGCTGGCGTATCAGTTCGACGGCCCCGGTGATTCAGATCTCGGCGTGGGCCTTGCTTGGTCCCCGGGGAGTGAAGTCCCTGCGAGGATCGGACTGACATGGCAGTGGGAGCCCTGATGATCTTCCGATGAATGATGGAAACGCGAAGGATACCCCGTGGTGGGCGACCAGTGCCATGGAGATCGCGCAGGACATCGGCTCATCACCGAACGGTCTCAGCAGCACCGAGGCGGCGGCACGGTTGCAGCGCTACGGCGCCAACACCCTGAAGGGCAAGGAGTCCTCGCGGGTTCTGGCCCTGCTGTTACGACAGTTCAGCTCGCCCATTGTCCTGATCCTGATTGCGGCGGCGATTCTGGCGTTCGTCGTGCATGATGCCACCGACGGCCTCATCATTCTCTTTATCGTCACGGCCAGTGGGTTGCTGGGCTTCTGGCAGGAATACCGCGCCGCGTCTGCCGTGAAACTCCTGCAGCAACTGGTCGCGGTGCAGGCCGAGGTTGTGCGTGACGGCGCGGCCACCAAGGTGCCGCTGGACGAGGTGGTGCCGGGCGATGTCGTCATCCTCTCCGCCGGATCGAGCGTCGCGGCGGATTGCCGTTTGCTCGAGACCCGGGATCTGTTCGTCAACGAGGCCACCCTAACCGGAGAGACGTTCCCGGTCGAGAAGATGGTCGGCAATCTGCCGACCGACACACCGCTGGCGCGCCGCAGCAATGTCCTGTTTCAGGGCACCAATGTGGTCAGTGGAATCGGCCGCGCCCTTGTCGTGCGGACCGGGCGCGACACAGAGTTTGGTGCGATTGCCGAGCGGCTGCGGATTCGCCCGGAGGAGACCGATTTCGAGCGCGGCGTACACCAGTTCGGGATGCTGTTGATCCGGGTGACGCTGATCCTGGTGATCCTCATCTTTGGCTTCAACGTCTATCTGCAACGGCCGGTGCTCGACTCCTTTCTGTTTGCGCTGGCGCTCGCGGTCGGCCTGACCCCGGAACTGCTGCCGGCCATCATCAGCGTGAATCTGGCCAGCGGCGCACGGCGCATGGCCGCCCGGAAGGTCATCGTCAAGCGTCTGGTGTCCATCGAGAACTTCGGCAGCATGGACGTGCTGTGCTCCGACAAGACGGGCACGCTCACCGAGGGCAAGGTCCATCTCGATGGCGCGCTCGATGTTGAGGGCGACCCGAGCAAGCGGACATTGCGGTTGGCGGCAATCAACGCCGCGTTCCAGACTGGCTTTCGCAATCCCATCGACGATGCCATCACGGTGGCCGCCGGTCAGCAGGCGGCGGCAGCATCCCGTCTCGACGAAATCCCCTACGACTTCGCCCGCAAGCGCCTGAGCGTGCTGGCGGCGATGGAAGAACAAACGGTGCTCGTCACCAAGGGGGCGCTGGCCCAAGTGCTCGAGGTGTGTGCGATGGTGGAACTGAGCGACAGCCGGGTGCTTCCGATCGAGGGTTACCAACAGGCGATCCACGAGCGCTACGCGGCGTTCAGCGCGCGCGGGCTGCGCACGCTCGGGCTGGCAACGAAATCGTTGCCGGGCCGCACGGCCATCGCCCGAGAAGACGAACACGACCTCACGTTCGTCGGCTTCCTGCTGTTTACCGACCCGCCGAAGGCCGACATTGCCGCCACCATCCAGGAATTGCGGGGACTGGGCGTTGCGCTCAAGATCATCACCGGCGACAACGCGCTGGTGGCGCGAGCGGTCGCCGCGCAGATCGGCCTGGCCGAGGCGAGCATCGTCAGCGGACAAGCCCTTCGGCAGGTGAGCGACGATGCCTTGCCGCAACTGGCACGCGATACCGACATCTTTGCCGAGGTCGAACCGAACCAGAAGGAACGCATCATCCGCGCCCTGCGCAAGGCAGGACATGTGGTGGGTTATATGGGCGACGGCATCAACGATGCGCCGGCGCTGCACGCAGCGGATGTCGGGTTGTCGGTGCAGGGAGCCGCCGACGTGGCCAAGGAAGCCGCCGACATCGTGCTGCTCGAGCCGGACCTCGCCGTGCTGGCCGCGGGAGTTCGGGAAGGTCGCACGGCATTCGCCAACACGCAGAAATACGTGTTTATGGCGACCAGTGCGAACTTCGGCAACATGTTCAGCATGGCCGGTGCTTCGCTTTTGCTGCCCTTCCTGCCGCTGCTGCCCAAGCAAATCCTGCTGACCAACCTGATGACTGATTTACCGGAACTGACGATCGCCACCGACCGCGTGGATGCTCAAGCCGTCCAGCGCCCCCAGCGCTGGGACGTGAAGTTTATTCGCGGCTTCATGCTCAGGTTCGGACTGCTCAGTTCGGTATTCGACTTCCTCACCTTCGGGGTGCTGTTCTTCGTCCTCAAAGCGTCACCCGAGCTCTTTCGCAGCGGGTGGTTTGTCGAGTCGGTGGTATCGGCGTCGCTGGTCGTGCTGGTGCTTCGCACCCGTGGCCCGTTCTGGCGCAGCCGCTCGTCCCTGGCGCTGACCTTGGCGACACTGGCGGTGGTCGCTGCTGCGGTCACGCTGCCATACACGCCGCTCGGGCAGGTATTCGGCTTTGTACCCCTGCCACCTGTCTTCCTCGGGTTCATGGGTCTGATCGTGGTGACGTACATCGGCTCGGCCGAGGTTCTGAAGCGCGCGTTCTACCGGAAGATAGCCGAATGAGAGCCCTGGGTGCTGACCACTACAGGTGAGCAACCGGGAACATAGGCAACAGAGTTATCCGGCAACATGGGCAACACTTCACGGATTACCCTCGAATGCCATCATTTCGTTCGTCGAGCTTGGCCAGCAGGACGGTGATGAAGTAGATGGACCAGACCCCGTCGGCACCTGCCATGGCCAGACACGGATGTCGGCCGTCCCGTCGTACATCAGCGCCGCGACTTGTTCCAGCGTGGCGCGGGTCTACCGCCGTCGCCGATCACCTGGGTACGGCTGCTGGCACGCAGCTACGAGTCCCGACCCCGCGCCGGTCCTCGTTGCGACGGCGCGATGCGACTGATCGCCTTCCGGACCGAGCCGAGTGCGATCCGCGCAATCCTCGCCCATCTCGGCGAGCCCAGCACCCCGCCACCGCTCACCCCGCGCGCCCGCGCCCCGCCCGCACTTGAGACTGCGTGGGTCGACACCCGCGGGTTCGCGTTCGATCAGTCCCCATGTTGGGAGGAGAACGCGAGCATGTCACCGTCCGCTTCGCCAGTTCGGCTGTTGCCGGCCTCAGCACCGCGATCGGCGGTGGGCTCTCGATCACCGGGAGCAACGGCACGCTGCTGATCACCGATATCAAGCTCGTCGTCGACGAACTCGAGCGCGTGGGCGTCGCCAGCTCTGACGACGACATCGTCCCCGAACCGGCGGGGTGCGAGGACTTCGAGTCGAATCTCTTCATCGCCGACGTGCCGCTCGGCACCGGCACGGTGACGGTCGCGAACGACCGCATCGCCACCGGCTCCTACGACGAGATCGAGTTCCAGGTGAAGGATCTCTTCGTCGATACGCAGGATCCCGATGACGTAGCCCGCGCGGCGCGCATCGCCGAGTTGCTCGCGCAGTTGCGGCAGACCTATGCCGAGTGGCCCGCCGGCGCGAGCATGATGATCGCAGGGACCTTTACCCCGACGGGTGGAGCGGCGCAGCCATTCCGCGTCTACTTCGACGCGGAGATCGAGGTGGAACTCGAGCTTGCGTCCCCGCTCGTGATCGATGAGACCTCTTCCGGCATCACGATCGAACTCCGGCCGGACCTCTTTCAGGAACCTCGACGGCTCGGTGCGGAACTTGGCGCTGTTCAACTACGCGACGACGAACACGCTTGTGAGGTTCGAGGTCGAGTTCGAGGGCGGGCTCGACGGCGGGTTCGAGGTCGAGTTCGACTGAACCGCAGGTGGCAGGGGGTAGGTGTAGGACAAGGCGATGCGGGGGTGACTGGAGCGACCGGTCGCCCCCGCATCGCCTTGTCCTACACGAGAACGCGAGTGGATACTCGGGCGTGCAGGCGTCGTCGTGAACCCGCGGTTCGGGAACCTCTCCGGGGTCCAATGCGTCATTGAGCCCGTCGTAACCAGTTGTCTCTATTGACGTTTTATCATAAGCAGCTTAGGCTACATCATGTCTGACATCCGACGCTATCTCGCCGAGATTGGTGCGCGAGGGGGGCGGAAAAGCCGCCGTACCCTCGACGCCGCGACAGCGCGCGACATGGTGAAGGTGCGCGAGGCACGCCGCGCGTTTCGGCGATTCCGCGCCTCGTGTTTCTGGTCGTATCAGCCAGACCTCGCCATTCGTGCTGCCGACGTGCCTTGGGTGGCCGAGCAGTTGATGAAGCAGGGCAATCGCGAGGCATGGCACGCCGGGGCGCGACTGTGCCGCTGACGCACTTTCAGCAGGCGCTCCTCGCGGAGTTGGCGAAGCAGCCGACCGACGAGCGGTACCTCGCGGGAGGGGCGGCGCTGCACTTCGCGCCGAACTCCACGCGCTACAGCGAGGACCTCGACTTCTTCCACGATTCGGAGGCGCGTGTTGCGTCGGCGTTCGCGGCGGATCGCGACAGTCTGCTCCATGCGGGATATCTGGTGGATGTCGAGCTGAGTCAACCGGGGTTCGTGCGCGCGGTGGTGCGGCGCGGTGAAGATGCCACCCGCGTGGATTGGGCCCACGACTCGGCGTGGCGATTCCTTCCCCTCGTGCACGACGCGCTCGGTGGGTGGCTGCTGCATCCCGTGGACCTCTCGATCAACAAGGTGCTCGCCCTGGCGGGACGCGACGAGCCGCGCGACTTCGTGGACATCCTCTTCGTGCATCAGCATGTGTTGCCCCTCGCGGCCGTGTGCTGGGCCGCCGCGGGAAAGGACCCCGGCTTCTCGCCGCTTTCCCTGCTGGAACTGCTCAAGCGGCGCGGCCGCTACCGTCCCGACGACTTTGCCCGGCTCCACCTCGTCGAGCCGTTCGACGTCGCGCAGGCAAAAACACTGTGGCTCGCCGCACTCGAGGAGGCAGAGGCGTTCGCGCGCGCTCGTCCGCCTGAGGAGAGCGGCTGCCTCTATTATATGACGGTCGGAGAGCGGTTTGTCGTACCGCGCACGGCGGTCTCTCTGGTCAAACAGGGCATCATTCCGCACTTTGGTGAGCCGGGAGGGATCGTGCCGCGGGTGACGGATGCGTGATGTCCTTGGCGTGATGCAGCGCCCCTCCCGCTGGGATCGGGTGCGGCCGTGGGTTGTCCCGATGCTGGTCATCACGCTCCTGGTTGTCGTACTGCGCATGCTGGAGTACGAGGCCGCGCACCTGCGCTACCACGATATCGTGCGCGCCTTCGCCGACGTTCCGCGCGAGAAGATCCTGCTCGCCCTGCTCTGCACCGGGGCCGCGTATGCCGCGCTGCCGGGCTACGATTTCCTGGCGCTCATTTACGCCGGACACCGCTTGCCATGGCGCCGCGTGGCCTATGGTTCGACGGTGACGTACGGGATCAGCCAGACGCTCGGCTTCGCCGCCGTGACCGGTGGATCGCTGCGCGTGCGGCTGTGGAGCGCCTGGGGGCTCGACACCAGCGAGATCGCGCGCGCGGTCGCCTTCTCCGGCGCCACCTTTACGATGGGAGTCCTCGCGCTCACCGGTGTGGTGGGGATCGTCGAGTCGGCGGCGAGCCTCGAGCGTCTGCACCTCCCGATCCCGGTCGTGCGCACCCTCGCGACAGCCTGCCTTCTCTTGACGGGCGTCTACGTGGGGTGGAGCCTCTTCGCGCACGGGCGGGCGCTTCGCGTGCGACGCATCGAGATACCGGTCCCCACGCCGAAACTGGTGGCCGGCCAGTTGCTGGTAGCCGTGGTCGACTGGACGCTCGCTGCACTCGTGCTGTACGTCCTTCTGCCGGACGGCCACGGCGTGCATTTTCCGGCGTTTGTCGGGATTTTCCTCCTGGCCCAGACCGGCGGGTTGATCAGCCACGTGCCGGGCGGGCTGGGTGTCTTCGAGACGCTCATCGTACTCCAGCTCGGGAGCGCCATCCCGACTGAAAACTTGCTGGGTGCACTGCTGGCGTACCGGGGAATCTTCTACCTTCTGCCATTCGCCGCGGCGGTCGCCATGCTCGCGGCGCACGAGGTCCGGCGCCAGCGCGAGCGCATGGCAAGCACAGCCAATGTGCTCGCAGAAGGCTTCGAGCGCTGGGCGGAGCCGCTCCTCCCCACCGCCATGGGGACGATGACGATGATCGGGGGAGCCATCCTCCTGTTCTCTGGCGCGACCCCTCCCGTGAGCGGTCGCATGGCCGCCATCGTCGAGCTGCTCCCGCTGGGCCTCGTCGAGTTGTCGCATTTCGCGGGAAGCATCGCCGGCACGGGGCTCGTCGTGCTGGGATGGGGCCTCACCAGACGACTCGATGCCGCGTATCACCTGACGCGCATTCTCCTCGCGGTCGGCATCGCGGCCTCGCTCCTCAAGGGGCTGGACTTCGAGGAGGCCACCGCGCTCGCTGTCGTGCTCGCGGTGCTGATGGCGAGCCGCGACGCGTTCTATCGCCGGTCGTCACTCCTTGCCGAGCCGCTCACGCCTGGCTGGATCGCGGCAATGGTCGCCGTCGTCGGTGTCAGTATCTGGGTCGGCGTTTTCTCGTTCAAGCACGTTGACTACGCCAACGAGCTCTGGTGGCGATTCGCCGAGCGCGGCGACGCGCCGCGATTTCTCCGTGCCAGCGCAGGCGCGGTCACCGCGCTCGGTGTCGTCGCGGCGTGGCGCCTTCTGCGCTACGCCGTGCCGCGGCTCGACCTCGCGACCCCCGACGAGCTGCAACGGGTGGCGCACCTCATTCCCTCCATCGACGAGGCCGCTGCCGCGCTGGCC
>JANOTB010000228.1:0-2713 GCA_031416115.1 Gemmatimonadota bacterium
TTCACCGAGAGCCCCTCGGTCGCCGGATACACCGAGAGCACGCGCCCTCCCTTCGTGCCGTCGGCGTCCTAGCCGAGGTTCACCCACTCGCGCGGCGCGAACTGGCGGCCGTGGAAGAATCGCACCGGCCCGCTCAGCAGCAGCACGTCGTCCTTGTTGATCTGCCGGTCGAGCCAGGGCTGCCCGGGCCACCCCACCTCGATCAGTCCCGACGCGTCCTGCACCACGGCCTGGAACACACGCAGACCTTTGCGCGTCGGCAGGATCCCCTTCGATATCACCGTGCCGATCACCGTCGCGTCGTCGCCCACGCGCAGCTTCGCGATCTGCTGCACGGTGCTCGCGTCCTCGTACCGATGCGGGATGTGCATCAGCAGGTCGCGAGCGGTGAAGATGTTCAGCCGCTTGAGCAGTTCGGCGCGCCGCGGGCCCACTCCGGTCAGGTAGGTGACCGGCGTCTCCAGCGTCAGCCGCGGCCCCGCGCTCGGCGTCACCCCTCGAGCAACTCGCGCGCGAACACGCTCGCGTCGAACACCGCCAGGTCCGCCGCCTGCTCCCCCACCCCGATGAACTTCACCGGCACGTCGATCGCCTCATGCACCGCGAGCACCACACCGCCACGCGCAGTACCATCGAGCTTGGTCACCACGATCCCCGTCACCGGCACGGCGGCGCTGAACGTCTTCGCCTGCTGCACGGCGTTCTGTCCCACCGTCCCGTCGAGCACGAGCAGCGCCTCATGCGGCGCACCCGGCAGCCGCTTCTCCACCACGCGCTGCACCTTCTTCAGTTCATCCATCAATGCACCGCTCGTGTGCAGTCGCCCCGCTGTGTCGATGATGACCACGTCCACACCACGCGCCACACCCGCGTCGATCGCCTGCCACGCCACCGCCGCGGGGTCGCCACCCGGCGTGCCACCGACGAACTCGCTCTTCGTACGCTCGGCCCACACTCGCAACTGATCGATCGCGCCCGCGCGAAACGTGTCGCCTGCGCCCAGGAGCACCGACTTCCCTTCGCCGCGCAACCGCGACGCAAGCTTGCCTATGAAAGTCGTCTTCCCCGCGCCGTTGACGCCGAGGACGAGGATCACGGCGGGCTTGTCCTCGGGGAGCTGCAGCCGCGGGTCACTCTTCCCCGTGCGCAGCGCTTCCTCCACGGCAACACGCAGCGCGTCCAAGAACTGCTCCTGCGACTTCACCGTCCCGCGCTGCGCCTGCGCGCGCACGCTCTCGACCAGTCGCAAGGTGACCGGTACGCCGAAATCGGCCTCGAGGAGCGTCCGCTCGAGCAGTTCCAGCGAACCCGTATCCACGCCCCCGCGCGCGACGACCGCGACATCGGTGAGGGCGACGTCCTTGATCCGCTGCCAGAGCGACTTGCGCGGGGCTTCGTCCTTCTTGCGGAACAGGAGGGGCATTGAAGGAATCTAGCCGAGGCGCGTGGGCGGGGTTACTTTAGGAGGTCGAGGTGACCCTTTGCGCGTTCACGACGAACATGCCGAAAGTCCACGACGGTGATCGCGTCACTGCCCGGCACGTGGACGTAGATCAGCCGATACGGATCGACCAAGAGAGAGCGAGCGATTTTCGGTCCGAAGCTCGGCTCGAGCCGACCAGACGATGGGAATCCCTTCACGGCCGCGAGCGCTCGGCGAACCTCCAGAATCCAATCCTCGAGACCTCGTGCGTCCGCGGTGATCCACCACGCCACGGCGGATCCGAACGCGAGGTGCCCCGAGCGCGACCATTCGACCCTCAGACGCCGTAGCGCTCTCGCAGTTCCTTCATCACGACTTCGTTGTCGATCAGCCTGCCCGCACGCCGGTCTTCCTCCGCGCTCGCGACAGCACGCCGAATCTCGACCTCTTCGATCAAGTTCTCGAAGGAGTCGATATCGAGCAACACCGCCGCCCCCCGCCCATGCTGCGTGATCACCAACGGCTTCTTGGTCTCACGCACCTGGTCGAGGAACTTCGCGGCATTCGCGCGGAACTCGCTCACTGGCTGGATATCCCGGGTTGGCTTGATCTGACGCACGACGGCCTCGTTTGCAATTGTACGTCATATTGTACAACATGACGTACAAACAGGCAAGACCGGAGTCGCGGGGGATCTGCACCCCAACGGTATATTCCGCGCCACGGTCCCCCGGCATCGTCCCGCCGCCCACGCCCCCAAAACCTCGCATCCCTGAGCCTTACGCTCAGCGCAGCCCGATCTTCCGACGCAGGAGCCACTCCGCGCAGAGCGCCACGATCGCCGCCGCGGCCAGCCACCAGGCCGTGAGCGCCCGTGGCGCCCGATCCATGGGCACGCCGTCCCCGATCGCCCCCGAGGCGACCGTCGCCCGGCGCGGCACCCACTCGGCACTCGCCCTCGTTCGCGCCTCCACCGGCGCTCCATCGCGCGCCTCGGCGCCGACCCAGTCGAACACGCTCCCCCACACGGCATCGAACGCGTCGGAGGCGCGGCCGCCGCGCAGGCGCCAGCGCCAGAGCCCCGATGCAGGAACGATCACCGTCCGGCGCGGACCTCCGTCCAAGTGAAAGACGGTCCGTTCCTCGAACCGCCGAGCACGGCGCGCGATCACCGCCGGAGCGCCGCGCGCGGCCATAGGCGCGACGTCGAGCGGAGGGAGCGAATCCCACGGAACACCAGAGAGCACCGCCGACAACGGCGAGTCGCCTGTGCCCGCTGGGTAGTAGTCC
>JANOTB010000229.1:0-5955 GCA_031416115.1 Gemmatimonadota bacterium
CTCGCGCGCAAAGACCACCGTGAGACGAGCGCCGTCCTGCGTCATCATCGTCGGGGTCCATCCGCCGCGGCTGCGCTCGTTGAGAAGGTCCGTCAGCGCGTCCTCGTCCTCGCGTTGATGTCGCGCGAGCCGGACGATCACCGCCTGATATTCTTTCATGACGCCGAAGATAGTAGCTTTGCGCGTATGCTGACCACCCCTGCGCTCCCGGGTCTCACTGTCGTCTCGCATCCGCTCGTACAGCACAAGATCACCATCCTGCGCGACCAAGCGACGCCCAAGAAGATCTTCAAGGAACTCGTCGACGAGATCGCCATGCTGATGGCCTACGAGGCCACCGCCGATCTCGCACTGGAGCCGGTCGAGGTCGACACACCGCTCGAGACGACCACCGGACTGCGCGTCGCCGGCAAGAAGCTGACGCTCGTGCCGATCCTGCGTGCCGGGCTCGGCATGGTCGACGGCATTCTCCGGCTCGTGCCCTCGGCGCGCGTGGGGCACATCGGGCTTTATCGCGATCACGACACACTCAAGCCGGTCGACTACTATTTCAAGATCCCGTCCGATGGCGCTGAACGCGAGTTCTTCCTCCTCGACCCGATGCTCGCCACGGGCGGGAGTGCGGTGAGCGCGGTCAGTTCACTCAAGCGCGCCGGTGCGCGCCGGATCAAGTTCCTCTGCCTGGTCGCGGCACCCGAAGGCGTGAAGCGACTGCACGAGGCGCACCCCGACGTGCCGATCCTCGCCGCCGCGCTCGACCGCGAGCTCAACGAGAACGGTTATATCCTCCCCGGTTTGGGCGACGCCGGCGACCGGCTCTTCGGTACGCGGTGAGTCGGGCGGGGCGGCGTTCATGATTCCAAAGGACTCGCAACCCGGTTTGGCTTGCTTTCACGTCCTCTTGTCCGGAATCACGATGCCCTGTATCGTTCGCTCCGTGACCATCCGCCTCCGTTGATCGCAGCGCGCCGCGCCCCCATCGAATGCTGATCAACCTGCTGCCCGACTTCCTCGCCGTCCTGCAGGGCGCCGATCCGGTCGCAGCGTATCAACGCTATTTCGAGACCCATCGCGCCCTCTTGGGCGCGTACTGGCACAACTACGTCATCGAACCCACTGGTCCGCACTTCGGTGAAGTCGTGCGCGAGACCGTGCGCGCCGACCGCACCGACCTTCGCGCGATGCTCGAACGCACCGACGTCGTCGCGCTCGCACGCCAAGCCGAGTCCGCCTGCACCGAGCTCTTCGAAGTCGACAGCGACGTCGACGTCGTGCTCATGGTCGGCGTCGGCGCGGCCAATGCCGGCGAGCTCGTGATCAATGGCCGAGGCGTGGCATTCGTCTGTCTCGAGCACTTCACGAGCGTCGCGAATCAAACCACGCGCGGACTCGGGCTCGACCCCGAGCTCATCCCCATGTGGCTCGCGCACGAGATCGCGCATTGTGTGCGCTACACCTCGCCCACAAGCCGCGCCGACCTGCGCCGTCAGATCGGCGCCGCCAACGGCTTCTATTCCTATTGGGAGACGGGGCGCCATGCCTCGCTCCGCGAGCACCTCGTCAACGAGGGACTCGCCGTGCAGGCGTCGCGACTACTGAGTCCCGGGCATGCGCCTTGGGAGTACTTCGGCTTCGAGCGTCGCCAGTACACACGGGTGCGCGAACTGGAGTCGGTACTCGCGCGAGTCGTCACGGAAGACCTCGACCGCGCCGGTCTTGGTCTTCGCCTGCGCTGGCTCTCCGGCGGCATGAGCGACGAGGCACGCACAGTACAGCGTCACGTGCTTCCTGAACGCTCCGGCTACTGGCTCGGCGCGAAACTCGTGGAGGCCGCCATTGCCGAGAAAGGCATCGCATGGGCGCTCAGGGCACCAGTGCAGGAGTTGATCCACTTCACCGACGCGGCCGCCCGCACAGCATAGCTCTGCGGCGCACTGCTAGGTGGACGCGCGCGACCGGCTCCGGGGCCGGCCGCGCGTCGTCAATTCCCACATCGCCCATCTCCGTGCTGCCGTTCGATCACTTCCCGACGCAGAAGGTGCGGAAGACCCGCCCGAGCACTTCCTCCGCGTCAATCCCTCCGACCAGTTCGTCGAGCGCGAGCACGGCCGCGCGCAGGTGAGTCCCTGCGACAGGCGCCGGGAGTCTGCCACCGCTCCAGGCCTCCACGAAGAGTGCGATCTCCGCACGCGCCGTCTTGAGTGCACTCACATGCCGCGCGCGCGTCACCACGGGATGCTCCTCTGCCGGATCGGGCAGGTGCGTGCGCACGATCGCGCGCACGGCCTCGCGCAACGTCGAGAGCCCCGCTCCCGTCGCGGCGCTCACCGCGAGCACGTGGTCGGCGGGCACCGTGGTCGGCGCTCGCCAAGCGGCGGCGCCAGCCGCCAGGAGGTCTGCCTTCGTGCGCACCGCGATCCGCGGCGCGGCGCTGTGCGCGGCGACCATCTCGCACGCGCGCGCGAGCGCGCTGTCGTCGTCCGCACAGACGAGTACGGCATGCGCGCCAGCGAGACGCCGCAGGCTCACCTCGACCCCCAGTCGCTCCACCGCGTCGGTGCTCTCGCGAAGTCCGGCCGTATCAACGAACCGGATCGGCAGCGGCTCATCGTCGACGACAACTTCCAGCGCATCGCGTGTGGTGCCGGGAATCTCGCTCACGATCGCCCGGGCGTCGCCAGCGAGCGTGTTGAAGAGCGAGGACTTTCCCGCATTGGGTGCCCCCGCGATCACCACCACAAGGCCGTCGCGCGCGAGCTCTGCCTGTGGCAGCGTCGCTAGCAGCGCGTCAATGCCAGCACCGGCGCGCGCTGCCGCCGCGAGTGCGCGCGCGCGCGGCAGCGGACCGTCGTCCTCCTCGGGGAAGTCGATCTCATACGCGATGAGCGCCTCGACGTCGAGCAGCGCCTCGCGTAACGCGCCGATCCGGTGCGAGAGCGCGCCGCCGAGTTGCCGGAGTGCCGCGCGATGCATTGCCGCCGAACGGGCGTCGATCAGGTCGGCGATCGCCTCCGCCTGCAGCAGGTCGAGCTTACCGTGCAGTACGGCACGCTCGGAGAACTCGCCCGCTCGTGCCGGACGGGCGCCGGCCTCCACCAGGGCGACGAGCAGGGCGCGACTGACAAACGTGCCCCCGTGCACCGAGAACTCCACCGTGTCCTCGCCGGTGAACGACCGCGGAGCGACATGCACGGTGACGACCGCCTCGTCGAGCGGCGCGTCGGGTCGGTCTGGGTGATGCAAGCGCGCGCGCGTCGCACGGCGCGGCGCGAGGTCGGCAGGGACACCCAGGCGCGCCGCGATCGCACGCGCGGCGGGCCCGCTCAGCCGGACGACGGCGAGCGCGGCGCGACCGACTGCCGTCGCGACCGCGGCGATCGTGTCGCCGCGGAGATCAGCGGCGCTTGCGCTCGCTTCCATCGGCGACGACCACCGCCACCGGCTGCTTGCCACGCTCGTTCGAGATCAGCCACTGCTGTGGCAGCGCCGCGAAGTTCTGCACGAACCAGTACAGATTGAGGCCGGCAGCGAAGTTGATGCCGAAGACCGTCATCATGATCGGCATCATATAGGCCATCATCTTCGCCTGCGGGTTCGGCGGCGAGTTGCGCATGCCGATCCACGAGAGGAGGAACATCGACCCGCCGGTGATGAATGGCGCGATGTAGAGCGGGTCGGCGACCGAGATGTCCGGGAACCAGAGGAACGGCACGCCGCGGAACTCGATCGTGTTCTGGAAGACGAAGAAGAGCGCAAAGAGGATCGGCATCGGCAGCAGCATCGGCAAGCAGCCGGCCAGTGGCGCGAACGGGCTGATCCCCGCTTCGGCATAGACCTTCATCACCGCTTCTCGTTGCTTCTCCGGGTCGCCCTTGTGCTTGTTCTGAGCCGCCTGGACGGCCGGCGCGACACGCTGCATCGTCACCTGCGAGCGCATCATCTTGCTGTTGAGCGGCCACATGAGCAGACGGATCGCAACGCCGAAGATGACCAGGATCCATCCGTACTCGAGTCGGAAGGTGTGCCGCATCCAGAGCAGCACGCGCATGACGATCGTCGCGAACGGCTGCACCATGCCGCTGATCCAGCCGCCGTACGGATTGGTGTTCTCGAACTCGCGCCCGAGCGCGACGAGCCGCTCCCACTCCTGCGGGCCCGCATAGAACTCGAGCGCCACGCCCTCTGGGCCGATCGGTGAGATCGCCGTCGCCTGCGCGCGCGACGCGACCTTGTTCGTGCGCAACGCGCCCGTGACCTGCAGCTCGGCGAGCGGCGACGCGGCGCTGTCGCGCGCCAGAAGTCCGACGAGGAAGTACTTGCTCTTCGCGACCGTCCACGTGAATGGCCCGGCGTGCACGAGGCGCTCTCCGGGATCCGGCTTCCGGAAGTCGACTCGGTCCGCACCACCGGCCGGCGTGCGCATCGCATACGCGAGGTGCTGCTGATCGTCGACCGAGTCGCGCTCCTGCGTGTCGAACCCCTGCGGCAGGTCGGTGAGCAGGAAGGCCGGTGCGCTCACGCCCGTCACCTGCACGTCGATGTCCGCGAGGTAGTTGGAGTCGGCGAGCGTATACGTGATGCTCGCGCTGCCGGTACCCACCGGTGCGGTGAATGTCAGACGTCCACGACCGTTGCTCGTGCTCTCTACGACGGCGAACTCCATCGCGTCGAGCGCGACGGTGTCGCCGCCGGCGATGAGCCGGTAGCGCAGCAGTGGTCGGCCACCATCGCCGAGCCGCACGAGACCCGTCCCGCCGCCGAGCCGCTTGTAGCGCGGCAACTCGGCGCCGAGCAGTGTCGCGCCACGCGTGCTGAACTCATATGTCGCAAGGGCGTTCGTCAGGCGCACCGTGCGCGACGCAACGGCTATTGCTTGCGGACTGCCGAGCGGCGCACCCGAAACGCTTGCGCGCTCGCTCGCGGGCGCTGCGGGCGTCGCCGTGGTTGGCGTTGCAGTCGACGCTGTCGTGGCACCCACGACCGGCGCAGCTGTCGCCGCGGACGGCACAGAGACGACCACCGGTCGTGCGGCGCCGGGGAAGATACGCGGCGTGACCACGATGACACCCATCGTGAGCAACAGCGCGAGGAAGAAGCGCTTATCCATCTCGAGGCGAGGCGGAAGGAGGTTCGGGCACCGGGTCGAATCCCCCGGGGCGGAAGGGATGGCAGCGCGCGATGCGTTTCACCGCGAGCCACCCGCCGCGCAACGCTCCGTGCTTCTCGAGCGCCTCGACAGCGTAGTGCGAACAGGTCGGATGATAGCGGCACGCCGCCGGCAGCAGCGGAGAGAGCACCACCTGGTACGCGCGCACGAACAGGATCAACAACTGCTTCACACACGCCCTCCGCCCAGCCGCTCGATCACGCGCTCGATCACGCGCTGCACGTCGGCCGCGAGTGTCGCGTGGTCCGCACGATACGCCTCCGGCGCGGCACGCAACACCACGTCGAGCGGCGGCACGCCCACCAGCACCGGAAGTAGTGTGGTGCGACTGAGCTCGCGAAGCCGCCGTTTCACTTTGTTGCGCGCGACCGCACTCTGCTTATGACGGGGCACGATGATCCCGATGCGCGGAAGAAGCGAAAGGGAAGCGATGTACCGAACCTCGAGGTGCGGGGTTCGGATTCGCTTCCCTTCACGACGCACCGCGTCGAGATCCGCCGCCCGCGTCAACCGCCGAGCTGGCGGAAAACGGAGGGAGATCTCAGGCGCCAGCGTACTTTGACGGCAGCTTCACGGTGAGCTGCTTGCGGCCCTTCTTGCGGCGGCGCGACAGAACGGCCCGGCCCCAGCGATCTTCCATGCGGGTGAAGAGACGCCGCCAGGCCTCGTGGTTGGCCTCGGAATACAGCTCGTACGGCTGATGGATGTAGAGCCGCCCTTCTTCCTGCGCCTGCTCGATGAAGGGCGCGCGTGTCGTCGTCAGTCCGCTTTCGGTGGTCCGCTCTGCC
>JANOTB010000230.1:0-6821 GCA_031416115.1 Gemmatimonadota bacterium
CCGTTGGCAACGATCTCGTGCACGGCGCGCACCTGCTCGTCGGCCTGCGCGAGCAACGCGAGCCCAGCGGGCGTGACGTGGCAGCGGACCGTGCGGCGGTCCTTCCCACTCCGATCGCGGCGCACGAGCGTCGCGGACTCCAGCTTGTCGATCAGGCGCGTGATGCCGGGCGCCTCTTCGACGAGCCGAGCGCGCACGGCGAGCGTGGGAAGTCCGTCGGCTCCCGCACCGCGCAGAATGCGCAGCACGTTGTACTGCGCCAACGAGATGCCGAACCGGTCCAGCTGCTGGCCGAGCGCATGCCGGAGCACCGCCGCAGAACGCAGCACCGACACCAACGCCTCTTCCGCCGACGTGGCGAACGGCCGGCTCTGCTTGAGCTCCTCGGCGATGGTGCTGAGACGATTCGGCATGCCCAATACTAGAAGGTGAGGACCACGGTGGCGAGCAACGTGCGGGTCGCCACCGGGAAGAGGTAGCGCACGGTGCCGTCGGTGTAGCCACTCGCGTAGGCTGTGGCGTCAAAGAGGTTCTGCAGCTGGAGCCTGAGCGCCACTCTGCCGACCGGCACCGACGCGCCGACGTCGACCAGCGTGAATGGAGGCGTGGTCGTCGCCGCATTGCCGTCGTTCGCAAGGAACGAGCGGCCCACGTGGCGTGCCGACAGGGTGAGTTCTGTGTTGCGACTCGTGCGCCAGACGCCCTGTGCGTTCAGGAGCAGTGACGGGGAGAGCAGCGGCGGCACGTCGCGATACGTGGTCGCGGACGCATCGTCGGTGTACTCGGCGATCCGCGCGCGCATCCACATGGAGTTGGCGGTGAGCGCGAGCGAGGCGAGCGGACGCCAGGTGGCTTCGAGTTCGACGCCAGTGCGAGACGACCGATCGACGTTGCGCCGCAACGGACTCCCGGTGATCGCGATCTGACCGATCGGGGCGATCTCGTTGCGGAATCGCATCGCGAACAGATTCACACCGACACTGAAGGCCGCGCGCTCGAGGCGCGCGCCGAGTTCGAGGTCGGTGAGTCGTTCGGGCCGGACCTGCGTGAGCGGCAGCACCTGCGCGGCCGTCGCAGCGTCGACGTCGTCGGCACCGGCGAACAGGTCGGTGCGTGTGGGTTCGCGACCGACCTGCCCGAGCGATGCATGCAGCGTGACTGCCGGTCGTGCGCGCCAGGTGACGCCGAGGCGCGGATTCATGAAGATCCAGTCGATCGTCGGCTCGCCGATCCCGGTGCCCGCCGTCGGACGGTATCGGAAGTCGGCGCGGCGCAGTTGGAGGTCACCGTGCCAGTCCACCACGCCGCGCGAGAGTGTCACCTTCGCGAACGCGCTCTGCTCTCGCTTGAAGCCGGTATTGTCGTACGCGCGCGTCACGAGGTCCGGACGGATCTTGAGATAGTGGTCGCGGCTGTAACTGCTCAGGTGCGCACCAGCCGCCACGTCGAGTCCAGGTCGCGACCAGGTGAGCGCCGACAGCAGTCCGACCCACCGGTGATCGAGATTGAAGTTCCACACGTCCGGCGCGACGAGCACGTCGTACGCACCGCCGGCTCCGTTGCGATAGGCCGTGGTCGTGAGTGTCGCGCGCGCGCCCAGTGCGCGCGCCCACTGCAGGCTCGCCATCTCCTGATGGAAATCGTCGCGCTCGAGCTCGGACATCGGGTTGGCGCGCGGGTCGACGGCGAGCTCGGCCTCGCTGGGTGCGTAGTAGGCGAGCTGCATGCGCGAACGCCCGGCGAATCCGGTGAACTTGAGTGCGTCTCGTGCGCCGAACCAACCCGCGCTCACGAAGCTTGAGTTGGCGCGATTCCCCGAGTGACGCCGGTAACCCTCGGTCTCCTGTCCGGATGCGCGTGCGTAGGCGGCGAATCCACGGTGCAGACCGGTCGCGCCCTCGAGGCTCGCGCGTGTCGTGCCCCACGAGCCCGTGGTCAGTTGCGCCTCCGCGAACCGCAGCGTGGTCGCTAGCGGCAGCGACTCGAAGCTCAGTGAGCCGGCGAACGGCGCGGTGCCGAACGCGCTCACCCCGGCTCCGCGCTGCACCGTGACCGACTGCATGGAGTTCATGAAGTCGGGGACGTTGGAGAAGTAGAGCACCTGATCCTCGGGATCGTTGAGCGGGACGCCGTCAACGGAGATCGCGAGGCGTGTCTGATCGATGCCGCGCAGGCGGATCGAGCTGTAGCCGCTGAATGCACCGGCGTCGGAGGCGGCGGTGACACCCGTGGTGCCGAGGAGCGCGAGTGGGGCGTCCTGTCCGGCGTAGGTGCGCTCGATGGTCGCACGGTCGAGCGTGGTGCGCGAGGTGGGAGCGGCGGCACCGGCGCGGGTCGCGCGCACGACGACGGCCTCGAGCGTGTCCCGTTTGGCGCGCGCACGAGCGCTGTCAGGGTGCGGCGCTGTGACCTGCGCGAGCAACGCGGTGGGCGGCAGCACGGAGAGTGCCGCCGCGAGCAGAGTGGATCGGACGATCGGACCGAACATGGAGCGATACCTCGAGAAGAAGGACTCCCGAGTGACGGGCCCCGCCGAGTGTACGCGGCCCGAACGACAGAGGCCACGCACACCCGACGAGCGGGTGGCGTGGCCCCGATGCAGGCGATCACGACACTCGCCGCACTCCCTACGCCGGTGTTGACCGGGTCAGGTTCCAAGAGACTTTCTCAACCCCACGTTCGTGGAGTACCCCTGGCGGCTGTGGTTCCATGTTAGTCGGTGGAGCCCACGAGTGGAAGTGATGCGCGCCGTGCGCGGCCGCGCTCGGCTCAGCGAGCCCCGGGGCGTTGCCGGCACAGGCACAGGCACCGTCGGCGTCGGCGTCGGCGAAGTTGCATGCGCTCGTTGCGCCCGCCTTCTCTGGCGATAGCGCATTCACGACGGTCGCTTTCCTCGACCAGTTCGTGCGCTGGCCTGGGAATCGCGGCTTCGACGCGTCGATCGCACACATCGTCGAGCGGTTGGAGCGTGCAGGATACGTGCGCGAGGATCGCGCGTCCGTCGGGGCACGTCTGACGTATCGCGTCGAGAGGTACCCGATGTCCCAGCCGGCATGGGAACCACTCGGTGCAACGCTTGAGATCGAAGGCGAAGCCGAGCCCCTGCTCCGCTTTGAGACCAACCGCAACATGCTCGCGACCAACTCCAACTCCACGCCGCCAGGCGGCGTCACAGCCGAACTGGTCGACGCCACGCGGGACGGTGGCCGAACTCGACCAGCTCGACGTGCGCGGGAAGATCGTCTTCGCTGTAGCCGGCGCCGGACGCGTCTTCGGCGAGGCCGTGCTCAGGCGCGGTGCCATCGGCGTGATCGGCCACTCGCTCCCCGCCTATCTCCAACCCGAGAAGCACCGGCGCTCGATCCAGTTCGGCGGAGTCACGCGCGACACCACGGGGACGGGCTGGGGCATCCTACTCTCGTACGAAGCGCATGAGCGCTTGCGTGCCGCGATCACGCGCGCTGCGACTGCCGGTACCTCGCTACGCCTGCACGTGAGCACCAGCGTGAAGTGGACGCCGAACGCGGTGGAGCAGGCCGTCGTCGCCGAGGTCCGTGGGTCGTCGCACCCGACCGAGCGCTTCGTGTTCAGCGCGCACGTGCAGGAGCCGGGCGCGAACAACAACGCGTCGGGTGTGGGCGCGCAGGTGGAGATGGCACGCGTCGCCGCGCAACTGGTCCGCTCACGGCGTGTGGACCCCGCGCGCACCATCACTTTCCTCTGGGGCCTCGAGATCCGCAGCACCGATCGCTACATCACGCAGGACTCCGTGCGCGCACGGGGGATCCGCTGGGGGCTCTCGCTCGACATGGTCGGCGAGGACACCAAGAAGACCGGCGGCACCTTTCTGATCGAGAAGATGCCCGATCCGTCGGCGATCTGGACGCGTGGCGACGACAAGCACACCGAATGGGGCGGCAGTCCGATCACCAAGGCCCAGCTCACACCGCACTACTTCAATGATCTCGTGCTCGGCCGGGCGCTCGAGCAGGCCGCGACCAACGGCTGGGTGGTACGAACCAATCCGTTCGAGGGCGGTAGCGATCACACGCCGTTCCTCGAGGCCAAGAAGCCTGGGCTATTGCTCTGGCACTTCACCGACGAGTTCTATCACACCGATGGCGATCGGCTCGAGATGGTCTCGCCGGCCGAACTGCGCAATGTCGGGATCACGGCGCTCGTGTCAGGGCTGATGCTCACGACTGCCGACGGGGCCGGGACTCGCGCGCTCGTCGGAGAGGTCACACGGGCGGCGGTCTCGCGCTTGAACACCGAGGCTCGCCTGAGTGCGACCGCCCTGCGCCAGGGCGGCGCGCGCGCGCAGGAACGGGACATCCTTGCGACCTGGGCCTCTTGGTACGAGGACGCGATCGCCGCATTCACCGAGGTCGAGGTGGGGGGCGCGTCCACGCTGACCGTGAGGGCGATCGAGACGGCGCGCGCGACGGTCCGCGACGCGCACCGGCTGGCAGTCGCGAGCCTTCCGTAGCCGCGGGCGCCTCGTCGCTCAAGCTCTGGGCGTGGTCGCCGATACTCACGGGCATACGGTCCCGACGATCGTCGCTGTTCGACCCCAACGAGTACACGCCATGACCGAGCAGGATCACAAAGCGAGTCGTGAGGCCCGCGTCCCCTGGCCCGACCGCTGGCTCCTCGATGCAATGCGACAGCAGGGGCATGCCGCGGTGGATCGGCTGCGCCCTGCGCACTCCGCGTGGGAGTCCCTCGAGATGGCGGGCGCGACGACCCAGGAGTTGCTCGACGTCGCCTGCGCGCTCTCTGGCTGGGCAGCGGCCGACCTATCGAAAGTCACGAAGGCCACCGCGCCGTTGCTCTCCGTGACGTTCGCGCGACGCTACGGCGTGGTCCCGGTGCGCGAGCAGGGCGCTGTGCTCGAGGTCGCCACCGCGAACCCGCTCGCTCCGCACCTCGAACGCGACCTCGCGTTCGCCTCGGCGCGTCAGATCCGCCTGACCATCGCATCGCCCACGGCGATGTCCGCGGCGTACGAGCGTGCCTACGGCGCACGCGCGAGCGTCGCGATGCCGGCCGCGCGCATTGAATGGGTCGTGAAGGAAGGTCCACTGGGCCCGCGTTCGATCCCGTCACGCGGCAGTGTCGTGGACGCGCTCGACCGGCTGATCGCCGACGCGCTCGACCAGCGGGCGAGCGACGTGCACTTCGAGCCCAAGGACGACGACCTGCTGGTGAGGTTCCGCGTGGATGGCGTGCTGCACGACGTCACTCGCATCGGACCTGACGTGGCCCCGCTCGTGATGAGCCGGCTCAAGGTGCTCGCGGGACTCGACATCGCCGACCGGCGTCGGCCGCAGGACGGCCGTGCGACCACCAAGTTCGACGGCCGCGTGGTGGATCTGCGCGTCTCGACGCTGCCGCTCAACGACCGCCTTGAAAAAGCGGTCGTGCGCCTGCTCGACGCGGCGAATGCCACGCACGGCCTCGGCTCCCTCGGCTTCTTCGCCGGCGAAGCGCATCGGTTCGACCAACTGCTCGGGCAGAACGAAGGCATGGTCCTCGTGACCGGCCCCACGGGTTCGGGGAAGACGACGACGCTCTACGCCGCGATCGAACACTCGCGATCAGCCGAAACGAACATCGTCACGGTGGAGGATCCGATCGAGTACCACCTCGACGGGATCAACCAAGTACAGGTGAACGAAAAGGCGGGACTGAGTTTCGCCGCCGCGCTGCGTTCGATCGTACGGCAGGATCCGGATATCATCCTCGTGGGCGAGATCCGCGATGCGGAGACCGCAGCCGTCGCCGTGAAGGCGGGTCTCACCGGGCATCTCGTGCTCTCCACGCTGCACACGATCGACGCCGTCTCGGCGATCGGCCGCCTCGCCGACATCGGAGTGGAGATGGGGGCGCTCTCCGGAGCGCTCAAGGGCGTCGTCGCGCAACGGCTCGTGCGCCGCCTCTGCGAGGCCTGCTGCAGCTCGGTGACGCTGGCCGAGCTGCCGGTGACGCAGCAAATGCTGCTGATCGGGCGCAAGACGGAGAAACTGCGCCGCGCGGTCGGATGCGAGGCCTGCCGCGGCACTGGCTACCGTGGCCGCATGGTGGTCGCCGAGGTGCTGTTGGTCACCGATGATGTTCGGAGTGCCATCGCCCGGCGCGCCGACCGCGTGGAGCTCCTGGAGCTCGCCAAGCGCGGCGGCATGATCTCCATGTGGGAAGCGGGACTCCGTCGCGTCGTGGAGGGACTCACCGCGCTCCCCGAAGTGCTCGACAACGTGCCGTCCCCGATGGCAGAATCAACTGCCGAGCAGACGGACGTGGACTCCATAGTGGCGAGGCTTCTCGGACGTCCCTTGGACTCGGCGTCGCCAGCAAAGGCGGTGCTCGCGCCGGTGCTCGCGCCGGTGCTCGCGCGCGCGCTCCCCGCCGATGCGCCCCGCGTGCTCGTCGCACTCGACGCGCGCGACGAACGCCGCCGCGTCCGCGCCGCGCTCGAGGACGCGGGCTGCGCCGTGATCGAAGCCGCGGACGGCGAGGCCGCACTCACCTACGCGCGTCGGTTCCACCCCACGCTGGTGATCACCGAGCTCGTGCTCCCGCGACTCGACGGCTACGCGGTCGCCCAAGCTCTCCGCGACGACGGTGGTCCACCATGCATCGCGTTCACGGTGCAGAACGATGCCGACGCCATCGCGTGGGCACTGGACTGCGGCTTCCACGCGGTCGTTCCCGCTCACGCTCATTTAGAAGCACTCGCGTCAGCGGCGCACGAAGCGCTCGCGTCGACGGGGCGCCAGATCCGACTCGCGATCTAGTCAGTTCCGGAAGAGGTACGACAG
>JANOTB010000231.1:0-8405 GCA_031416115.1 Gemmatimonadota bacterium
GAGATGAGCAGACAGAGAAACCGCGGCCGTCCGATGGCGGCCCCCCCGTCAGCGTTCGATCAGGCGCGCGACGAGTTGTTCCAACACATCATGCGGTGTGGCGTGATCGGGTCCGACCCGGAGCACATGCGCGAGTGGTTCGACGAGACGACGGCGTACTTCGCCGGGCGGTACCACGAACTGAGCAAGAAGGAGATCACGGATCTTCGCGTCCTGGGTGAGCGCTTCGCCGCGCCGACCAAGCGACAGGAGCTCGGTGCCGCCCCTGCGGCGGAGCTGCCGACTGATGCGGCAGAGATGTCGGGTGACGCGGCAGAGATGTCGGGTGATTCGGCCGAGATGTCGAGTGACTTGGATGACGAAACGGCGGGTTCCGCGACCGCTGCTGAGCTTGACACGGTGAGCGCGGCGTAGGCACGCGGCGTGATTGATGATGATGAGGCCCCGGGGCGATGCTCCGGGGCCTCTCGCGTTTCAGCGGCCTTGCGGGCGTTTGGACCGGAGCACGACGCCGAGTCGCACCCCGCCACCGAGCGTGAGCTCGACCGACGGCACG
This sequence comes from Gemmatimonadota bacterium, assembly GCA_031416115.1. Classification (GTDB taxonomy): domain Bacteria; phylum Gemmatimonadota; class Gemmatimonadetes; order Gemmatimonadales; family Gemmatimonadaceae; genus Pseudogemmatithrix. The sequence goes on from JANOTB010000231.1 coordinate 557, forward strand.
ATCCGACCGTCACTGCGGCCTTCGACCCCGACGATGCCGAGGAGGATCCCCTCGACCTCGCCCGACGCCGACCGCTGGGCGCCGAGTCCCGCACCGGCATACAGGGCGCGCCGGCCCTCGGCGAACGGATCGAAGAGGAACCGGGCCGTGACGTCGAGCCGCTGTGTCGCCGCGAGGTCGCCAGAGGTGGATCCAGAGGTGGATCCGGGGGCGGAACCGGAGGTGGAAATGGCGCCGGCGGTGAGCGCGAGACCGAGGCGGGCGTACCAACCAGCCCGCACGTTCACACCGAGCCCGGCCATCACTCCACCGGTGGGAGAGAGGACCGCGTCCACTCGGGCTTCGTACTGCGGCATGGCGGTGACGCGCTGTTGCGCGCCGGCATCGACAGTCGTGAGCGACCCGATCGCCAGTGCGACGAGGGTCGCGAGGAGAGCGGATCGCTGGGGCAGTGATCCGGTATGAGATGCGGGCATCGGCGAATGCTAAGGCCTCGCGCGCTCCGACCTCAGTGCGGCTGACCGGCCCCGGTGCTCGTCGCCGGTGCCCGTTCGCCTTGCCAGCCCCCCCTGCCGCCCCGTAGCTTCGCCATAGCCCCCTGGTCCCCCGAGGATACCGATGTCCGATACGGTCGCGCTGCTGCGCGGCGTGGCGATCTTCCAAGACCTCGACGACGGCGAGCTCGCACGCGTCGCTGAGGTCAGTCGCACGCAGGAGTTCGTCTCGGGGGAGTACATCTTCCGCGAGGGCGAGGCAGGTAACCGGCTCTACCTGATCGTCTCAGGCGACGTGCGGATCTCGCGCGTGGTGCCGGGGAGCGGCGAGGAGGCGCTAGCCGTGCTCAAGCCGGGGGCGCTCTTCGGCGAGATGTCGGTGTTCGATCGCAGCGAGCGGTCGACCGACGCGATCTCCAACGGCGGCACCAAGGTGCTGACGATCTCGCGCAGCGACTTCGACCTCCTGCTCGACTTCAATCGCGACATCGCGTACAAGGTGCTCTGGTCGTGCGTGCGACTACAGTCGGGGCGGCTCCGCGCGACGAACGACTCGCTGCGCAGCTTCCTCGCGATGTCGATGTTCTGATCGGACCGCGTTCTGCATCGAGCCGCGTTCTGATCGAACCCCGCGCGGCGCCCACCACGAGAATCGAACTCATGCGTACGTCCCTCCTGCTGGCCGCGACCCTCGTCGCGGTCGCCGTTCCCGCTGGCGCCCAGGCGCCCTCCACGCTCGGCTTCGCCAAGGATGCGCGCATCGCGGCCGCACTCGGCGACGTCTCGCCGGCGCGGCTGCGAACACTCGACTCGACGCTCGTCGCGTTCGGCACGCGGCACACCATGAGCGACACGGTCTCGCCCACCCGCGGGATCGGCGCGGCGCGGCGCTGGATCCATGCGCAACTGACGCAGTACTCGAAGGACTGCGGCGACTGCCTCCGCGTGGAGTACGACACCGGCACGGCGACGGTCGGGCGGTCGCCCGAGCGGCCCCAGGTGCGGATGGTCAACGTGGTCGCCTGGCTGCCCGGTCGCGACACCGCGCGCGTGGTCGTGATCGGCGGGCACTACGACTCGTGCATCTGCTCGACGAGCTCGATGGACTTCACCTCCGACGCACCCGGCGCCGACGACGATGGCTCAGGCACCGTCGCGGTCATGGAACTCGCGCGCGTGGTCGGGAAGCGCTTTCCGCGCGGCCTCGACGCGTCGATCGCGTTCATCCTCTACACCGGCGAAGAGCTCGGCCTGCTCGGCTCGACGCAGTTCGCCGAGCGGCTGACGCGCGAAGGAAAGCAGATCACGGCCGCCTTCACCGACGACATCATCGGCAACGTGGTCGCGGACGACGGACGCACGGACTCGACGTCGGTGCGCGTGTTCGCGGTGGACTCATTGGCGATCGGTGGTGGCGAGCTGGCGCGCTATGTGTGGGCGGTCGGCGCGCTCTACCAGCCGGCGTTCGAGGTGGTGCCGGTGCTGCGGCTCGACCGACTCGGCCGCGGTGGCGATCATCGTCCGTTCGTCGAGCGCGGTGTGCCGGGGCTGCGGTTCACGGAGCGATTGGAGAACTACAAGCGGCAGCATCTCCCCACCGACTCCCTGGCCGACGTGAACTTTGGGTATGTCGCGAAGGTCGCGCGCCTGAACCTCGCCACGGTCGTGTCGCTCGCGGCTGCACCAGCGAGGCCGGCGCAGACCGCGTACGGACGCGACCGGAACTCGGGCGGGCAGTCCTTCATGATCCGTTGGTCGCCGGTCGTAGGTGCCGCGGGCTATGAGTTGCTCGTGCGCCGCACGACGGCGCCGACGTACACACGGATCGTGAATGCGGGGGCGGTGACGGAGTTCCTGCTCGACGAGCAGCTCGACGATGTGTGGGTGGGTGTGCGCGCCGTGGGCGCCGACGGGCATCGGTCGCTTACGACGGTGGTCGGCGCGCCGGGCGGGGCTCGGCTGCCCGCCCCACCGCGCCGCTGAGCACACCCAGATGAGCGGCCCCGCATGAGCGGCCCCGCATGAGCGCGTTCACTCGGTTCCGCCCGGAAGCGCTCACCTTCCTGCGCGGACTCAAGCGCAACAATGCGAAGCCCTGGTTCGAGGAACGCCGGCCGACGTACGAACGCGAGATACTGGTGCCGCTCAAGCTGCTCGCCGAGGAGCTCGACGTGCGGTTCGCGACGCTTGCGCCGGAGTTCGTCGCGCCGCCCAAGCGGGCGCTCTTCCGGATCCACCGGGACGTGCGGTTCTCGAATGACAAGTCGCCGTACAAGACGCATGCGGCGCTCTGGGTATTTCACCGCGACGCCGGGCGCGGCGTGGGGCGCGATGCGCATGGAGGCGGCGGGTTCTATTTCCATCTTGAGCCGGGCGCCTCTTTGGTCGCCGCCGGGTTCTGGATGCCGCCGCGTCCATTGCTCGGTGTGCTGCGCGAGAAACTCGTGGAGGACCAGCGCGCGTTCGAGCGGATCGTGAAGGCGCCAGCGTTCACCAAGCGGTTCGGTGCGCTCAGTGATGACGAGGCGGGCGTTCGGCTCACGCGCGTACCGCGCGGCTACGCCCCTGACCACGCGGCCGCGCACTGGCTCCGCTTCAATAGCTTCACCGCGTCGCGCGCGATCAGTGACGCCCATGCGACGTCGCCGAAGCTCGTCGACCTGATCATGAAGGATTACGCCGTGCTCCTGCCGTTGGTGCGGTGGTTGAATGGTGCGCTCGGGTTCTCCGCGGCGAAGTCCCGCTAGGGCGGGGAGCCGAGCCCATGTGCGGACTCTCGGGCATCCTCACGACGCGTGCTGATCGGCGCGCCAGCATGGGCGAGTCACTCCGGCGCATGTCGGCGACGCTCGAGCATCGTGGCCCCGACGACGCTGGCGAGTGGCACGATGCCGAGGCCGGAGTGGGATTCGGATTCCGCCGACTCTCGATCCTCGACCTGAGCCCGGCGGGCCACCAACCGATGCGATCGGCCGGCGGTCGCTATGAGATCGTGTTCAACGGTGAGATCTACAATCACCGTACGTTGCGCGGCGAGCTCGCGGCACTCGGTCATGCCTTTCGCGGCCATTCGGACACCGAGGTGATCCTCGCGGCCGTGGAACAGTGGGGCCTGCGCGACGCGCTGCCGCGCTTCGCGGGGATGTTCGCGATCGCGCTCTGGGACACGCAGTCGCGCGCGCTGACGCTAGTGCGCGATCGACTCGGCAAGAAGCCGCTGTTCGTGTACCACGCGCCGGGGCTCGTGCTCTTCGCCTCGGAGCTCAAGGCGCTCGCGGCGGACCCGGACTTCGTGCGCCGAGTGGACCTGACACAGCTCGCGGGGTATGCGCGCTACCTCTACGTGTCGGCACCTGGCTCGATCTACCGCGATGTGATCAAGCTCGCGCCCGGGCACCTGCTCACCATCGCCGACGCGGCCGCACCGCTGCCTGCGAGCGAACCTTGGTGGGACGCCGAGGCCGTGGCAGACGCGGGGGCGGCCGCGCGGGTCACCGACGAAGGTGCGGCGATGGAGCGTCTCACTGAGCTATTGCTGCTCGCGACGCGAGAACGACTCGAGTCGGACGTCCCGCTCGGCGCGCTGCTCTCGGGCGGCGTGGACTCGGCGCTCACGGTCGCGCTCATGCAGCAGGTCGCGAGCGAGGCGGTGCGGACGTTCACGATCGGCTTCACTGACGACGCGATCGACGAGACGGCCGATGCCGCGCGGATCGCCGCGCACCTCGGCACGCGCCACACATCGCTGCGGCTGGACGGCAACGAAGCGACGGCGCTCGTGCCCGAGCTGCCGCGGATCTTCGACGAGCCACTCGCCGACCCCTCGGCGATCCCCACGGTATTGCTGTGCCGGCTCGCGCGACGTGACGTCACGGTGGCGATCTGCGGCGACGGCGGCGACGAGGTGTTCGCCGGCTACACGCGGTACGAGCAGGGGCGGCGGCTGATGTCGCGCGTGGCGGCGACACCGTCCGCGTTGCGCGGACCGATCAGCCGCGCGCTGCTCGCGTTCCCCGCCGACCGTTGGGACGCGATCGCCGGTGTGCTGCTCGCCGCCGTGCCGCGCTCGCAGCGGCCGCCGCTCATCGGCGAGCGGTTGCAGAAGGTGGGGATGCTCTTCGGCGCCGAGCGACCGTTGGAGGGCTATCGATCGCTGCGATCGGCCTGGCTCGACCCGAGCGCGCTGCTGGACATCGCGGGCGAGGCCAGCGACCGTGTGCCCGAGGTGCTCGGCCGTCACGGGCGGCTCTCTCTGCCCGAACGAATGATGCTCGCCGACCAGGTCACCTACCTGCCGGACGACCTGCTGGCGAAGATCGATCGTGCGGGGATGTCGGTGGGGCTCGAGGTGAGAGCGCCACTGCTCGATCACCGGCTGCTCGAGTTCGCGTGGCGGATGCCGCACAGCATGAAGCTGCGCGGTGGCGTGACCAAGTGGGCGCTGCGCGAGGTGCTCGCGCGCTACGTCCCGCGGCCGCTGTGGGAGCGCCCGAAGCGCTGGTTCACGATGCCGGTCCGCGGGTGGCTCACCGGACCGTTGCGACCGTGGGCGGAGGAGCTCGTCACGCCGGCGTCGCTGCGCGAGTTGCCGTTCCTGCGCGCGGAGACGGTGCGAGCGGAGTGGGAGCGTGTGAAGGCGGGTCGCGCCGGGAACGGGCACGCAATGTGGAGCGTGCTGCAGTTGATCGCGTGGTGGCGGGAGTGGCGACCGAGCGTTTGAGCGGTTGAACGAGCGCACGCGTGCCGGCGGCGGACCTACCGTGCGCCGCCAGCGGACCTACCGTGCGCCGCTCCCGGACCGACCGCGCACGATCCCTTCGACGCGCCTGCTCGGATCGAACCACCGCGCCGCCGCTGCCCGCATGCGCGCAGGCGTGACCGCCTCGAGATCGGCCGGGTAGCGCGCGATGTCCTCGAGTGAGCCGTTGATCCAGGCATCAGCGATCTCAGCGAGCACCGATGCGCCAGCAGCCTGGCGGATCTGCCACGCACCGATCGCATAACGACGCGCGCGATCGAGCTCCTCCGCACTCACGTCCTCGTCGACGAATCGTGCGAACTCACGGAGCAGGCTTGCCCGCGCCTGCTCTTCCTTCTCCGGCGACGTTGCGATGTACGCGGCGAAGGTGCCGCTGGCGCGACGGACGAATGGCCGCGCCATGACGGTGTACGCGAGCGACTGCCGGTCGCGCAGCTCTTCGAAGAACCGGCCACCGAGTCCGCTCGCGACACCGCTGAGCATCTCGGCGTCGAAGCGCGCGGGTTCGCTGTAGGAGGGCCCGTCGAACAGCAACGAGAGCGCGGTCTGCGCCTTCTCACGCTCCTCGACGCGCACCTGCGAGAAGGCCGGCCAGGGCGGCGCGGGCAGGTCGCGCGCCGCCGTCCGCCGCAACGCGTCGAAGCGGCTCGCGAGCGTGTCGGCGGCCTGCTGCGGATCGAGATCACCCACCGCGACGAGCACCGCCGCAGAGGTCGGTACGCACTCGGCGTGCCACTGCGCGATCTGGTCGCGTGTGATGGCGCGTATCGACTCCTCCGTGCCCAGCGTCGAGCGTCCGTACGGATGCCCCGGCCAAGCGGCGCCGGCAGCGAGCCGCATCGGCTGGCGATACATGTCGTCCCGGAGCGAGGCGAGTGCCGCTTGAGCCACCGCGCGTTCGGCCTCGACTCCGTCGCTCGGAAAGACCGGACAGAGCACGAGGTCGGCGAGCAGTTCCGCCGTTGCTCCGAACTGCCTCGCGGGCACACCGACCGACCACTGCATGGTCTCGGTGCCGACGCTCGCCGAGGGGATACCGCCGAGGAGCTCCGCGTCCTCGGCGAGCCGCGAGGCCGATCGGGTCGTCGTGCCGCGGAGCATCGCGCGCGCCATGAGCGTACTGATCCCGCCCTCCTGTTCGCGTTCCCGCATCACACCGCCGACGATGAAGCACCCGAGATGCGCGAGCGAGGCGCCGGGGCGGCGGCGCACGAGGATCGGCACGCCGTGCGCGGTGCGAAAGACGTGGATGCCGTCGACGACGCGCTCGAATGTGGCGGCGGAGGGCCCCGGAATCGCGATCGTGAGAGGAGGTGCGGTCGGGTCGAGCGGCGCTGGCCGTTCGGACTCGAGGGCGCGCCTTACGGCACTGGCATCGGTGCCAAGACCGACGGTGCCGCGCGGACGATACGTGACAACGGATGCTTGGTCGGGATCGAGCCAGCGGACCGCGACTTCGGTGAGGCGGGTGGCATCGACGGCGAAGAGGGCCTCGTGATACGCGACGCCGCGATCCCAATCACCGAACAGTTCCCAAGCACCAAGGAAGTTGGCCTGTCCGTCGGCGGACTCGAGGCGCCGCAGCCACTGCGCCTCGAGCAAACAGCGCACGCGCGCGACCTCGCCAGCGGTGACCTCTCCGGCGCGCACGCGCCGCAGTTGGTCCCAGATCGCTCGCGCGGCGGCGGGGAGATCAGCGGCGCGCGCACCGGCGTGCACGACGAAGACGCCGAGTTCGGTGGGCGTGTAGTCGTACGCGCTCACGCTCGAGACGAGGCGCCGGTCGCGTGCGGCGCGGACGAGGCGCGAGGCGCGACCGCCGGAGAGCACGGTGGCGAGCACGTCGAGCGCCGGCGTGTCGCGGTGCGCGAGCTCGGGGGTGCGCCAGCCGAACACGAGTTCGGCCTGCGCGATGTCGCCCTCCCAGTCGCGCACGCGGAACCCGGGCAGCGCGGCCTCCACAGGCCCGGGCGCACGGAGCGTGGGCGAGTCGGCGATCGGGCCGTAGAGCCGCGTCGCGTGCGCGATCGCCGTGTCGACATCGATGTCACCCACGATCGCGAGGACCGTGTTCGAGGGTCGATAGAAGTTGCGGTAGAACTCGGCGAGCTGCTCTCGTGTGAATCCGCGGAGTGCGTGCTCGCGACCCATGCGCCAGCGCCGGATGCGGTGTTGGTCGTGCAGGAGCTCGAAGAGCGACTCGGTGGCGAGGGCCGACGCGGTGTCGGCCTTGCGCTTGGTCTCCTCGATGATGACTTCGAGTTCGCGCCGCAGCTCATCGGCGTCAATTACTGAGTTCGCATACGCGTCAGCCTGAACCGCGAGCCCGGCCTCGAATCCACTCGCCGGCAGCACCGCGTAATAGTGCGTGTGATCGTAGATCGTGCCGGCATTGAGATAGCCACCGGCCGCCTTGGTCGCGCGCGCGATCTCGCCGACGCCATGCGTCGGAGTCCCCTTGAAGTACATGTGCTCCAACACATGCGCGATGCCGACCGCATCGTCAGGCTCATCGAAGTAGCCGGCCTTCACCCATGTGACGATCGCGACCACCGGGGCCGTCGTATCGCGCCGAGCGAGGACGGTGAGTCCGTTG
>JANOTB010000232.1:0-13427 GCA_031416115.1 Gemmatimonadota bacterium
CCGCGCGCACGCTGCTCCGGCGTGAGCATGAGCAGTGCGTTGAGCGCACCCCGGATCTTGAACGATCCGCTCACCTGCATGCACTCGAGCTTGAGCAACACTTCGCCGCCGGCGATCGCCGAGAGCGCAGGGGAGGGGATCAACGGCGTGTGCGTCACCACGCTCGCGATGCGCGCGGCGGCCTCGCGCACTTCGTTGGGCGTGGGGAGTATGCCGAGTGGACTCATGCAGGGAACATACGCATGTAGGCCTCAGCGTCGAACTTCTCGCGCGCCCGTGCGAGCGACATGGGGCGGATCACGCCCCAGACCGGCTTGTCGAACCAGGGCCGGTCGAACTTCCCGAAGCACCATTGGATGCCACCGTAGCTCGAGGGGTCGCGCCCGTCGAGCGCGTACTTGTTGTTCAGGTGAATGAGATGCTCCAGCGCCTGCTTGTAGCGCCGAGTCCAGAGCAGCACGGACTTGCCCCAGAGCATCCGCGTGACGTTGTGCATGAACCCCGTGCGCATGAGCTCGCGCTGCGCGGCGTTCCACAACTCGTCGTGCGTACGCGCGCCCTCGAGATCCGCGAGCGTGTAGATCGCCTCGCGGTCGTCGTCCTTGTGCGCGTCCATGGTGCGGTGCGCCCAGTCGGGCAGCCCCTTGAGCTTGCCATGGTGCGGGTTCATCAGGCAGAAGTTGAGCGCGAGCTCGCGCCAGGTGACGAGCTCGTCCTCGAACTTCTTCGCCGATTCCTCATGGCCCGCCGCGCGCACCGTGCGCAACACCTCGGCGGCGGAGATCTGACCGAAGTGCAGGTAGGGCGAGAGTCGTGACGAGCCCGCCGAGTCGCTCGGCTCGTTGCGACGCTCGGCGTAGTCCGGGAGCGTGTGCGCGCAGAACTGTGCGAGTCGCTCGCGGGCACCAGCGAGCCCGCTCGCGAACGGCACCGCAGGCACGGTATGGTCGATCTCACAGGCCGCGATCTCGCGCACGAGGTCGGCGTGATCGATGTCGCCGCGATCGAGGTCGAGTCGGTCGACGTCTAGGGAGTTCCAGACGCGGTCGGAGAGCGCGCGAGAGGCGGGGCGGTCCTCGACCGGCTCGAGTGCGAGGTCGAGCACCTTCGCGATCTTGGGCCGAATGGTGCGCGCCGCGTACTCCTCCTTCACGAAATACCCGGACGCGATGATCCCGTGCGACTCGACCGCGTCCACACGGCACGGCGCTCTCGCGGCGAACCGTGCGGTGCGCTCTGCGACACCCGCCGTGGGAAATCGGTCGGTCACCACGAGTGCCGCGCGCGCGGCGAGGCGGTCGACCACGCGACGGTCGTCGTCACGCCGGCGACGCAGCACGAACTGGTAGCGGAACCCGAGCGACTCGGCGCGACGGTTCAACGCACGCGCGTTCTCGAGGATCACCGCATGGATGCGGTCGCTCGCGTGCGGGTAGGTCGGGTCGAGCCCCTGGTGCACCAACAGCGGCTTGCCGAGTCGGTCGGCATGGAGCACCGCCTGGCGGAGGGCCCAGTTCTCCTCGAACCGGTGCGTGCTCTGCATCCAATAGAGGACGTACTCCCCCTCAGGCTGGGTGCGCACACCGTTGGCGACGACCGTCCGCTGGGCGAGCTGGTCGCGGACATGGTCCGAGCCGAGTGGGTGCAGTCGTGGTCGCATCTGCCGATAATGCTAAGGCAGGGGGGTGGCGCTCAGTTCCCGCGACCGCTATTGTTCTCCGTATCGGCGGCCCCGCCAAGACCCATCAGGCGGGGCCGTATGCGTGACCGGAACCTTTCTGAGTCGTCCCGGGTATGTTGGCAGGACCGGGAGATCGACGACTGGCCGGAGCACGATGCGGGGCTGTAGCTCAGCTGGGAGAGCGCTGCACTCGCACTGCAGAGGTCAGGGGTTCGATCCCCCTCAGCTCCACTTTGATCAAGTTTTCGCTGGTTTGCGAGCAGGCACTTTGCCCGCCGCCGTTCGGTAGGACGTATAGTTCCAATGACGGTGTGCGAGGCGATCTGCCCGCGCGAGACCAGCTACCCCAAACGCCGCGGACCCATGGGTCCGCGGCGTTCTGCGTTCACCACTGCTCGCGCTGCCGCAGCATGGTGACGTGCGCGGTGTGATGCCGACCGTGCCAGTCGTAGAGTGCGCACCAGAACTCGATCGTCTGCGGGCCCCCTGCCGGGTGCAGGAATGGGCGTTCGAACTGCTCTGGGGTCAGCGAACGGAGCAATGCATCGAGCCGCGCGTGCATGCCGTCGAGAATGGCAAGCGAGAGCTCGATCGGCAACTTCGAGTCTGGCAACTCAGCCCACGCACCCTCGTCATACGGCTTGATCACCGGATTCTCCTCCGTGAGCGCGAGCTTCACGCGCGTGTAGCCGTTGAGGTGCGAATCGGCCAGATGATGCACCAACTGCCGCACGGACCAACCGTCGGGACGGTAGGGCGTGTCGAGCTGAGCTTCGCTCAGGCCGCGAACCGCCCCCCGCAAGTTGGCCGGCAGGGCAGCGAGGTTGGCGATGCGTGAGGCCCGGTCCGCCAACGTGCTCGTGGTGGGGCGTTCGAACCTGCCGATCGGGTAGGAGAGCTCGGTGGTCATGCGCGAAAGCTAGCGCCTCCACCCGTCACGGTCGCCTGCGCGGGGCCCGGTCAGTGGGCCGCCCAAGGGGTTGCCTCGCTACATCGTGGCCCCTAGCTTTCACGTCTCGCAGAATAGCGCGAGTCGATGCCCCTTAGCTCAATTGGCAGAGCGTCTGATTCTGGATCAGAAGGTTCTTGGTTCGATTCCAAGAGGGGCAACTGAAGCGCAGCGAACGGACGAGCCCCGGCCACTGGTCGGGGCTTCTTTCGTCCTGTCCCGACCGCCGCGCAAAGGCCGCCGCGCGAAGTCCGCGGTGAGTAGTCCGCGGTGAGTAGTCCGCGCCGGTTAGATTGCCCGTCACCCTCCTCAGCCCGTCGGGAACCCTTGTCCGAGTCTCTCCCCTCCGAGTCCGCCACCCCCCGCAGGGACTTCATCCGCGAGCTGGTCGCGGACGACGTCGCCACCGGACGGTTCGGGCGCGCGCCCGCGACCCGCTTCCCGCCCGAGCCCAACGGCTTCCTGCACATGGGGCACGCCAAGTCGATCTGCCTCAACTTCGGGATCGCGGCGGAGTTCGGCGGCAGGTGCAACCTGCGATTCGACGACACGAACCCCTTCACCGAGGACGTGAAGTACGTCGAGTCGATCAAACGTGACGTCCGGTGGCTCGGCTTCGAGTGGGACGGCGAATACTACGCCTCCGACTACTTCGAACAGCTGTACGAGGTCGCCGAGTCGCTGGTGACCAAGGGCAAGGCATACGTCGATTCCGAGAGCGAGGAGGCGATCCGCACCGGCCGCGGTACGGTGACCAGGGCCGGCACGGCGGGGCCCGGTCGCGCTCGCTCGGTGGAGGAGAACCTGGACCTGCTGCGCCGCATGCGCGCCGGCGAGTTCCCCGACGGCGCCCATGTGCTGCGCGCCAAGATCGACCTCGCGCACCCCAACATGATCATGCGCGACCCGCTGCTCCTGCGGATCCGCCATGCGCATCACTACCGGCGCGGCAACGACTGGTGCATCTACCCGCTCTACGATTTCGCGCATGGCCTGAGCGACGCGATCGAGGGGATCACGCGATCGCTCTGCACGCTCGAGTTCAAGGACAATCGCGACATCTACGAATGGCTGGTGGCCGAGGCGGGGTACACGAACCCGCCGACGCAGATCGAGTTCGCGCGGCTCGAGCTCGACTACACCGTGCTGAGCAAGCGGAAGCTGCTGCGCCTGGTGAACGAGGGCCATGTGAGCGGATGGGACGACCCGCGCCTGCCGACGATCGCCGGGCTGCGACGTCGCGGTGTGCGCCCCGAAGCGATCCGCAAGTTCGCCGAGACGATCGGCGTGGCGCGCAAGGACGCGCGGGTGGAGATCGCGGCGTTCGAGTACGCCGTGCGCAACGACCTGAACATGGAAGTGCCGCGCGTGCTCTGCGTGCTCAGCCCGCTCAAGGTCGTGCTCACGAACTATCCCGACGGGCAGGTCGAGGAGCTCACGGCGCAGAACTACCCACATGACGTGCCCAAGACGGGGACGCGCACGGTCCCGTTCTCGCGAGAACTCTATGTGGAGCGCGACGACTTCATGGAGGAGCCGCCGAAGAAGTTCTATCGGCTCGCACCGGGACGTGAAGTGCGACTGCGGTTCGGCTACCTGATCACCTGCCACGATGTGATCAAGGACGCGGCGGGCAACGTCGTGGAGTTGCGCTGTACCTATGACCCCGAGACGCGGAGCGGCAACGCGCCCGACGGTCGCAAGGTGCAGGGCACGATCCACTGGGTGTCGGCGGCGCACGCCCGATCGTGTGAGGTGCGACTCTACGACCGGCTCTTCTCGCTGCCCGATCCGGACGATGTACCCGAGGGACAGGATTTCCTCTCGGCGCTCAATCCGAACTCGCTTGTGGTGATCCCCGACGCGAAGATAGAGCCCGGGGTGGCGACGGATCCGGTGGGAACGCGGTATCAGTTCGAGCGCACCGGGTACTTCATGAGCGACGAGGACAGTACGAGCGAGAAGCTCGTGTTCAACAGGATCGTGGGGCTTCGGGATTCTTGGGCTAAGGGACAGAGGTGAGATGGGAGAGGTGAGGGGGCCGCCCGTTCGGGCGGCCCATCCTCTTCTCTCTTCTCTCTTCTTTGCCTCTCTCAGTCTGGTCTCGGCTCCAACAAGAGCCACTCCTGCGGCCCGCCTCGCCACTCCTGCACCGACTCCACGCAGCGTGCCGGCATCAGTCGCGGCAGGAACGGAGCGAGTGACGCGGGAAAGTCTGCGAGGGTCCGTACGCGCGGGAGGATGGTCGTGATCGTGTGTGAGTCACCATACCGCGCGACGATCGCGTCGCGGCAACCGGCGCGGAGCAGGTCGTGGGTCTCGATCAGCATCGTCGTCGCGCGCAACGACGGAACTCGTGCGGGGTCGGTCAGCTCGATCTCGGCGCCTTCGACGTCCATCACCACAAGTGTCGGGCTGGGGCCACTGCAGACCGCTTCGAGATTCTCCGGCTCGGCGGCGCCGAGTATGCGGGTTCGCGCGGTGAGGCCGTTCCGCTCGACGGTCGCCGCGATGACGGCGCGGGCTTCGGCCGTGAGTTCGAACACCACCAGCTCAGCGCGCGGCACGCGGAGCCCGAACCCCACGATGTAGAACCCGTTGCCACCGCCCACGTTCACGATCCGCTGCCACGGCCTCGCGCAGAGCGCCTCGATCACCACGTGCAACTCGCGTTCGTAGCAGCCGAGCAGGTGGGGAAGGTATGGATACGGCGCGAGTCTGAGGCCCCTGAACGGGCCTGAGACCACGGCGCCCATCGACGCCCGCCACGTCACAGCGCGGAAGAAGGTGTCGGCGGGGTACATCAACGGTCGGACCGCCGCGCGCGCTCTCTCGCCGAACAGCGAGCGGTAGAGCGGGCGGAGCGTCCGGCGGAGCAGTCTACTTCCGCTTGTCGGTCGTGGTCACTTCGATCACACCGGCCTCATGCCCCGGACCGCGCTGTTGCATGGCGCGATTCTGGTCGAGATACCGGATCTCGACGATCTTCGCCGCCGGCACGGTGACGAGCGACGACTCGATGTCGGGCTGGCGGAGGTCGTCGATGTAGACGACGATCTGCGTCGCCGCGCCAGTCGTGTTACCCATGTTGGAGCTCGCGATGCGGCCCATGGAGGGATTGAGCCACTGGGGCCGGAGCAGGCGCACCGCGTCCCGTGCGGTCACGAGGCCAGTACCGGCCTCGTCGATCTCCACTCGCGTGAGGCGATTGCGGTCGCCGCGCGGACGCGAGGCACGCTTCTGCGGCGTGGAGTCCTGCTGGGCCTCGACCACGGGGGCGCTGAGCGTGAGCACGAGCGCGAGCAGGCCAAAGCGGATGAACGGCGAGAACATGCGATCCTCCAGTCAGATTGGGCCCGACGTCGGCACTGCCGGGATGACAAGCAAGATACGTTCGCGCCGCGGCCGCGCCAGCGACGCCGGCCGGGTTGACCGCACGGTGGGCAAGCGGGATAGTATGAGGGACCGACATGCTCGCACACACCATGCATCGCCGCGCCTCGCGGTCTCTGGCACTGGGGCTGCTCTCGCTCCTCCTCGCGTCGGCCCTGCCTGCCGTACTCGCGGCGCAGACGATCGCCGGCCGGATCGTGAGCAGCTCCGATCAGGCGCCGATCGTCGGGGTCGTGGTGCTGCTGCTCGACGCCGACGAGCGCGTGCACGCGCGCACGCTGTCCGACTTGAGGGGTCGGTTCGCCGTCCGCGCGCCCGCGCCGGGGTCGTACCGACTGCGCACGCGGCGGATCGGCTTCACCTCGACCACCGGTACGGCGTTCGCGCTCCGCGGCGACACCACGGTGACGCTCGCGCTCGATCAGATCCCGGTGCTCCTGCCGGCGGTCACGGCCGAAGAGCGCGCGGCCTGCAGCGACCACAGCGGTGGCGGTCTCGCGACGGCGATCCTCTGGGAGGAGGCGCGCACGGCGATCCTCGCCGCCGACATCACGATCAGGGAGCTCGACTACCGATTCGACATGATGCTGCACAGCCGCAAGATGGACATGCGACAGCCGCCACTCCTGCTCGAGTCGGTCTTCGGTCGGGTGCAGCACGAGGGAGTCCAGCCGTGGACGAGTTTTCCGCCCGACACGCTCGAGGCGCGCGGGTACGTCACGCCGACCGACTCGGGACTCCGCTACATCGCACCCGACCTCACGGTGCTGCTCTCGAGCTACTTCACGCGGACGCACTGCTTTCGCATGCGCCCCCCGGGCGCGACGCCGGCGCAACGGATCGCACTGGAGTTCTGGCCCGCGGCGACGATCCGTCGGACCGAGATCAGGGGCGTGTTGCTGTTCGAGGCGGCGACGCGCGCACTGCGCACCGTGGAGTTCTCGTACGTGAATCTCCCTGCGACGGTGAACGACACGCTCGCCGGCGGTGAGATCGAGTTCGCTCAACTCACCAACGGTTCGTGGATCATCCCGCGGTGGCTGATCCGCGCGCCGATCCCCGTGCGCTCGGCGCTCGGCGACACGGTGCGCAGGGCGGGGACCGCGGTGAACACTTGGCGCTCGGACTACCGGGTGGTGCCGACCACGTCGCGGATGCGGATCACCGGCGGCGACCTGCTGGTCGTGCGACAGGGAGCGCGCCCCGAGGCGCTCTGGTCGCGACCGACGTCGACGCTCGTGGTGCGCGTCGTGTCGCTGAGCGCGAGCGGCGAGGAGCCGGCACCCGGCGCCGCCGTGGCATTCGCCGGATCGACGCAGCAGGAGGTCACCGACATGCAGGGTGCGGTGCGATTCTCCGGGATGGTCGGCGGCGACTATGTCGTGGACGTGAGCACGCCCTACTACTCGGCGTTCGCGTTCGAGTCCGAGCATTTCCGCGTGAGTTTCTCGCAGGAGCCACGTACGGTGGTGCAGCGTGTCCGCGTGCGCACCCTGCTCCAGCTCGCGCGCGATGCCTGCGGCGAGAAGCCGGGGCATGCGGTGCTGCTCGGGTCGGTCGCGCGCTCCAGGTCGGTGGTGGTGGGTGCGGCAGTGATCGCACGGATCCCGCGCGGTGCGACGTCCAGTCTCGACGAGGCACGCACGGCGCGAGCGCGCACGACGATCGATGGTCGCTACGCGATCTGCGACATCCCCACCGGCGTGGAGATCTACTTGACGGTGGTCGCCGCCGACGGGACCCGCGTCTCGCATTCGACGTTCATCGAGACCGGCGAGCAGGTGGCGTTCCTCGACCTGGCGTTCCCGGAGGATCCGGTTCAGCCCCCGCTGCCGAGCTGGTAGGTGTACTTGAACGTCACCGACCGCGCGATCGGCTGACGCCAGTTGGTGAAGCTCTCCGCCTGCTCGCCGTCGTTGAGCACCACGAACAGGCCGGTGTTGGCGGTGCGCAGCCAGGCGAACCGCACGTTTGCCGTGAAGATCTCGGCCTGATTGTTGTACTGCGTGAGCGACTGCACGAAGATCCGCGGTGTGAAGAAGTACGCGAGCTTCACGCCGATGAGGTCGCGGACGAACGCACCCTCGGGCAGGTCGACGTCCTGGTGATCGAACGTGAGTGCCGACGAGAAGGCTGCGCCCCGCCGCGCCGTCACCGCGATGTTGCCGCCCTTCTTGTGCCCCGAGTAGAACTGGCCGACCTCGATGCGCGTGAGGAACGAGATCGCCGCACTCGGGTCGGAGCCCCAGTCGAGGCCCGGGAGCGAGAACCGATACTGACCCGGCAGGAGGATGACGCCCGGAGCGATCTCGAACGGCACCTGGAGCCCCTCAGTGTACACGTTGATGTCTGGGCCGAAGCGACCGCCGCCGTTGAACTCGACCTCGGTCACGTCGAGGTGCGCCCACGTCGACTGCGTGAACCCGTCGGTGCCCACGTAGCGGCGCAGGCTGACGTGCGGGTTCCACTGCCGCACCTGCTTCCACTTCGCGTTGCGCACCAGGCGCATGAGCATGAGTTCGTCGAAGCGGTAGCCGGCGGGCCGGCTCATGAAGCCGACCTCGGGGTTGAACGCGTCGCCCACCTGCAGCACGCGCACCGAGTGATTCCAATCGCGCGTCTGGTACGCGAAGCGGCTGCTCCACGAGTTCGCGTCGCCATTGCGGCCCGGTGTCTCGGAGCGGCCGGCCCACGCATCGGCGGTCCACGCCTGCCCTATTCCCACGCGCCCATCGACGCCGTAGACGCGGTTGTGATCGTCAGCGTCGCCCATGCGCTGGCGCTGCACGACCATCACACCGACGCGCGAGCGCGCCGACAGTTCACGCAGCGTACGCAGGACGGTGTAGGAGTTCCCCTCGACACCATCCTGCTCGCCGGTGACCATCTGCAGCGCGCCGACGGTGAGGCCACCCACGCGACCGGTGATACGCCCGCCGCCGAGGATCGGCACGGGCTGACCAGTGGCACTGATGCCGATGCGGCGCGTGAAGAAGAGATCGACCGCCTGCGGCGTGCCCGCCGAGAAGATGCCGGCGTTCTCGAGGAAGAACGGTCGCTTCTCAGGGAAGAAGAGCGGGAAGCGCGTGAGATTGGTGCGCTGTTCGTCGACCTCGACCTGTGCGAAGTCGGTGTTGTACGTGAGGTCGAGCGTGAGGCTCGGCGTGATGCCGTACTTGGCGTCGAGGCCGAGCTCGCCGGTGCCGTTGAAGTTCGATTGCGTGGCATAGGCGCGCGACGAACTGCCGAGCACGTAGGGCGTCGCGGTCGCGATGCGCTGGCTCGGGACCGCGAGCTCCTCGAGCCTGCCCGCCTGCGAGAGTCGGTTGATGCTGAACTGGCGCGAGACGCGTGACCAGAGGGCTTCCTCGTTCCGTCGGCGGATGCCGCGCATGATGTTGAGGCCCCACGTTTGCGTCGCACCGCCACCGTAGCGGATGGTCGAGAACGGGATCCGGAACTCGGCGTACCAACCGAGCGAGTCCTGCGACGTCTTGACCGTCCAGCTCGCGTCCCAGTTGAGATTCACTCCGCCGAGCGAGCCGGCCTGCGCGCGGTTCTGGCCCACCGCGAAGACGCCGCCCCCCTCACCCTCGCGGATCACCTGCGCGTCATGCTCGACGCCAGAGGGCGTGGTGCCGAAGAGGAATCCGTTCTGTTTGTCGTGATACGTGTCGAGGATGAACGCGAAGTAGTCGCTGTTGGTGAGCGTGACGTCGCGGATCTTCTCGCTCGGGACGATCAGCTGCGCCTCGCGGTCGTAGAGCCAGGCGGCCACGTAGAGCGCCTCGCCGTCGGTGACGATCCGGACCTCGGTGCGCTCCGAGATCGGGTTCCCCTCGACCGGCTCGCGCTGGACGAAATCTGTGAAGACCGTGGCGCGCTTCCAGGCGGCATCGTCGAGCGTGCCGTCGACCTGCGGTGGAGCCTGTACCACGGTCGCTCGGCCGGTGCGACCGGTCGCGCCGGTCTGCGTGATCATCTGCGCGTGGGCCGCGGAGTGGGCGGCGGCGATCAGGACAAGGGCGACGGCGAGCGGGCGAGCGATGGTCAATTGCATTGCGGTGAGGGGCGTGTGGTCGCGATGAGCCCGGAAGATGGTCGGGCAGGTACTGGGCGGCAAACTGGGTCTTCCGGCAACGGCGTTCACCACAGGGGCACAGGGGGCACAGGGGGGAGCCGTGCCCCATCAACGGCTTTGTCGTCACCCTCGTTGAAAAGCTCCAGGAGGCTCGGCGCCAAGTCCCGCGCACGGTAGTCCCCTGTGCCCCCTGTGCCCCCTGTGCCCCTGTGGTGAAACGCCGTTCGCCGTACGGGAACCCAAGCCACGATGCGTCGATCGGGGGTCACCGCGTCAGGTGCACGGTGCACACGGCCCGACGTGAGGGGAACTGCCGAACCTTCCCGCCCCCCGCGGAAATCGGTACGTTCCCGCCGTTCCTCCACTCTCCCCGCTCGCCATGAGGCCTTGATGTCCCTGCGATCCCTGCGCGCCGCCTTCGGGCTCGCCGCACTCTGCGCTCTGCCGATCCCGGGCTGCGCGCACGCGCAGCAACTGCCCTCGGGTGTGAAGGCCGGCGCGTGGACCGACCTCCTCGGCCCCAATGCCGCGGCGCACTGGCGCGGCTACCGTGTGGATTCTCTTCCATCGGCCTGGGCGTTCGACGCCGCGACCGGCGTGCTCACTCGCGCGCGACCTGGCGGCGACATCGTCACGCGCCAGCAATACACGGACTTCGAGTTCGAGGTCGAGTGGCGCTTGGGCGAGAAAGGCAACAGCGGGATCTTCTATCATGCCACTGAAGGCACCGCGGTCATCTACGAGAACGCCCCCGAAATGCAGATCCTCGACAACAAGGGGCACAACGACGGCAAGAACTTGCTCACTTCGGCCGGCGCGAACTATGCGCTCGACCAACCGGTGCGTGACGTGACCAAGCCGCTCGGCGAGTGGAACAGGGCGCGCATCGTCGTGATCGGCTCGCATGTGGAGCACTGGCTCAACGACGTGAAGCTCCTTGAGTATGAGCTTTGGACGCCCGAGTGGACCGCCAAGGTCGCGAAGACGAAGTTCGCCCGGTGGCCCACCTACGGGCTGGCGCGCCGCGGGCACATCGGCCTGCAGGAACACGGTGATGTGGCGAGCTTCCGCCACGTCCGCATCCGGGAGCTCTCAAAGTGATCAAGAGTCGACTCGCGATCATGATGTTCCTCCAGTACTTCGTCTGGGGGGCCTGGTTCGTCACCATGGGCACGTATCTGGGGCAGACGCTGCAGTTCAGCGGCGCGCAGATCGGTGCCGCGTACGGCGCGACGGCGATCGCCGCGCTCGTCTCGCCTTTCTTCATCGGGATGGTCGCCGACCGGTTCATCAACTCAGAGAAGCTGCTCGCCGTGTTGCATCTCGCCGGCGGCGTGCTGCTGTACCTGGTGTCGCTGCAGAGCGGATTCGCCACGTTCTATCCGATGCTGATCGTCTACGCGCTCTGCTACATGCCGACGCTCTCGCTGTCCAACTCGATCGCGTTCCACCACATCAAGGACCCGGCGAGGGAGTTCCCGCTCATCCGCGTGCTCGGCACGATCGGGTGGATCGTCGCCGGCATCCTGGTGGGCAAGGTGCTCAAGGCCGACGCACAGGCATTGCCGATGCAGCTCGCGGCCGGCGGGAGCATCGTGCTCGGGCTCTTCGCGTTCGCGCTGCCGGCCACACCGCCGCGCGGCGGCAGTCGGCCCTTCACTGCGCGCGACGCGCTCGGGCTCGACGCGCTCAAGCTGCTCAGGCACCGCGACTTCCTCGTCTTCACGCTCGGCAGCTTCCTGCTCTGCATCCCCCTGCAGTTCTACTACTCGTTCACCAATCTCTACCTCAACGAGATCGGCGCCCCCGACCCTGCCTTCATCCAGACGTTCGGGCAGATGAGCGAGATCGCGTTCATGGTCGTGCTCCCGGTGCTGCTCCTGCGATTCGGCATCAAGGGGATCATGCTCGGCGGCATGATGGCGTGGGCGGTGCGCTACTTCGCGTTCGGCGCGGGCGACGCCGGCAGTGGCATGTGGATGATCTACGCCGGGATCCTGCTGCACGGCATCTGCTACGACTTCTTCTTCGTGAGCGGCCAGATCTACACCGACCAGCGCGCCGGCGAGTCGATCCGCGCCGCCGCGCAGGGCTTCATCAACTTCGTCACCAACGGACTCGGCTATTTTGTCGGTGCTTTCGTGTCGGGGCGTGTCGTCGATGCCTACGCGTCGACCGATGCGGGCACCGGACTCACCACGCACGACTGGACGCGCATCTGGCCGATCCCCGCGTATGGAGCACTGGCCGTGTTCTTCATCTTCCTCGTCACGTTCAAGACCGACTCCAAGGCTCCCACTCCCGCTCGCTGAGGATCTGCCCATGTCGCGCAAGGATCTCGATCGTCGCAGCTTCGTCGGTGGCCTCGCGGCCGTTGGTGCCATCGCCGCCATGCCGCGGCCGCTGCATGCACTCGCTGATCGCCAGCAACCAACGCAGAAGCTGCGCGTCGCCTGCATCGGTGTGGGTGGAATGGGATTCAGTGACGTCCGCGGCATGGCGGGCGAGCAGCTCGTCGCCTTCGCCGACGTCGACTGGAAGAGCGCCGAGCGTGCCTTTCGCGCTTGGCCGACTGCACGCCGCTACAAGGACTACCGCGAGATGCTCGAGAAGGAGCGCAATAACATCGACGCGGTCACCGTCTCCACACCCGATCATGTGCACGCCGCCGCGGCGATGATGGCGCTCAAGATGGGGAAGCACGTCTACTGCCAGAAGCCGCTCGCGCGCACGATCGGCGAGGTGCGTGCGCTCAAGAGCGAGGCGGCCAAGCGCCCGCGGCAGGCGACGCAGATGGGCAATCAAGGACATTCGGCCGAGGGCATCCGCCAGATCCGCGAATGGGTCGAGGCTGGGCTGATCGGGCCGGTGCGTCGTGTGGAGTACTGGACCAACCGACCGATCTGGCCCCAGGCGATCAATCGACCGAGCGCTGCGCACAACGTTCCGGAGACGCTCGACTGGAATCTCTGGCTTGGCCCCGCCGCCGAGCGACCGTATAACCCCGCGTATGCGCCGTTCAACTGGCGTGGCTGGTGGGACTTCGGCACCGGTGCGATGGGCGACATGGCCTGTCACCTCATGGACGCTGCCTACTGGACGCTCGGCCTCAAGTATCCGTCGCGCATCACGCCCGAGAGCACGTTGCTCTTCTCCGAGACTGCACCGACGTCGGAGCGGATCGACTATCAGTTCCCGGCGATCGGGGATCGGCCGGCGGTCACGCTCACCTGGCGCGACGGATCGCTCTTCCCGCCGCGCCCCGAGGGCTGGAGCGAGGCGGAGGATTGGCCGTTCGATCGTGAGGGCGGTCAGGTCTGGCA
>JANOTB010000233.1:0-3374 GCA_031416115.1 Gemmatimonadota bacterium
CAGCGCGAGGTCCAACGCACGGCGGCGGGCGCGTCACTCGACCTACGCGTCCTCAGCGGCGGGCAGACTCGCTCCGTGAAGGTGACTCCGGTGAAGGCCTCTGACCTCCCCACGGAGGAACGGCGCGAGTTCACCTGGACCAGCGAGGACTCCGACCGCGCCGTCCTCGGCGTGACGGTCGCCAGCACCGGCTCAGCACGCGACACGCTCGGTGTCTTCGTGCAGTCGGTGGCGCACGATGGCCCGGCCGAGAAGGCGGGGATCATCGAAGGCGACCGGATCGCGGCGATCAACGGTGTGAGTCTGCGCGTCGCGCGTGAGGACGCTGACGACGCCGAGGTCGGTGCCTCGCGCGCCGAACGGCTCTCGCGGGAGGTCGCCAAGCTCAAGGCGGGCGATGCCGCCGAGCTCACGGTCGTGACCGGCGGGAGATCGCGGACGGTGCGGGTCACGACGGGCAAGGCGAGCGACCTCCCTGAGGGTGGGGAGGGGGCGACCTTCATGCGTGTGCCCGTGGAGGGGATGCTTCGCGGGCTGCCGCGAATGCGTGAGATGCCGACCGAGGAGCTTCTCGCGATGCCGCACTCGCGCAGTCGTGTCCGCGTCGAGACGCCGCGTCGCGTGGTGATGAGGCGGACGATCAGGACGGAGAGCTGAGCAGCGGTTGCCAAGTAGTTCGGCCGACACTCGGATGCTGGCCCGCACGTGAGGGCCCGACACGTGAGGGCCCGCACGTTGCGTCGGGCGTGCGCCCTGTCCATACTCCACGAGTAGCCGTTGTCGGCATTCTGCCCCTCGGCGCGACGCGCAATCGCGAGTAGACACATGCATCGGACCGTTGAAGCCATCGTGGAAGCGGACGGACGGGTCCGTCTCCTTGAGCCTGCTCAGGTCACTGGGCCGAGCCGTGCCTTGCTCACAATCCTCGATGAACCGGTGGACGACACGCCCAATCTCGGTGCGTTGCTCAGTGAGGCCGCTCTCGCGGACTGGAGCCGGCCGGAGGAGGATCGCGCGTGGAGCCACCTGCAGCCAGAGCCGTAGTCCTCGTTCGGTTTCCGTTCTCGGATCTTTCTGGGTCCAAGCTTCGCCCTGCCCTTGTCTTGGGAGATGCCGGGCGCCAAGACATCGTGCTTTGCCAGATCACCAGCAATCCCTTCGGCGACCCTCGCGCGGTGGAACTGACCGAGTCCGATTTCGCGGAAGGGACTCTTCAGCGCGTCAGCTTTGCTCGCCCAGGCAAGTTGTTCACTGCGCACCAGAGTCTCCTGAGCGCGCGCGTCGGAATGCTCGTTCCGGAAGCGCATGGCCGCATCGTTGATCGAGTCGTGACTCTCGTTCGCAGTGGACTCATGCCATGACTCGGAGAGCGCCCCAGTCGGCGACGGCGAACTGAGGTGCGACAGGGCGGGGCGGTCCTTTGGACCGCCCCGCCCTCGTTTCGCGGTGGCCGTGCGTAGGTGAGTCCGTGGTTTGTCATCGCCAGACTCAGCGACCATGGCACTTGCCGCAGAAATGGAGTTTGGGCTAAATGTATATTATAAGCTGGGCTAAATGTATATTATGATGTGGGCTAGATCTAAGTATGATTCGAAGAATCCCTGTTCCTGTGGTTTGAGCATGGCCACGCCTTCCGCGAAGCCGGAATACGAACCGAGGATCGTCGACGCCGAACTCGACGAGCTGCTCGAGCAGCTTCCGGCGCTCGTCATCGAAGGCGCAAAGGGCGTCGGAAAGACTGCGACGACGGCGCGACGCGCGCGCACGACGTTCCGCCTCGATGAACCTGGTCAACGCGCGCTGATCCTCGCGGACCCGACGGCGCTCCTCACCGCAACGCCTCCAGTCCTGATCGACGAGTGGCAGTACGCACCGTCAGTCTGGGACGTGGTCCGCCGTTCCGTGGATGATGACGCGACGCCGAATCGTTTTCTTCTCGCCGGCTCCGCGGTCGCGACGAACGCGCCGTCTCACAGTGGCGCTGGTCGCATCCCGAGCGTGCGGATGCGGCCGATGGCACTCTCCGAGCGGGGACTCGGGGCGCCGAGCGTGAGTCTTCGCACGCTGCTCGACGGTGACCGCCCCAAGGTGTCGGGCACGACGGAAATCGGCGTTGCCGACTATGCACGGGAGATCGTACGCTCTGGCTTCCCGAGGATCCGCGCGTTCGAGGGGCGTGCGTTGCGGACGCAGCTCGACGGGTATCTGGAGCGAGTCGTCGATCGCGACTTCGCCGAACAGGGACACGTGGTCCGTAAACCGAAGACCCTGCGCGCGTGGATCTGCGCCTATGCCGCGGCGACGTCGACGCCTACGACGCTTGAGAAGATCCGCAACGCGGCGGGCAGGACCGGCGATGCGCCGACGCGCCAGACGGTCGAGTCCTACTGCGAAACGCTGCGCCGACTCTGGATCCTCGATGAGGTCCCCGGATGGTCCCCGTCGCGGAACCAACTCGGCAGACTCGGCCTCCTGCCGAAGCACCATCTGGTCGACCCCGCTCTCGCGGCCGCACTCCTCGACGTCGACGAGCGCGCGATGCTGGCCGGTGTCGCGGCCGATCCGAGTGTCGCGCATGAAGGAGCGCTCTTCGGGCAGCTGTTCGAGAGCCTCGTCACCCTCTCGATTCGTACTTATGCGCAGGCCGCCGAGGCGCGCCTATTTCATTTTCGCGAGAAGGATGGCCGACACGAGATCGATCTGATCCTCGAAGGCCGTGACGGCCGCGTACTCGCGATCGAAGTCAAACTGAACCCAGCCACCTCCGACGACGACGTCGCGCATCTGCTCTGGCTCGAGCACCGACTCGGACGCGAACAGATCGCGGATCTCGTGGTCATCAACACGGGCCGCTACGCCTACCGCCGCAAGGACGGCGTCGCGGTGGTGCCGGCGGCGCTACTCGGGCCGTAGCCGACTTGTCGCAGCTCCGCAGGAAACGGAACAGCGTTGTCGTCGCCCCCGCGCGCATCGTCCTCGTCGGTTGCCGCAGCGATGAGCCGCGAGTTGCTGCGTTTGCGGTAGCCCAACATCCGTGCTCTTGAGGACGACGGTCGGCTGAGGATCGAGGACGGGGTCCGCGGTGCACCGAGGACCGTGATTCGTTGGTCGGTGCGCGCGGAGATCTGAGCGCGTCATGGGCCGGCGACTTGGCGGAGCTCGTCTGGACGCCGACTCTTGCATTATGTCAGAAATATGTATAGTTTGTCTGACATGAAACGCCGAGTGACCACGACTAACGCGATCCGGGCGCAGATCGAGCGTTTGCCTCGGGGAGAGCCCTTCACCCCTGCGGTTCTCCTCGCGCATGGCACACGCGCAGCGGTGGACCAGGCATTGTCACGAATGGTGCGAGCGGGGGCGCTCGCTCGCGT
>JANOTB010000234.1:0-24039 GCA_031416115.1 Gemmatimonadota bacterium
CATGGCCGATCTCATGGCCGATCTCATGGCCGAGCACCGAGGCGAGCTCCGCTTCGTTGGTGAGCTGCGTGAGCAGTCCGCGGACGCTCGCTCCGGGCGGCGAGGGCCAGTCCCATCCCGCTCACCCACGACTGGAGGCCCGCGTCAGGGAGCAGGCCGATGCTCGCGATCACCGAGGTGGCGCCTTCGCGCCCCATCGCGATCTCCTGCGCTTCGGAGACGAGCGCGAGTTCGCGTCGACCGGTGTCCGCGGCCGCACCATCGCGCTGGGCGATCGCTCGGTCCAACAATCGGCCGCTCAGTTGAGACCTGAGGCGCGCCCGTCGTCGAGCTCAGCCCGCAACGCGGGAAGTCGCTCACCCAGCAGCGGTGAACAG
This sequence comes from Gemmatimonadota bacterium, assembly GCA_031416115.1. GTDB lineage: Bacteria > Gemmatimonadota > Gemmatimonadetes > Gemmatimonadales > Gemmatimonadaceae > Pseudogemmatithrix. The sequence continues at coordinate 378 of JANOTB010000234.1, forward strand.
GTGGCCGTGTACCAGTGCGAACCCCCCGCCTCAGTCGCCAGATCGTAGGTGCGGGTCGCATGCATCCGGTGGCCAGAGGGCGCAGGACGGAGACCGCTCGCCCCATGGGGCTCGCGTTGGGTGCGCGGCTCGTGCGCCATGAGGTCGCGCAACAGTGCGAGCATGCCTTTCGTGATCGACGACATCAGGTGTCTCCGGTCGTCCATCCTGTCGCACTCGCCTGATCGTGTCCGGACGGACGGGGCATTCAGGGCAGGCGGGGAGTGGACTGCTGGGTGCACTCTGAATACTCACTGCGACCCCGACGGCCACCATCGCCCGAACTTGGGGGCACGGGTGACTCGAAGGGAGTAGCCCGTTGCCGAACCGCGCGCCATGAAGGCGCTCGACGATCAGGCCGTCGCCGGCGCCTTCTTGGGCTTCAATGCGACGATCCCCACCACGATCGCTCCCGCCAGCACGCCCACGAGCGCGTCGAGCAGGGAACGCACGACCGTGCCGGCGAGTCCGCGACCCACCGCGTCACCCGCACCGACGATCAGGTGCTCGATCGGCGGCACGCCGTGCACAAGGATGCTCCCGCCCACCAGGAACATCGCCGCAGTCCCCACGACCGAAAGCGTCCGCATGAGATAGGGCGCCGTGCGCAGGATCCCCGCGCCGAACGCCCGAGACACGCCGCGCCCCTTGTGGAGCCTGAGCCCCAGATCGTCGAGCTTCACGATCCCGGCCACCAGACCATACACGAGCACGGTGATCAGGATCGCGATCAGCGTGAGCGCCACGATCTGCTGCCGGAGCGGCGCCGTCGCCATGGTGCCGAGCGCGATCACGACGATCTCCGCCGAGAGGATGAAGTCGGTGCGGATCGCGCCCCTGATGCGGACGCGTTCGAGCGCGACGAGGTCGACCTGCACGTCCACGAGCGCCGCGAGTAGCGCCGCACGGTGCGCCGCATCCTCCTTGGCGTGCAGGAGCTTGTGCGCGATCTTCTCGAACCCCTCGTAACAGAGGTAGAGGCCGCCGATCATGAGCAGTGGCACCACCAGCCTGGGCGTGAAGGCGCTGATCAGCAACGCCGCCGGCACGAGGATCGCCTTGTTGATGAACGAGCCCTTCGTGACGGCCCAGACCACCGGCAGCTCGCGCTCCGCCGCGAACCCCGTCACCTGCTCGGCGTTGAGCGCCAGATCGTCGCCAACGACGCCGCTCGTCTTTTGCACGGCCACCTTGCTCAGGACAGCGACGTCGTCGAGCAGCGTGGTGATGTCGTCCAACAGGGCGAGCAGGCTCGATCCAGCCATGGGCGACGTTCCTGGATTCCGGGGGTGACTGACGGTGTCGTGCGCCCCACAATTTACTGCGTGAGGCCTCCCAACAGGAGCATCGCGAGCGCCGATCCGGGAACCAACGGATCCCGGCACGAGTAGCTTCTCCGTCACGCCCAGGTCTACCGACATCCCATCCCACCAGGAGTCCCCATGCGTCGTTCCCTGCTCGCGCTCGCCCTCTCCTTCGCCGTCGCCGCCCCCGTGGCCGGCCAAGGTCTCATGGCCGAGATGCACCGTGACGTCAACGAGGTGCAGAAGAAGATGATCGACCTCGCGAATGCGATGCCCGACAACAGCCTGGCGTGGCGGCCCGGCGCGGGCGCGCGCTCGGTCGGCGAGGTGTATCTCCACGTCGCGGCCGACAACTACCTGATCCCCATCGCCATGGGTAAGCCGGCGCCGGCGTCGTCCGGGATCACGAGTGATTTCGCGACGGCCGCGACCTTTGAGAAGCGTGCGCTCACCAAGGCCCAGATCGTCGCCGAGTTGCAGACGTCCTTCTCGCACCTGCACCAGGCGATGGCCCTCACGACCGACGCGAACCTCGGCGAGATGATCACCATGTTCGGGCAGAACTGGAGCCGTCAGCGCGCGATGGTTCTGACGGTGACCCACCTCCACGAACACCTTGGACAGATGATCGCATACGCACGGTCCAACGGCGTCACGCCGCCCTGGAGCCGGTAGTCCAACACTGGGACACGTTCGCTACGTCGTGATGATCGGCACCTGTCGCGCGGCATCGCGCGGCAGGACGCCGGTGATCCGGGGATCGTCGTAGACTTCGACCTTGACCTCGTACGGTGCGAAGCCCGACCGTCGGTAGAACTCCAGCGCGCCCGGCGAATCGAGTGTGCAGGTGTGCAACCAGAATCGCTCGATCGGGTGGGTCCAGGCGAGAGCGATCGCGCGGTTCATGAGCCAACGCCCCGCTCCCTGCCCAACGAGGGCAGGTGCGAGCCCAAAGAACGCGAGTTCGCAGCCGCGAGGCGCGCGGAAGTCCAGTTCGAGCAGCCCTTCGTCGCGCCCGCCGTGCACAAGCGCGTGGAACTCGATCCGTGAATCGCCGAGAAGCGCCGCGAGTTCGTGTTCCGGCAACTCGAGCCGCGACGACCAGAGCCACTCCGTCCCCACGCGTCGGTAGAGGTCACGATACCAGTCGAGCGAGGGCGTGCCGACCCGGCGTAGCGACCAGGGCGCGCCGTCGCGCTCGGCGCGCCCCGATGGGCGGGCGCGCATCTCGAGGTAGGTGACCACCGCGGCGACCTCCCCGGCCGGGACATCGTGATAGCCGTCGGGGAGACGCATCGCTGGCACGGGACGCAGAGTGGACGGGTCGTTCGGGGCGAACACGAGTCTAGCGGCGTGCCGTGTGCCCCGCGAGTGCCCCGCGCGTGGGCCGAGCGCGATCACCGAGGTGGCAGACGCCACTGCCCCGTGTCAACTTTCCCGACGGTGGAAGACCTCCGCCAAGTTCCCCCCACTGGAGCAGGCGATGAAAGGCGAGTTCATGAAGTTCCTCAAGGAATACGGAGTGATCGGCCTGGCGATCGGCGTGATCATCGGCTCCAAGGCCGGCGAGCTGGTGAAGTCGATCGTCGACGGGCTCCTCATGCCGATCATCGGCTTGGTGCTCCCCAGCGGCGACTGGCAGCAGCTGGTGGTCGGACCGTTCCAGGTCGGCATCGTGCTCGCAGCGCTGATCAACTTCGTCATCGTCGCGTTCATCGTCTTCGTGTTCGCGAAGAAGGTGCTGAAGGAAGATTCCGTTTCGAAAAAGTGACCCGCATGTCGCATCGCCCCGTCCAAGCCGCCAACCTCCCACGCCCGGTCGGTCCCTACTCGCCGGGCATGGGGTTCGAGCGACTCGTCTTCGTCTCCGGCCAGGGCGCGACCGATCCGTCGACCGGCGAGCTCGCCGGCGCCGATGCCGCCGCACAGACAGAGCAGTGCCTCAAGAACCTGCGCACCATTCTGCAGGCGGGCGGCTCCGACCTGCAGTACGTGATCCGCTGCGGCGTCTTCTTGCTCGACATGAAGGAGTTCGAGCAGATGAACGGCGTCTACCAGCGCATGTTCGGAGACCATCGGCCAGCGCGCACGACGATCCAGGCGGCGGGGCTCCCCGGTGAGGGACTCCGCGTCGAGATCGACTGCATCGCGTACGTGCCCTGACCGCATCGAGGCGCGGCGTTCTCCCTCGCTGCGCCTCGACCCTCCTGCGCACTCCATGACCAGCCAGATCGAATCGCGCGACCTCGCGTTCCTGCTCTACGAGCTCCTCGACGTCGACGCGCTCGCTGACCGTCCGCGCTTCGCCGGCCAAGGACGTGAGGTGTACGATGCCGTGCTCGACACCGCACGCGCCGTCGCCGACGAGCACTACGCACCGTTCCGCAAGCAGAACGATCAGGACGAACCACAGTTGGTCAACGGCGTGGTCGTCACGACGCCGGGTCTCAAGCAGGGGTGGGACGCGGTGGCGGAGTCGGGACTCATCGCGAGCACACACGACGAGTCGCGCGGGGGGATGCAGTTGCCGCAGGTGATCGCCGGCGCGGCGATCTCGTTCCTCGAGGCGGCGAACATCGGCTCGGCGAGCTACCCCATGCTCACGGCCGGCGCGGCGAACCTCATCGCCGCGTTCGGTAGCGAATCGCAGCAGGCGTTCTGGCTCCCACCCATGCTCGCGGGCCGCTGGTCGGGCACGATGGCGCTCACAGAGCCGGACGCCGGTTCATCGCTCTCGGACATCCGCACCCGCGCGACGCCGCTCGGCGACGGGACGTACCATGTCGAAGGGACCAAGATCTGGATCTCCGCCGGCGATCACGAACTCACGGAGAACATCGTGCACCTCGTGCTCGCGCGCATCAAGGGCGCGCCCGAGGGAACGAAGGGCATCTCATTGTTCATTGTCCCCAAGAAGCTCGCGCACGCCGACAGCTCGGTCGGCGGCACGAATAACGTCACCACCGCCGGGCTCATCCATAAGATGGGGTGGCGCGGCACGACCTCGACGCTCCTCAACTTCGGCGAGCGCGGTCCCTGCATCGGCCACCTCGTCGGCGAAGCCGAGCACGGCCTCTCGTACATGTTCCACATGATGAACGAGGCACGCATCGGCGTGGGCCGCGCGGCCACGGCGATGGGCTACGCAGCGTTCCGCTATTCACTCGACTACGCGCGTACGCGCAAACAGGGCCGTCTGCCGGGAGCGAAGGACCCCGAGCAGCCGCCGGTCGCGATCATCGAACATGCCGACGTGCGACGCATGCTGTTACAGCAGAAGTGCGCGGCCGAAGGGTCGCTGGCGCTCGTCCTCGCCTGCTCGCGCCTCGTCGACGAGCAACACACCGCTCCCGATGCCGCCGATCGCGAACGCGCCACGCTGCTGCTCGAGGTCCTCACGCCGATCGCCAAGGCCTGGCCCTCGGCGACCTGCCAGGACGGGATCTCGAACGCCATCCAGGTGCTCGGCGGGTACGGCTACGCACGCGAGTACGATGTGGAACAGCTGTATCGCGACAATCGACTCAACCAGATCCATGAGGGGACCAACGCGATCCAGGCGCTCGATCTGCTCGGACGCAAGGTGACGCAACAGCAGGGTGCGGCGTATGCGGCGCTCGTGGAGAGCATCACGCAGGCGGTCACCGAGGCGCGCGTCGAGGTGGTCACCCAGGCGGGGGCCGCGGCCGGCGCAGGGGAAACCGCGGCGCCTTCGCTCGCGCCGCTCGCCGCCGAGCTCCAGGCCGCGGTCGAGCGCATGAGCGCGGTGACCAGGTCACTCGTGGGTGCGATGATGACCGACCCCACGCGCGGACTCTCCAATGCAAGCGCGTATCTCGAACTCGTCTCGCGCACGGTGTTCGCCTGGCTCTGGCTACGGCAGGCGACCATCGCGTCTCGCGCGATTGCTGCTGGTGCCCGGGGTGCTGACGCCGACTTCTACCGGGGCAAGGTGCAGGCCGCGCGCTACTACTTCGGGTTCGAGTTGCCCAAGCACGTCGCCGACGCTGAGCTGTTGTTGCGGAACGACGCGGCCGCGTTCGAGATGCAGGACGCCTGGTTCTAAGTCCGCACGTCGTTCGGTGACATGGGATGGTCACCCAGCAAACAGATCGACTTGCGGGGCGCTGCTGGGGAGCCGGAGCGTGTCGATCACGGTGTCGATCCACCCTTCGCGGTGCGCGGGATCGAGGCGCACCACCTCCACCGCGAAGGCATCGATCAGCCGGTCGATCGTGGCGTCGATCTCGAGCTGGAATGCGGGGCTGACGGCGCGCTTGCCGTCGAATGACGGGGCCGCCGTCACCGGCACCTTGAACAGCGCGTCATAGCCGCCGATCCAGTCGGCGACGAGCGCGTCGAGCGACACGCGCCGCCCTGCGCGTGCCACGAGATACGCATAGTTGTCGAGAACCGAGCGGTCGCAGATGACCACTTCGTTCATCGCCGCCGCGGCGATCTCCTCGGCGACCTGCGTATGCAGGATCCAGGCTTGCGCCTCGAGCGTCGTCTCCTCGTTGATCGGCAGTGGGCAGCGTCGCGCCACCTCCTTCACGATGTCCACACCCAAGTCGAGCCGTTTGAGTTGCGAGGCGAGGTCGAAGCAGAGCGTCGTCTTCCCCACCCCGTGTGTGCCGACGAACGCCACCTTGAGGCGACGCCGGCCGAACGGGTCGAGCGGGAGGAACTCAAGGATGCCGGTCACGCGTGGAGCTTAACCCCGACCTCCGCACACGGGCAACGCACCGCGCGCGCTCCACGCGAGGGCGCGCGCGAGCGGCAGGTCGAGCCCCCGCCAGTCCTCCTGCCCCACTCGGTGCGCCGCGACGCGCTTCCATTCCGCACTGAGCGCGACGCCGAGCGCTTCGCAATCGGTCAAGGGCAGCCTCCGCGCTCCAGAGAGCAACGCGGGCAGCGCGTCCGCCGAGAGACGCGCGTGGTACGCGGCGTCGAACCGCCGACCCGGACCGGTCTGCCCCACCGACGCGCGGGCGATATTCACGCGGACCACGATCGCCTCCGGATTCGCCGCATTGAACAGCGCGACCCACCCGATCGTCACCGCGAGCAACGCCGGCATGAATCGCGCCCGGTGGCCGAGCAACACGGTCGCGGCAAAGACTCCGAGCGCGGCGAAGACCCAGATCATCTGCGCGATCGCGAACGCACGGTCGGTCGAGAGTCCATAGTGACGCACGTAGAGCCACATCCGCGCGACCGCTGAGCCGAGCAACGCGGTGACGAGCAGCACGAGGACCGTGCCGACCGCGCGATAGCGACGGTCATCCTCCCGCTCCTCGGTGAGCCAATCGGCCGCGAGCAGCGTCCCGATCACCACCCCGCCAGCGATCACGAGCTGAAAGAACCCGGACCTCGCGTACTCCGCCACCGTGAGCCCGGCGGTCTCGTCGAGGTACGCCGCGCCGCCGAAGAGCACGCGCGCCTGCGTGCCGAGGAAGAGCGCGAGCAGCACCACGAGTCCGTACAGCGCGACGCTCACGCTCGTGAACGCGATCGCAGGAGAGCGCACGTCGGGAACGCCAGCGCCCGTGGGCCCGCCGAGCGTTCCCTGCAACCAACCGATGGCCAGCCAGGTGAGCGCGGCGATCACCACCACGTGCTCCAGTCCGTTGCTGAACAGGACGTCGACCGCGTCGGCAAGGACCTGGAGGAACTGCCCGAAGAACACATCGGCCGACCCCAGCAGCATCGCGACGATGAAGATCGGCGGCACCGCGAGCACGGTACCGATCACGAGTGCCCTGACGCGCGTCGCGCGAGCACCGGAGACATCGGTGTCGGGCGATGCGGCGAACAGTACCTTCGGCGCAGCGACGACCGCGGTGAGCACGGCGAGGAACGCGGCACGCGGCGGGTCGAGCAACGCGAGCTGCGACAGGCGCCTGCCGCTCCCGTGCCAGACCGCCAACGCGCCCATGCAGAGCACCGAGAGCAGGTCCACCACGAAGAGCATCTCCGAATCACGGAACACCAGCCCGAGCGCCGCCACACCGACGCCGGCGAGGATCCACGAGCGCTCGGGCTGCGCGCGCCCACCGATGACCAGCGCGCAGGCGATCCCAAGGAGCACGAGCAACGCGAAGCCGAGCCGCGGCATGCCGCCGCGCAACATCTGGTCGCCGACCACTCCCAGCAGGAGTGCCGCGACGAGTACCCGTCGTGACCGGATCGGCATCAGGCGCTCACCCGTTGAGGGACATGGCCGTACCGACGCTCACGCCGTGCGAAGTCCGCGAACGCCGCATCGAGCACGGCGTTGGTGACATCGGGCCAGAGTACATCGAGGAAGAGTAGTTCTGCGTACGCGCACTCCCAGAGCAGGAAGTCGGAGAGTCTCCGCTCGCCGCCGGTGCGCATGAGCAGGTCGACCGGTGGGAGGATCGTCGTGCCGCACGCCAGTCCTCGCAGCGCCTGCTGCGCTGGCAGCGCCCCCTGGATCGCCGCGCGCGACGAGTAGTCGAGCGCCACGCGGAGGTGCATCCGTCGACCGGCCGCCGTGCACGACTCGACGTCGGAGATCACCCGCCGCAAGGTGAGCGGCAGGCGCGTGCGCTGACCGATCACGGAGAGCCGGATCCCCTGCTGCTCGAGCGGCTCCACCTGCGTGCGGAACTGGTGCTCGAAGAGTTCGAGCAACCCCGCGACCTCCTCGACCGGCCGGTTCCAGTTGTCGGACGAGAAGGCATAGAGCGTGAGCTGCTCGACGCCGGCCCGTGCGCAATGCGCGACGACCTCCTTCACGACCCGCGCGCCGGCGACGTGTCCCATCCATCGCGGGCGTCCCTTCCGCTCGGCCCATCGGCCATTGCCGTCCATGATGATCGCCAGGTGATCCGGGCAGAGCGAAGTGCTTTGCTGCATAAAGTTGAACTCCCGAGAAAGGGCGCCCGCGGGCGCCTGATCGCTGCTGTGCCGACTGACCTGCTGCGCTCTCACCACCCGCCACCGGCCATCCGCCCGCACACGGCGGAATGACCCACCCGCTCAGCCGCCCACCCGTCGGATCAACGCTTCCATGTGCGAGAGGTACCGCTCCAACGCCCGCCGTCCGGCGGCCGTCATCCGATACTCCGTGCGCGGCACCCGCCCTTCGTATCCCTTCTTGCAGGCCACGTACCCCGCCTCCTCGAGCTTCCGTGCGTGGACGGAGAGGTTCCCGTCCGTCGTATCGAGCATCGCCTTGAGCTCGTTGAACGTCAACAGCTCATGCACGGCGAGCGTGCTCACGATCGCCAGCCGCACCCGCTCGTGGATCACGCGATCGAGCGAGAGCGGCGCCGACGCGTCGCCGTCCACGGCCTTGAGCGACGTGCCGGCACTGGCCGCCCGCGTGGTCTTGGCGGACACGGAAGCCGCCGCGCGCTTAGCCACCGTGCCTCCGGGCGATCCAGAGGCCGAACCCGATCTGCAGCACACCGAACCCCAGCGCGAGAAGGAGATCGCCCGAGAGACCGCGAAAAAGGAGCGCGACCGCACCGAGCAGCATGAACGCGCCCCCCATGAGCGGGACCGCACGCACCGAGAAGGCTCCCGCCGTGAGCACGCCGACACCGAAGAGGAGCAGCCAGACTCCGGGCAGCGCGCGGGGCACGTCGCTGGACGCGAGCAGGATCGTGCGGAGGTCGATCAGCGCGACCGTGATGATGGCTCCCGCGAGGATCGCCGGCCAGAAGCCGAAGAGGAACTTTCGCGCAGGCACGCTGAGCAACGGCCCTCCCTCGACGCGGGAGGCGTTGCGTCGGATCTTCCGCCACATCGCTCCGCCGCCGAGCGCGACGCCGACCACGGCTTCCGCGAGCCAGACGCCGATCCAGCCCGCCGCCGTCGGCTGCTGCGCGGCGAGCGCGGCCGCGCCGATCGCGGTCATACCCACCGCGACCAGCCCCCACCCCGGCACGTCGGTGAACGACGACGCGCCCTCCATCGTGCGGCGAATGAAGGAAAGGTCCTGCAGCGCCCGGTCGTGCAGCGCCGGTGGATCGCGGAGTGGGACGGCCATGGGGGGACGATGCCGCGGGGACTCCTAGTTGTCAAGTGCTTTGCGTTGCAAAGCCACGCCGCCGTCAGGGCACGATCGCCGGCCCGCCCACCACGTTCGGCACGTTCTTCTGTCGCAGCAATGCGTTGAGCGCATTCAAATCGCTCCCCAGCAGCGACTCCAGCGCCGTCAGGTGCTGCTTGAGTTGCACGTTGAGGATCCCCTGCACCTCGACCTGCTGGTCGGTCGCACGGAAGTCGTTGTTCGTCAGCCCGTTCGCCAAGTAGCCAAGCTTTGAGATCAACCGGCTGCCGAATCGCACGCCGTCCTGACCCGTCCCCGTCTGCCGCAGGTCCACGAGCTCCATCTCGAGCGCGAGCAGTTTGTCCGAGAGCGCCGCGACCGCGCGCGTCACCTCGGCGTCGGTGACGGAGCCGGCGAGGGCGCCGAGCTGCACGCGCACCGCTTCCATACGATGCACGGCGGCCGCCGCACGGTTCATGTCGTCGCGGATCGCATTCGCCACGCGCGTCTGCTCGACGATGTCCCCCTCGGTGCCGCCACTGTTCGGATCCTTGCGCACGTCGAGCTGCCGCGTCTGTTCCGCGCCGCCGGCACTGAACTTCACCGTGTACGTGCCCGGCGGCATGAGCACCGACACCTGTGCAGTCCCCGGTGCATCGCGCCCTTCCGGTCCCACGGTGATGTACGACGCGTACAGCGGACTCGTGCGCAGACGCACCGCCATGCTCGGCTCGTCACGCAGGTCCCACTGCACGCGGTTGATGCCGGCGTCGTTCGAGCCGGTGAGCGTCCGCACGATCTTTCCCTGGGCATCGGCGATGGTGATGCGTGGCGCCTGCGCTGCCGGCACCTTGAGCCAATAGTTGATCGACGCGCCGTAGCGCGGGTCCTCGCCGGTGGTGGGGTCGTCATACGTGCTCGACGGCGCCGTGATGTTCCGGAACCGATACGCCGCACGCACGTCGAACAGATGCGCTGCGCTGTTCATCACGTCGGGCGTCATCTGCTGCAGCGGCCCGATGTCGTCCATGATCCAGAAGCCGCGGCCATAGGTGCTGATCACCAGGTCATTGAAGTGCTCCTGTACCTGGATGCCCGACACCGGCGCCGCCGGCAGGTCGTTCTGCAACGGGAGCCAGCTGTCTCCCGCGTCGTACGAGAGATAGATGCCGTTCTCGAGTCCCAGATAGAGCATCCCGCGGCGCTTGGGGTCCTCGATGATCACCTTCGCGTAGCTGAGGTTATTGCGCGGCAACCCGCTCGTGATCGACTTCCACGTCTTGCCGTAGTCGTTGGTACGATAAACGAACGGATCGCGACCGTTCACCTGGTGAAAGTCCACGGTGAGGTACGCCGTCGCGGCATCGTACTTGGACGCCGCAATGCTCCGCACCGAGCCCCACACCGGCAGGTTCGGCAGGTTGGCCGTGAGGTTCGTCCACGTCTTGCCATCGTCGCGAGTGAGCTGCACGAGCCCGTCGTTCGTGCCCACCCAGATCATTCCCTTCACCAGCGGCGACTCGGCGATCCCGTACACGACGCCAGCATACTCCACGCCGATGTTGTCGGCGGTGAGTCCGCCAGAGCTGCCCATCTTGGAGCGATCGTTGAGCGTGAGGTCGGGGCTGATCACCTGCCAGCTCTGTCCACCGTCGCGCGTGCGGTGCACGTGCTGACTCCCGGTGTAGACGGTGTTGTGGTCATGAGGCGAGATCAGCAGCGGCGCGTCCCAGACGAATCGGTACTTCACCCCCTCGGCCGGCCCGTTGCTCTGCTGCGGCCAGACCTCCACGCTGCGGAACATCCGGCGGTCCTCCTCGTATCGCACGATGATCCCACCCACCATGCCGCTGCCGGACGCGCTCGACCAGATGATGTTCGGGTCGACGGGATCGGGGGTCGCCCACCCGCTCTCGCCTCCTCCCACCGCATGCCACATCCCACGAAGGATCCCTCGGCCACCGAGCCGCGAGTTGCTCGGGCCGCGGTACGTCGGCTCGTCCTGTTTGTTGCCGAGCACGTTGTACGGGATGTTGTTGTCGACCGTGACGTGATAGATCTGCGCGTTGCTCAGGCGCTGGCGGAACCAACTGCGACCGCGATTCTGCGTGATCGAGAGCCCCTGGTCGTGCGCGACGATCTGACGGTCGGCGTTGGTCGGGTCGATCCAGATGTCATGATGGTCGCCACCTGGCGCCGAGGCGCGCTGCTGCACGACGATCGTGCGCCCACCGTCGATCGACTTGCTGTAGCTCGCCGTGAGGAAGTAGAGCTCGTCCTCGTCGTCCGTCGCCACGGCCACGCGTGAGTAGTAGTGGGCGCGGCCCATCGCATTGCGGTCGCGGCTCACGAGGGTCCACTGTTTGCCACCGTCGTCGGAGCGCCAGACCTGGCCGCTTTCGGTCTCGACCCCGTTGTTCGGCACACCGTCGCCCGTCTCGATCATCACGTAGACGCGCTGCGAGTTGGAGTTCGCGATCGCGACCACCACCTTGCCCACCGGCTTGGTCGGCAGCCCGTTGCCGCGAAGCCGGGTCCATGTCACGCCCCCGTCGCGCGAGGTGAAGAGTCCGCTTCCCGGTCCGCCACTGGTGCGCCCCCAGGTGTGGATCTCGAACTGCCACATCCCCGCGAAGAGCACGCGCGAGTTGGACGGATCCATCGCGAGGTCGGAGCAGCCGGTGTCCTCGTCGACGAACAGCACGCGCGTCCACGTGGTGCCGCCGTCGGTCGTGCGGAACACGCCGCGCTCTTGCTGCGGACCGTACGCGTGCCCGAGTGCACAGGCCATCACCACGTCCGGATTCGTGGGGTGGATCACGATCCGCGCAATGCGCGCGGTCTTCTCCAGTCCCTTGAGCTCCCAGGTCTCGCCGCCGTCGGTGCTCCGGTAGACGCCCTGCCCCACCGAGACGTGCGAGCGGATATGCGCTTCGCCGGTCCCTGCCCACACGATGTTCCGGTCGGAGCGCGCCACCGCGAGCGACCCGATCGACTGCACGGGCTGCGCGTCGAACGTCGGCTTCCAGTTCACGCCGCCGTCGGTGGTTTTCCAGACACCACCCGACGCCGAGCCCACGAAATAGGTGAGCGGATCACCGACCACGCCCGCCGCCGCGGAGAAGCGATTGCCCTCGGGGCCGATGTTGCGCCAGTGGAGGGACTTCCACTGGACGGCGACGGGTCGCGCGGTCGCGGCCGGGGTCTGTGCGGCGAGGGGGAGCGCGGCGGGGCACGCGACCGCGATCGCGATGATCACGGCGAGTGAACTACGGGTGACGATTCGCATCGAAGCCTCAGGTGGGGAGTATCACCGAGAACGTATCGCGGACGGCGCGATGAGGTAAGAGCCCACACGGCGCACTGGACGCCGTATGATTTCAGCCCGAGCTTATCCCGCATGAGAACACTCGCACTCCTGCTCATCATCGCCGCCGCGCCGCTCGGCGCGCAGAGCACCCCGCTCACCGACCGCGCCGCGCGCGCCGGATTCGACCCGTCGCGTCTCGCACGCCTCGACGCGTACCTTCAGCAGAGCGTCGACTCGCAGTGGATCGCCGGGGCCGTCGCCCTCGTCATGCGCGACGGCGTCGTCGTGTACGAGAAGGCCGTCGGGTGGCGGGATCGCGAGGCACGGCAGCCGATGCGGACCGATGCGATCTTCCGCATCGCGTCGCAGACCAAGGCGATCACGAGCAGCGCGATCATGATGCTCGTCGAGGAAGGACGGATCGCGCTCACCGATCCCGTCTCGCGCTGGCTGCCGAGCTTCGCGAGCACCACCGTGGCGTCGCGCGCGGACACCGGCCGCACGCTCACACCGGCGCGGCGACGGATCACGATCTTCGACCTGCTCACACACACGGCGGGCATCTCGTACGGCACCGACGCATCGGTCGCCGCGCGCTATCGCGCGGCCGGACTCGGACCCGCCGCGGGCTTCGGCTGGTACAGCGCCGACAAGGACGAACCGATCTGCACCACCATGGACCGGCTCGGCACCCTGCCCTTCGTCGCACAGCCCGGCGAAGCGTTCGTCTACGGCTACAACACCGACATCCTCGGCTGCGTCGTGGAGCGCGCGAGCGGCCTGCCGCTCGACCGGTTCATCGCGACACGCATCACCGGCCCGATCGGCATGACCGACACTGAGTTCTTCGTGCCGCGCGAGAAGGCCGCGCGGCTCGCCGTGGTCTACCGCAGCGATTCTGCCGGCCATGCGGTGCGCGCCGACACCGGGCAGCGAGGCCAGGGTCACTACGTGGACGGACCGCGTCGCAGCTTTGCGGGAGGGGCGGGCCTGACCTCGACCGCGCGCGACTATGCGCGCTTCCTTGAGGCGCTGCGGCTCGGTGGCGCGTTCGGCGGCCAGCGCATCCTCTCGCCGAGGAGCGTCGAGCTCATGACCACCAATCAGGTCGGTACGCGCTACTCCACCGACGGGAACGGCGTTGGGCTCGGCTTCGCCACCACCGACCGACTCGGCGCAGACGGCTTCAACTCCGTCGGCACCTTTTCATGGGGCGGAGCCTACGCCACCGTGTATCAGGTCGACCCAACGGAGCGGCTCGTGATGGTGCTCATGCTCCAGAACCTCCCGAGCTCGGCCGACATTCGGAACAAGTTCCCGACGCTCGTGTACCAAGCGCTTGTGCGCAGTGCGGGTAACCCGTCGCCCATGCCGCGTCCCTGACGCGTAGCGCTCGGAGGCGTGGCGCTCTTGACGCCGAGCAGGCCGAGTTACAGAGTAGAGTACGCGTTCACACCCACCCTACTGACAGGAACCACCGAATGACCCAGCGTTCCTCGGCGAAGTTCCCCACGCTCCGCGGCGGCCTTCTCCTCGCCACGATCGCGGCCCTCACGGCCTGCTCGCCCGACGATTCGATCCTCGCGCCGGCAAGCGACACGCGACTCGTGACGGACGCCGCGAGCGCGCTCCAGGGGGGCGGACGGTTCGTCCCCGGCGAAGTGATCGTGAAGTTCCGCGACGACGTCACCGCGGCCGGACGTGGGCGTGCGCTCAACCGCGCGAACGGTCAGGCCGCGGAGCGGATCATCACGGCGCGGATGCGCGCCTCCGGAGACGCGGAGGGCATCACGGTGGTGCGTACGCCGATGTCGGTGAGTGCGGCGATCGCGGCGCTCGCCGCCGACCCCGATGTCGAGTACGCAGAACCGAACTGGATCTACACGAACGACGCGACCTCCAACGACACCTACTTCACCAACGGCTCGCTCTGGGGCATGTACGGTAGCACGGGTTCGCCAGCGAACCAGTACGGCAGCGGCGCGTCCGTCGCTTGGGCAGCGGGAAAGACCGCCTGCGGCAGCGTCTACGTCGGGATCATCGACGAAGGCTACATGTACACGCACCCGGACCTCGCGGCGAACGTCGGCACCAACCCCGGCGAGACCGCCGGCAACGGCGTCGATGACGACGGCAATGGCTACGTCGACGACGTCTACGGTTGGGACTTCGACGGCAACAATAGCTCGGTGTTCGACGGTACCGGTGACGACCACGGGACGCACGTCGCCGGCACGATCGGTGGCGTGGGCGGCAACGGCATCGGAGTGGCCGGGGTCTGCTGGAGCGTCAAGCTCCTCAACGCCAAGTTCCTCGGCCGCAACGGCGGCACCACCGCCAATGCGGTCAAGGCGGTCGACTACTTCTCCGACCTCAAGACGCGGCACGGCATCAACCTCGTGGCGACGAGCAACTCGTGGGGCGGCGGTGGATTCTCGCAGGCCTTGGCGGATGCGATCGCGCGCGCGAACACGGCCAACATCCTCTTCATCGCGGCGGCCGGCAACAGTACCTACGACTGCGACACGAGCACGGCGTGCTATCCGGCCGAGTACGCGAACGCGAACGTGCTGACCGTCGCATCGATCACGAGCACCGGCGCGATCAGCTCGTTCTCGAACTACGGCGCGACCACGATCGACATCGGCGCGCCGGGAAGTGGCATCTGGTCCACGGTGCCCGCGAGTTCGAAGGGAAAGATCGTCGGGAGCTATGCCAGCTACAGCGGCACGTCGATGGCGACGCCGCACGTGAGTGGTGCCGCGGCGCTCTATGCCGCGTACCATACCCTATCGAACGCTGCGCAGATCAAGAGTGCGATCATGAGCAGTGCCACCCCGACCGCGTCGCTCGCGGGCAAGACCGTGACCGGCGGGCGACTGAATGTCAGCGGCTACTGATCGCTGAGCGCACGACCGCTTCCGCTTCTATTTCCACCAGATACTCGCTGCCCACCAGTTCGGCCCGTACGAGCGTGTTCGCCGGTTGGATCTCGGCGAACCGCTCACCGTGCGCGCGGGCGACCGCTTCCCAGTCGCCTGCGATCGGCACGTAGACGCGCGTCCGGACCACGTCCTCCAGCCGACCGCCGAGCGAACGGATCGCGCCCTCGATCTTGTCGATCACATGGTGCGCCTGCGCCGTCGCATCGCGGCCGCCCATCGGTCGGTCACGGTGCGTAGCCGTGGTCCCCGACACGAGAATGCGGTCGCCCGTGCGCACGGCGCGCGAGTAGCCGTACAGCGACTCCCATGTGGTGCCACTCAGGACACGCGCGGTTCCGTCGGCGGCCTCGCGCACCGCGTACGGCGCGGGGAAGCTCGCGACGTGATGGCTCAGGTCGCCGCTCGCCGTGAGGAACGGCGGCTTGCGATATTCGTCGCCGCAATCACCGGGGATCGGCGTGAGCGCGCTGGTCGCCGCGACGAGGCGTGCACGATCCTCGGCGTCGAGTCGCAGGCCGGCGAGGCGTGCGTTGTCGTCCACGTGCGCCCGCTCGCCGAGCCGCGCGCCGACGATCACGCCAGCGACGGCTGGCGCGTCGAGTACCGCGCGACAGGCGACGTTGGCCACCGAGCAGGCGTGCTTGTCGGCGATGAGCTTCATCGCGCGGAGCAACTGCTGCAGCGCGGCCCATCCGCCCGCCGCGCGCACGAAGCGTCCGTATTTCATCTGCGACCAGGTCTCGAGCTTCTCCCAGTCGGGCTCCGGCTTGCCGATCCAGCGGTCGGTGAGGAATCCGCCGGCGAGCGTACCGAACGCGAGGATGCCGATCCCCTTCGCGGCGCAATAGGTCGACATCGCGCCGGCGGCGCGGCGATCGAGCAGCGAGTAGCAGATCTGGTTGCTCACGATCGGGAGACCGCTCTCCACCGCGAGCCGCAGGTGCGCGGTGTCGGTGTTGGTGAGCCCGAGGTGCGCGATCAGCCCTTCCTGCCGCAACTCGTCGAGCCAGAGCAGTGCATCGATCCACGAGGGATCAGCGTAGCTCCAGGCGTGGAACTGCAGCAGGTCGATCCGATCGGACTGCATCCGCGCGCGCGCACGCTCGACCGCCGTGCGGACGTCCGCGCGTGTGATCGGTCCCGGCGACGGGACCCACTTGGTGAGCAACTCGACGCGCGGCGCGCCGGCGGTGACGCGGTACCGCCCGACCACATCCTCCGCGGATCCATAGTGATCGGCCATGTCGAACGTGGTGAACCCCGCTCCTGCGTACGGTCGCATGGCCGCGGCGGCCGCGGCGGGATCGAAGGGGCGGCCGTCGCGCTCCTGGTCCGCCATCTGCCAGAGTCCGGTGAGCACACGGGCGATCGAGAATCCGGGCGCGAGATCGATCCGTTCAACGCTGGCGGGGCGTGTCAACACGGAGTGCGGGTCACGGAGTGCGGGTCAGAGTGCCGGTCGAGGAAGGTTCGTGGTCGCGTGAACCAACCCAAAGCGGGTTGGCTGCGCAAGCAGTGCGAGCCGAGCAAGGCCGTCCTACCCCAACCGATCAGCCGCAGCCGGTGCGGCGGCGACGCATCACTTCACACAGTCCGGCGGTGCGACGCCGGTGGCGTGCGGGCTCCAAGTCAACCGAAAACGGCTCCCCTGTGCGCTTCGATCCGCCGTTCGTGTGACTTGGAGCCGTTTCGGGCCTGGAGGCCGGGGGGGACGCTGGGATGACGCTGAAGGAGGACGCCAGGAGGACGCTCGCAGGACGCTGGCATGATTCTCTCGCTGATTCTTCTGCTATAGAGGGGGCCTCGGCGACCTTCCCCCATTGCCAAAATTGGCCCGAAGTCAGATATTCGCATCAAGCTGCCTTACAACCTTAGAGGGTCGGGATCGGAATGATCTGCGCGCACTGCAGTTCGCCAGTGGCGGACGAGGCTCGATTTTGCCATAGCTGCGGGTCCCTCGTGTCGGACGCGGAGGGACAGGCGGCCGCGGCCGCGTCGCTCGACCAGTCCTCGTTCCTCCACATGGAGACGCTCCTGCGTGAGGACACGAAGGACACGTACGTCGTGGGCCGCATGCTCGGCCGCGGCGGCATGGCGGTCGTGTACCTCGCGACGGAGACCCAGTTGTCGCGAAAGGTCGCTCTCAAGGTCCTCCCGCCCGAGCTGACGTTCGGTCATGGTGTGGAGCGGTTCAAGCGCGAGGCGAAGACCGCCGCCGCGCTCGACCATCCGAACATCATTCCGATCTACCGTATCGGGTCGAGCAGCAAGATCTTCTGGTACGCCATGAAGTACCTCGAGGGCAAGTCGCTCGAAGACCTGTTGCGCGAGCGCGGCTCGTTCTCACTTGACGAGACGATCGACATCCTCGAGCAGGTCGCGGACGGGCTCGACTATGCGCACGAGCACCGCGTCATCCATCGCGACATCAAGCCGGCGAACATCATGCTCGACAACCGGAACCGGGTGATCGTCACCGACTTCGGCATCGCCAAGGCGCTCTCCGAGGGAAAGCTCACCGCGACCGACTCGGTGATCGGCACGCCCTACTTCATGAGTCCAGAACAGGGCATGGGCAAGACCGTGAGCGGCGCATCGGACCAGTACTCGGTCGGGGTCATGGCCTACCGGATGCTGGCGGGCCACCTGCCGTTCGACGGTGACTCGGCGATCGACATCCTGCACAAACACTGCATGTTCGAGGCGCCACTGCTACATGAGGACATGACGGACGTCCCGCAGCATGTCTCGGACGCCGTCGCGCGCGCGCTCTCCAAGAAGGGCGACGAGCGCTTCGCGAGCGTGCACGATTTCGTGCAGGCGATGAAGGACCCTGCGTTCGTGCCGAGGATGATCACGCGCCCGAGTGGCGCGACGGTCGTCATGGACTCCGCCGAGGCCCGAAAGGGGCGTGCTCCGGCGACCAAGCCGTCGCTCACGCCCGTGTTGAGTACCGGCAAGGCGCGGACGTTGGCGGCCAAGCAGGTCACGGGGAACAACGACAAGACGGTCGTTGCGTCGTCGGCACCACCCACAGCGCGTGCGAGAACGGTCGCGACTCCCCCTGCGCCCGTTGCCAAGTCGAAGGCAGGACTCTTTGCGATGATCGCCCTCGTGGTCGTTGCCGGTGGCGGGATCGCGGCGTGGCAGATGAGCAAGACGCAGGCAACCGCACCCACGGCGGAGAGCGGCACGCAGCCGAATCTCATCGCCACACCGCCTGCGACGGTGACTCCGACGCCAGGCACCACGGCACTCGCAGGCGCGGGTGCAACGGCGGCACCGACGACGGTCGTGCCGGAGCCGAGCACGACGGCGCCCGAGGGCAAGCCCAAGCTGCCGACGAACTCGCCTAGCACCGCAGCTTCGCGATCGGCTACGCGACTGGCTGCGCGACCGACGTCCACCGCGCCGAGCAACGCACCGAGTAGCTCGCCCGTGACCACACGGACGCAGCAGGAGCCGGCGGCCACGCCCGTGCCGGCGCCGGTCACCGCCGCTCCACCAGCGACTCCGCCTGCGCAGTCTGCCGAGATGGGCACACTGCAACTCGTGCTCTCGGCCCCCGGCTTGGTCGAGATCGACGGCAAGGACTTCGGTGAGAGAGCACGCTTCCAGACGCAACTCTCAGAAGGCACGCACGTGGTGCGCGTACGAAAGGACGGCTTCACGACCCTGAACCTGACCGTAGAGATCAAAGCGGGAGTCACCACCCCGCTACGGCTCACCCTCGAACCCCGCCCCTGATGCGTCGAATCGTACTCGTCCTCGCACTCCTGCTCACGGCGAGCGCCCCGGCGCTGGCACAGGGCTCCAGAGTCGCGCTGCTGCAGCAGGCGACCGCAGCCTACGACAACTTCGAGACCACGCGCGCACTCGACCTCGCGCGCGCGGCACTCGACCCCGCACTCGGTGCGCCCGACTCGAGCTGGGTGCGCAGTCTGCACCTGCTGAGTCAGGTCCTCTTCGAGAACGGCAGCGAGACCGACGCGCGCACCTGGGCGCGCTGGGGCATGCGGGTGAATCCGCAGATGCGGATCGACTCGGTGAACTTCCTCGCCGGCGTCGTCGGCATCCTGCGAGAGGCCCGCACCAAGGTCGGTGCACTCAGTTCCTCCGACGACATCACGCGCACGGTCTGGCTCTGGCCGGCACGCGGCAGTTCGGCGACACAGGGACTCGTGAGGCTCGACCCATCACCGATGTCGGTGCCGATCTCCGTGAGAGTGTTGAGTGAGGCGGGCACGGACATCGGCCAGCTCATCGCCGGGCCCGGACTCACGCTCGCACCGGGCACGTTCGAGATCCAGGTCTCCGCCTCAGGATTCCTCCCAGCGCGCATCTCGCGCGAAGTCCTGCCGGGCGTCACCATGACGCTCTCGTTCCAGCTCACCTCGTCGGCCGTCGTCTCCGGAACCATCACCGACGCGGCACGGCAGGCGGTGTACCGCAGCACCGCTGCGCTGTCCGTCGCCCGCTTCGGCACGCCGGCACCGTCCTGCGCCGCCGGCGCGGTGACAAGCGGCCGCCTCGTGCTCACGAGCTACGCAGCCATTCGCGGCGGTGACAACCTCACCGCGTCGATCGGCGGCGCCGCCGTGGCCGGTGACCTGCGCGTCGCCGCATACGATGCGACGAGCAACCTCGCCGTCATCTACCTGCCGACGGCACGCACCGATTCGATCCCGCTCTCGTCGCAGATCGTCGACGGTCAGTCCGTCTGGGGCGTAGGGCTCGCGCAGTGCCGCACCCCCTCCGACAGTCGTGCCGCTGTGGACGAATGGACGCAGCGTCCACTCGGCGCACTCAGGCTGAGCGAGACGGTGGCGCAGGGTGTCCCGGGGTCGCCGGTGGTGGACTACCTCGGGCGACTCACCGGCATCTGGTCCGGCGGGACAGGCGCGATCGCTGCACCCAACGCGGCCGCACTGTTCGACATCGCGCGTCGCAACATCGCTTCGCAACAGACGCTGGCGGTGAACGAAGTCGCGCGACGCGAGAATCACATCTTCGGCGCGCTCGCAGTGAGCGCGGACGTACCCGGTGCATCGGTGCGACTCATCGGTCTCGAGCGCTGGCACTGGACGGCGATCACGGCGGGCGCGACCGGCCCTGCCCCGTTCAACTTCAATGGCCCGATCGGCCGCTATCGCCTTGAGACGAGTGCGCCGGGTCTCACGGCGCGCACGCAGGAAGTCGTGATCCGCGCCGGAGAGACCATTCGAATCGCGGTACCGCTGCGCACGGTCGCGTCGGTGCCGCTCGGCGGTCCGCCGCCGGCAGCGAAGAAGGGCGGTATCCCCAAGTGGGTCTGGTTCGCTGTCATCGGCGGTGGGGCCGCAGCAGCCGCAGCGCTCGGTGGAGGTGGTAGCACGGTAGCCCCCCCCGGTCCGACCACCGGTACGATCAATCTCTCGATCCCGGTGAACCCGCCATGAGCGTTCCCATGCGAAACATCTCCTCCTCGTCCCGCGCATTCTCAGACCTCGTGTCCCCCTCAATCGTGGTGAACCTCATGCAGAGACTTCGAACCTTCGCGCTCCTGGCCGTGATGAGCCTCGTGCTGTCGTGCGACTCACCGACCGAGATCCGCACAGGATCGATCCGCATCGCCCTCCTCTCTGAGGGCGGTACGCCCGCGTTGGTCGACTCGCGCAAGGGCGACTTGAACGAGACGCCAGACATGCGCGCCGAAGGGACGTTGCCCAACGTCCTGCTCGACGCGGTGCAGGTCCGCGTGGTCGGCGGCGGCACGGACCGTACGGTGACGAGCACGACGCCGAGTGGCGGCAACTTCCTCATTTCGGTCGACAATCTCCCGGCGGCCTCGTACACCGTGAGCGTCACGGGCCTGGTGAACAGCCAGGTCGCGCACTTCGGCGAAACGTCGGGCGTGCAGGTGACCGCGGGTCAGACGAGTCAGGCTGCAGTCACCTTCCCGGTCTTCCAGCCGTCGATCCCCAACGCGACGGTCGTCGACACCAGTGATGTGCTGAGCTTCGACATCTCCTACACCGCGGTGACCGGCGCGACCGGCTACCGGATCGAGTGGAGTCAGAGCTCGAGCTTCACCCCACTGCAGACCAAGGACACCACCGGCCTCGGCGCGCGGATCGCGGTGACGGCCGAGGGCAACTACTACGTTCGCGTCCGCGCGCTCAATCCCAACCTCACCGCGCCCGGGCTCGCGACCCCGACCAAGGGTGTGTTCGTCCACCAGGGCGTCGCCGCGGTCACGGTGACACCGGCAACCCCGACCATCGCCGCCGGCGCGACGCAGCTGCTCACCGCCGAAGCGCGCGACGCGGTGAACGCAGTCGTGCCCAGCATCACCTGGTTCTGGTCGTCATCCAATCAGTCGGTGGCGCTCGTGAGTCAGAGTGGTCTCGTCACCGGCGTGAACGGCGGTGCCGTGACGATCACGGCCATGGCGAGGGGCACGCCGGGAAGCGCTGCCGTCGCGGTGACGGCACGGCCCGCCACGAAGCTCGCGTTCAGTGCGCAGCCGGGCAACGCGGCCGCTGGTGCGACGATCCCGACCGTGCGCGTCGTGATCCAGGACGCGACGGGCGCGACCGTGACCACGGACAACACCACGCAGGTAACGGTGGCGATCGGCACCAACGCGGGCCCCGGCGGCGTCCTCGGCGGGCTCGCCACCGTCTCGGTGGTCGCCGGTATCGCGACCTTCACGGATCTCTCCATTCCCCAGGCGGGCGCCGGTTATTCGCTTGTCTCCACGGCGACAGCGCTCACGGCGGCAACGAGCGCGAACTTCAACATCGCGGCCGGTGCGGCGACCCAGCTGCTGTTCACCGTGGCCCCGTCGACCACCGCGGCCCTCGCCGCGATGTCGCCAGCCGTTCAGGTGACGGTCCAGGACGCGCTCGGCAATCGCGTTGGCGCGTCGACGGCTGCGGTGACGGTTGCGATCGGGACCAACCCGAGTGCGGGCGTTCTCGCCGGCACCAGGGTCGTGAATGCCGTCAGTGGTGTCGCGAGCTTCAGTGGCCTTTCGATCTATCAGGGCGGCACCGGCTACACTCTGACGGCCAGTGCCTCGGGGCTCACCGGCGCCATCAGCGCGGCCTTCGACATCGTGGCCATCATTCTTCCGGCATCGAAGCTCGCGTTCAGTGCGCAGCCGGGCAACGCGGCCGCTGGTGCGACGATCCCGCCTGTGCGCGTTGTGATCCAGGACGCGACGGGCGCGACCGTGACATCCGACAACACCACGCAGGTGTCGGTGGCGATCGGCACTGACGCCGGCCCCGGTGGAGTACTCGGCGGCCTCGCGACGGTCTCTGCGGTCGCAGGCGTCGCGACCTTCTCCGCCCTCTCGATCCCTCAGGCGGGAGCAGGCTACACGCTCGTGACGACCGCGACCGGACTCACGGGCGCGACCAGCGCGATCTTCAACATCGCCGCCGGTGCGGCGACGCAACTCGCATTCACGGTGGCGCCATCGGCCACGGCTGCGAACGCCGCGATGTCGCCGGCGGTCCAGGTCACGGTCCGCGATGCTCTCGGCAATCGAGTCGCAGGCGCGACCGACGCGGTGACCCTGGCGATCGGTACGAACCCGAGCACTGGTGTACTCGGCGGCACGAAGGTGGTGAACGCAGTGGGCGGCGTCGCGAGCTTCAGCGGCATCTCGATCGACCAGGGAGGGACGGGCTACACGCTCACCGCCAACGCGACCGGGCTCACCCTCGCCACGAGCGGCGCATTCAACATCACTGCGGCCTTGCCGGCAAGTGTGCTCATCTTCTCGATCCAACCGGCGTCCGGCCTCGCGGGCGACCCGCTGTCTCCTGCGGTTCAGGTGGAGATCCGCAACTCGAACAACGAGCGCGTGACGACGGCGCGTGATGCCGTGACACTCAACTTCCAGGCGAACCCGGGCGGAGGCACGATCACCGGGACGAAGATCGTCAATGCGATCGGCGGCATCGCGAGCTTCACCGGCCTCGCGATCAACAAGGCCGCGAACGGCTACACGTTCGCGGCGACATCGGGGAGTCTCACCGCGGCAACGAGC
>JANOTB010000235.1:0-9215 GCA_031416115.1 Gemmatimonadota bacterium
GACACGATCGTGGTGCTTGACGGTGACATCCTCGGCAAGCCGCGCGACGCGGCCGACGCTCGGGCGATGATCGCGCGGCTCAGCGGGCGCACGCACACCGTGTTCACGGCGATGGCGGTCGCGCGCGGCGGACGTACGGAGAGTGCGGTGGAGGAGGTCGCGGTCACGTTCCGTGTGCTCTCGGCGGGGGACATCGCCGAGTATGTCGCGACCGGGGAGCCGATGGACAAGGCGGGCGCGTACGGGATCCAGGGCTACGGCGCGACGATCGTCGAGCGGATCGACGGCGACTACTTCAGCGTGATGGGGCTCGGGCTGCGGCGGCTGGTTGCGCTGCTGGAGCGCGTTGGACTCCGGTACGACTTCGCGGAGGGCGTGACGCGCGACTAGTGCGCGTCCGCCTGCGGCATCACCGGCATTGCGCGGCCCCGCGAGTTGATCGTACGCATCTCACTGGCATCCATGGTGCGCCAGATGTTCACGACGAAGCAGGCCGCGCCCACGGCTGACGTCAGTCCTCCCACCGCCACTGTCGCCGACGAGAGCGGCCATCCGTTGATCCGGCTCACGAAGCCGAGCGTGAGGAGCACGAGTCCTGACTGCGCCGCCCAGAACTGGAGCTCCGCCATCCACTGGTACACGAGCGGCTGACCGAAGAAGCGCGGGATCACGTGCAGCGCGACACCGTAGATCATCTGCGTCACGAAGCCGAGCAGCGCGACGTGCAAGTGCGCCGTGCGGTACACGGTGAGCATCGGGACGAGCGCCATCAGGAGCGCCACGCCAACGGCGAGCGAGAACCAGACGAGGCTGGCCTTGAGGAAGGCCTTCACGAACCAGTCCATCAACGGGCCACTCTGGGCGAAGTGTGGGTCACGCGATCAGCAGTCGTTCGAGCGCGCGTGGCTTGGCCGAGAGCTCGGCGAGCGTATAGCGGTCAAGGACACCGAGGAACGCGTTGAGCGCCTCCTCGAGCGCGCGCGCGAGCACGCAGGCCGGCGCGATCGGGCAGCGGTTCGTGGAGGGATCGAAGCACTCCACGAGTTCCAAATTGTTCTCTGTGGCGCGCACGACCTGACCGATGTTGATCTGCGCCGCAGGCCGAGCGAGGCGCGCCCCACCTGAGCGGCCGCGCACGGTGTTCACGAAGCCAAGCTCGGCCAGGCGCGCGATGACCTTGGCCGCGTGGTCCTCCGACATCCCCATTCGACGCGCGATGTCGGCGATTCGGGACGGGGCGTCGTTGTGCAACGCGAGATAAATGAGAGAACGGAGCGCGTTGTCGGTGTGGCGGGTGAGGCGCATGGGTCAGCGGTTGCGAAAGGGTTTCCCTGATACAGCGTGCGAAATTCATCCGACTTGTTAAGGTGCAAGTAGGATGCATCATTCGCTTGTCCCGACGCAAGTGGCGGGACCGGCAGCGCGCCGATCGCATTCCACGCACCACGCGAGGTCCCCCATGTCCCTCCTGTCACGCTCCCGCCTGTTGCTCGGTGCCGGTGCCCTCACCGTGCTCGGCCTCGGATACGCCTGCGCCGGACGCGGGTCGTCCTCGCTCGCCGGCACCGCCGCCGCCGCACAGCGCGTCTATGTCGCGCCCGGCGAGAAAGACGAACTCTACGCATTCCTCTCCGGCGGTTTTGGCGGACAGGTCGGCGTGTACGGCCTCCCGAGCGGCCGTCTGCTGCGCACCATCCCCGTCTTCTCGCAGCACCCTGAGAACGGCTGGGGCTACACCGACGAGACCAAGCCGATGCTCGAGACCTCCTACGGCTTCATTCCGTGGGACGACCTGCACCACACCGCGCTGTCGCAGACCGACGGCGACGACGACGGGCGCTGGCTCTTCGTGAACGGCAACAACACGCCGCGCGTCGCGCGCATCGATCTCAGGCACTTTGAAACGACGGAGATCCTCGAGATCCCCAACGCCGCTGGCAACCACGCGTCGCCGTTCGTGACACCCAACTCGGAGTACATCGTCTCGTCGACGCGCTTCTCGATCCCGGTACCGAACCGGGACGTGCCGATCGCCGAGTACAAGAAGTACTTCAAGGGACAGATCTCCTTCATCACGGCCGACCAGCCCGGGAAGATGGACATCGCGTTCCAGCTCATCATGCCCGGCTTCAACTACGACCTCGCCCGCGCGGGCAAGGGTCCGTCGGACGGCTGGATGTTCTTCACGTCGTACAACTCGGAGCAGGCGAACACGCTGCTCGAGGTGAACGCGTCGCAGAACGACAAGGACTACATCGCGGCGGTGAACTACCGTGCCGTCGAAGCGTGCGTGAAGGCCGGCAAGGGCCGGCGTGCCGCGGTCGACTACCGCCACAACTACATGGACGAGTTCAGCCGCGTCTCGCGCTCCGAGCGCCGCACGAGCGTCCTCCAGGTCCAGCCCACCGAGTGCCCCGGGTCGGTCTTCTTCCTTCCGACGCCCAAGTCCCCGCATGGCGCCGACGTCGACCCGACCGGTGAGTTCGTGGTCGCCGGTGGCAAGCTCGCCACGGTGATCCCGGTCCATTCGACCGTCAAGATGCTGCAGGCGATCAGGGACAAGGCGTTCGAGGGTGAACTCGAGGGCATCCCGGTGCTCAAGTACGAGTCGACGCTCGCCGGCGAGGTGAAGGAGCCGGGCCTCGGCCCCCTCCACACTGAGTTCGACGGCAAGGGCTTCGCCTACACCTCGATGTTCATCTCGTCCGAGATCGTGAAGTGGAACGTCAAGACGTTCGAAGTGGTCGACCGCGCACCGACCTTCTACTCGGTCGGGCATCTCATGATCCCCGGCGGTGCTACGCGCAATCCGTACGGCCGTTACGTGCTCGCGCTCAATAAGATCACCAAGGACCGCTATCTCCCGACCGGCCCCGAGCTCACGCAGTCGGCGCAGCTCTATGACATCACCGGCGACAAGATGCAGCTGCTCCTCGACTTCCCGACGCAGGGAGAGCCTCACTACGCCAACGCGATCGATGCCAAGAAGATCATCGACCGTCAGGTGAAGTTCTATTCGATCGCGGAGAACCGGAACCCGATGGTCGCGCGCAGCGAGCGCGAGACCGGCGTGACCCGGAGCGGCAAGGTCGTGCACGTCCGCATGACTGCGATCCGCTCGCACTTCTCGCCCGACAACATCGAAGGCGTGCAACTCGGCGACACGGTGCTCTTCCATGTCACCAACCTCGAGCAGGACTGGGACGTGCCCCACGGTTTCGCGATCCTCGGCGCCAACACCTCGGAGCTGCTCATCATGCCGGGGGAGACGCGGACACTGCGCTGGGTCCCTGGCCGCATCGGTGTCTTCCCGATGTACTGCACCGACTTCTGCTCGGCGCTCCACCAGGAGATGAGCGGCTACGTCCGTGTGTCTCCGGCAGGGTCCACGGTGGCACTGAAGGGCAACACGCGAGGCCCGGCACCGGCTCGCGGCTCCAACTGAGACACCCATGACGGCCCGTTCACGCGTGTTCGTGCTGGTGGCGGTCGCGCTCTTGGCGACCGCCTACGTCCTCCCCCTGTGGCGCGTCGATCTCGTCGCGCCGCAGTACCCGGAGGGACTCGGGATGCTCATTCACATCAATGGCGTGGGCGGGGTCAAACCGAATGACCTCAACAACATCAACGGACTCAATCACTACATCGGGATGAAGGCGATCGAGCCCGACGCGATCCCGGAGCTGCGTTGGATGCCGTGGATCCTCGGCGGGCTCATCGTCGCCGGACTCTTCGTCGCCGCATTGCGGCGGCGGGTCCCGCTCCACCTCTACACGGTCGTGCTCCTCGCGGTGCTCGGCCTCGGCCTCTGGGACTATCGTCGTTGGGGCTACGACTACGGGCATGACCTCGACACTGAACATGCCATCATCAAGATCCCCGGAATGACCTATTCGCCTCCGGTGATCGGGCGCAAGAAGTTGCTCAACTTCACGGCCACCTCGTGGCCGTCGTACGGCGGTGTCGCGATGGCGATCTCGGCAGGCCTGGTCGTGGCCGCGTCGGTGTCCACGCTCCGTGCCGGACGCGAAGTCATGGGACGCAAGGACGCGTGATGCGCCACGCACGCCGGTACCGCGTGGCGATCGGGTTCGCTCTGTTGCTCGCCGCGTGCGGTGCAGCCGGACCAAGGCCGGTCGTGCTGGGGAAGGACGAGTGCGCCTACTGTCGCATGGAAGTGACCGATGCGCGTTTCGCCGCCGAGGCGGTGGTGCGCACCGGTCGCGTGCACGTGTTCGATTCGATCGACTGCCTCGCGGGCTATGCGCGCGGCGCCGAGCCCGGTAGCGTGTCCGCGCTCTGGGTGACCGACGCCGAGCACCCGGGCACATTCGTGCCAGCCGAGCGGGCTGGGTTTCTCACCGGGAGTCGCTTGCTCGGACCGATGGGCAACGCCGTCGCCTTCGCCTCTCCTGCCGCCGCTCGCTCCGCGCAGTCGCGTCACGGTGGAGTCGTCGCCGATTGGGCAGCGGTGCTCGCTGACTCGTCGGGGCATGTCACGGGTGCGCGCGGTGGGCGGTAGCGTGCCGCGGCGGAGCATCTGCCTGGTTGCCGGGGTGCTCCTCACGTGCCTCACGTTCCTCACGCTCCCCGCGTCGCTCGTCGCGCAGCGCATCGTCGTGCGCGCGGGCTCGTCAGTGCCCACACTCGCGGCCGCGTTGCTACGCGCCACACCGGGCGCGACCATCGTCGTGACGGCCGGCATCTACACAGGCCCGACCATCGTAGTCACCGTACCCCGCCTCACGATCATCGGCGAAGGGTGGCCGACCTTCGACGGTGAGGGCGAGCGCGAGTTGCTCGTCATCCGCGCCGACAGCGTCACAGTGCGCGGACTCACCTTCGCCAATACCGGCGTCAGCCAGATGCAGGACCGTTCCGCGGTACGGGTCATCGACTCCAGCGGCTGCCTGATCGACGGCAATCGGTTCCGCGAGGCCCTCTTCGCGATCTACCTGCAGCGCTCCAACGGCTGTGAGATCCGCGGCAACGATATCCAGGCCGCCGGCCGCGAGGAGACGCGCAACGGCAACGGCGTACATCTCTGGTACTCGCCCGACACACGCGTGATCGACAACACCATCCGTGGTCAGCGCGACGGCATCTACTTCGAGTTCTCCGACGGGTCGCTTGCGCAGGGCAACGTGAGCGAGGGGAACCGCCGCTATGGCCTGCACTTCATGTTCTCCGACTCATGCCGCTACGAGCGCAACACCTTCAAGGGCAACGGCGCTGGCGTCGCGGTGATGTACAGCAAGCACATCGTCATGGACGGGAACGGCTTCCTCGACGCGACCGGCAGCGGCGCCTATGGCCTGCTGCTCAAGGAGATCACTGACGGCACGCTCATCCGGAATCGCTTCGAGGGCAACTCGACCGGGTTGCTCATGGAGGGCGCCTCACGGCTCAGTATCCGCGACAATGAGTTCCGTCGCAATGGCTGGGCGGTGCGGCTCATGGCCGACGCCGAGGACAGCCACTTCACGGGCAACGTGTTCGCCGGCAATGCTTTCGACGTTGCGACCAACAGCCGGACATTGCGCAGTGACTTCACGGGCAACTGGTGGGACGCCTACCGCGGCTACGACCTCGACCGCGACGGCAGCGGCGATGTGCCGTTCCGTCCGGTGCGCTTCTTCGCCCTCGTCGTGGAGCGGCACCCCGAGGCGCTGATGATGCTCCGCAGTCCCATCGTTGCACTGCTCGACGTCGCCGAGCGCGTCTTTCCCGTGCTCACGCCGGCACTCGCCGACGCGCGTCCGCTCATGAGGCCGCCGCGATGATCACTCTGGACGGCGTACGCAAAGCCTACGGATCACGGCGGGTGCTCGAGGGCGTCTCGCTCTCGCTCGCTCCCGGCCGCATCACCGGGCTCGTGGGACCGAACGGCTCCGGCAAGACCACGCTCATCAAGTTGATCCTTGGGCTCGCGCGGCCCGACGCCGGTCGTATGCTCTTCGACGGCACGCCCTTCGACACCGACGGGCTCTACCGCGCGCGCATCGGTTACGCGCCACAGTCGCCGCGGCTCCCCGATCATCTCGCGGTCGGCGAGCTCTTCGCGATGCTGCGCGCGCTGCGACCGGGCGCGGCCGTCGACGAGGCGATGCTCGACGCGTTCGGATTGCGCGCCGAGTGGGGGACGCCGGTGGGTACACTCTCGGGCGGCTGGCGGCAGAAGCTCGCGAATGCGTGCGCCTTCCTCTTCTCGCCCGACGTGCTGATCCTCGACGAACCGACCGCGGGGCTCGATCCGATCGCGAGCGGAATGTTCAAGGCGGCGCTTCGCAAGGCGCGCACCGACGGGCGCACGATCCTGATCAGTTCGCATATCCTCGTCGAGCTCGAGGAGTTCGCTGACGATGTCGCGTTCTTGAACGAGGGGCATCTGCGCTTCGCTGGTCCTATTGAAGCGCTGCTCAAGGAGACCGGCACGCGCCGTCTCGAGCCTGCGGTCGCCGCACTCCTCAGCGGGCTGAAGGTCGTATGAGCACCGTCTCCCTCGTCCTGCGTGCCGGTGTGCGCGACCTGCTGCGGAGCCGCTGGTTGCTTGCGTACGGCGCCGGGTTCTGGGCGGTCACCGAGGCGCTCTTCCTCTTTGGCGGCAGCGGACAGCAGGTGGTGCTGAGCCTGCTCAATGCGATGCTGCTCTTGGTGCCGCTCGTCGCACTCGTCTTCGGCACCGCGCATGTGCATGCGTCACGCGAGTTCACCGAGCTCTTGCTGGCGCAACCGCTCTCGCGCCGCTCGGTCTTCTTCGGGCTCTATCTCGGGATGGCGCTGCCGCTCACCGGCGCGTTCCTCGTGGGAGTCGGTGTGCCCCTGCTGCTGCATGGCGCCGCGACCGACGCGCCGCGGCTCGCGCTCGGGCTCCTCGCCGCGTCGGGGGCACTCCTCACCCTGACCTTCGCCGCGATCGCGATGGTCATCGCGCTGGGCGTCGATGATCGCCTGCGCGCCATGGCGCGTGCCCTCGCCGCCTGGTTCGCGCTGACGGTCGCGTACGACGGCGTCGTGCTCGCGGTGGTGAGTGCCTTTGGTGACTGGCCGATCGAACGGCCGATGATGATCGCGATGCTCGGCAACCCGATCGACCTCGCGAGGCTGCTCGTGCTCACGTCGCTCGACGCGACCGCGCTGCTCGGCTACACCGGCGCGCTGTTCCGGCAGGTCTTCGGCACCGCGCTCGGTCCGGTGATCGCGATCGCGGCGCTGTTGGTCTGGGCGGTGCTGCCGGTCTTCGTCGCGCGGCGGAGTTTCCTCAGGCGCGACTTCTGACCACGCCGCTCGCGCGGGAATACGTCGACCGCCACCGTTCCACCTTGTCGAGCACCATCTGCACCGTGATCCGAGGCAGTCGGTCGAGCCGGTTCTTCATCGAGATCGCGTGGTCCTCGCCTGGCTCACCATATGCGTCGATCATGAGGTCGCCGTACTTGCGATACGGCCCCACGCGCTTGGGATTCGAATACCCGATCAGGCTGACCACTGGTCGGTCGAGCGCCACCGTCATGTGCAGTGGCCCGGTGTCGGGCGAGAGCACGAGCGCGGCGCCGCTGATGATCCCCACGAGTCCGCGCAGTCCACCCTGACCGAGCGCGCTGTACGGCTTCGCACGGGTGCGCTCCATGATCACCTGCTCGGCGTGCAGCTCGCGGGGCGAACGCGCGCCCACCAGGACCGGCTGCAACCCGAAGTCGTGGAACAACGCATCGCTCACTTGGGCCCAACGTTCGGGCGCCCAGTCCTTCTGCGGCTTGCTCGTCGCGACCACGATCGGCGCGATCGGACGGTCGAACCGCGCGAGGAAGTCGCGCTGCCACTCGCGTTCGGCGTCGTTCCATGGTCCAAGGTCCCACGTCACCGGCTCGTGCGCGACGCCGAGCCACTCGCAGAACTCGAAGTACTGGTCCTGCACATGCTGCATGGCGTGCGGCGCGATGCGATGCGTGGTGAAGAGCCAGTTGGCGTCGCGCGCGCGGGTCCGGTCGAACCCGAGCTTGACCGGTGCATGCGTGAAGCCGGTGATGATCCCCGCCTTGAAGTAGACCTGCAGGTTGAGCACGAGATCGAACCGCCTCGTCTGCAGCCGTCGCCGGACGTCGAGGAACCCTGCCGCTCCATTGGCGCGGTCGAAGAGAATGATCTCGTCGACCGCCGCGTGCCCGCGCACGAGCGTCGCCGGCCCCGGCTGCAGCACCCACGTCACGTGCATCGCAGGGTGATGGCGCTTGAGTGCGGTCAGCACCGGGAGCACATGCACCGCGTCGCCCACCGCCGACATCATCACGATGCAGACGCGGTCCAGCGGGACCCGGCTCACGCGTGTTCCGTCGCCAGTGTGCCGAGTCGTTCGAGCGCGGCGTCGTCCACCGCGAGGGCGCCGCGTGCGCGGAGCTTGCGGATCGACCGATCGAGCCGCGCAAGGTTCTGCGTGCCGACGTCCACGTGATCAGCGGTCCCGAACCGAACGCGGTCGACGTCGAGCACCCAGGCGTGCCAGCGGCCATCTTCGCGCGCCAGATACAGGTTCTTCGCGTTGAGGTCGGCATGGCGCGCACCAGCGGATCGCAGATCCCGCAGCAGCGTCCCCACCGCGACGACGATCTCGCCGCGCGCCCTCTCGTCGGCTCCGGCCCAGGCAAGCGGGAACTCCGCACCCGTCGGCAGGCGACGCGTCGCTACATCGCAGCGGCAGAGGCCCGGCCCCGCGGGGTAGATCACAAACCCGACGACGTCGGGCGTGCGCACTCCCGCATCCTGCAACCGGAGCGACGCGTCCAGTTCCCACGGTGCGCGACCCGGCCACATGAACCGATCACCGCGCACGGCGGCAAGGAGCCCGCCCCGACGCCCATGACGCACGACCACGTCGATCGCGCCCCCCGGGAGGCGCACTCCCCATGCGGTGGTGCGGCCCTGGAATGGTTCGGCCCCCGGCATCGCGGCGGCCCACTCATGCATGGTCGGAGCGGCGAGAAGTGCCGCGCGGAATCCGCTCGCCGCCGCCACACGCGTGACCACGACCGCTTCCCCGATCATCAATCGTTCGTAGCCGGCGGGTGCGACGACGGCCGACGCGTTCACCGCTTGACGCGGAAGACCGGGAGGGCCTGACTCTTGCCCTTGAGTTCCATCGGCGGGAGTGCCTCGAGCGGCGGTGGCGCACCGAGTGCGGCGCGGAACGGATCGGAGAGCAGGATCTCCCCGGGGCC
>JANOTB010000236.1:0-10834 GCA_031416115.1 Gemmatimonadota bacterium
AAGGGGGCGCGGGACCGTTTCCGGCGGTGCTCTTCATTCAGGGCAGCGGGCACAATGGCAACAACAAGGTTCACTTCTGGCGCGAAGCGGCTCACCTAGCCCGCGACCGTTTCATCGCCATAACGATCGAACACCGCGGACTCGGTCCCGATGGCGCCCGCTGGCCTGCGCAGCTCGAAGATAGCGAAGCGGCCCTGAGATGGATGACAGTAAACGCCGCACGGTATCGGATCGATCCAGCACGGATTGGAGTCGTCGGCGCCTCGTCCGGTGCGCATCTGGCTGCACTCCTGGGATTGGCGGCGCACCGCGGCAGCAGTGAGAGGCCACCGGTTCGCGCTGTGGTGCTGATTAGCGGCCTCCTAGATCTCACGTACTTTGCCGAAAACCGCGTCTGGTCGGACGAATATCGGATGTGGATCAACTTCGCGCCTCTGCTTGGTTCCTCGTATGAGGAGGACCCGCAGCGATGGCGCGAGGCTTCACCGATCACACATGTGAGCGCCGAGGATCCTCCGGTTCTGATCATGCACGGTACGGCGGACGGCACACTGCCACTGCAGCAGGCCGAGCGTTTCTACCGTGCGGTGCGAGCCGCCGGTGTGCCTGTCGAGTTCGTGCCCGTGGAGGGCGGCGCACACGAGATGACCAACGCGTTCGCGTACTCCGCTGTCTTGGACCGAATGAAGATATTCTTGGCTCGCTTGCTCAAATAGGGAGGTCGGAGTGTCGGCTGCGGCCGAGCGGTCAGCGTTGTCTGTCGTGGGAAACCGTCTCAAGCCGGCTAACGAGCCGCTGCAGCCGACGAGCGGCGCGGCGCAACGAGCGGAGTCAAAAAGTACGGCGAGCGCCGCTCGCGGCTGAGCGGCATGGCGTTATACGGACCAGAGTCGAGTCGCGCCCCTTGACAGTATGTACGCTGTACATACATTCGAGAGATGAGCGCCATTCGCTTCGAGTGGGATAGCGGCAAGGCCGCGACGAACCTCCGAAAGCACGGCGTCGCGTTCGAGGAGGCGCGCACTGTGTTTGAAGATGACGAAGCGCTCTTCATCTCTGATCCGGAGCACTCGGTCGCTGAGGACAGGTTCGTGTTGGTCGGACTGAGCGCGGCGCTGCGGGTCGTCGTCGTGGTGCATTGCGAGCGCGACACCGGAGACGTCATCCGCATCATTTCTGCGCGCAAGGCAGATCGCGGCGAGCGCGCCGACTATGCAACCAGGAGACTCAGATGAAGAAGCACTACGACTTCTCGAAGGCGATCAAGAATCCGTACGCGAAACGGTTGAAGCGGTCGGTGACGATTCGCCTCGACGATTCGACGGTCGAGTACTTCAAGGCACTCGCGGAGGAGACCGAGTTGCCGTATCAGAGCCTGATCAACTTGTATCTGCGCGACTGCGCGGTATCGGGACGCCGGCTGGCGCTGACCTGGCGGCCAGCGCGCGCCGGGGCCGTATAACGAAAGTTGGCAAGAAGTGCTCGCTTCGCTCGCTTCCATAGGACTCGCGCGCAATTGAACGTTGGACGGTTTGCCGACCCCGATCATCTTGGTACAACTAGCGAATGGCCACGATCGCGACTGGAACTGCCGTGTCAATCGCGGGCGAGCACGCGGCCGCGTTGCGATTTCCGCCTCCGCTCGGTGCGGCGCTCTTCGTCGCGGTCCATTCAGGCGCGCTCAAAGCGGCGTCAAATCACCTGACTCAGATTCTCGCAGTGGTCGAGCAACAGCCCGTCTGGACGGGCGCTCTGGACGAGCGCATGCTCGAGATGGGCGCGGCGAGGATGGCGAGCGCGCGTCGTCTGCTGGCCACGGCGCTCTTGCGCGGAGAGCAGCTCTGGTCGGTCGTGCGACCCGGCAACCTCACAGGCGCGCACGTGAATGGTCCGCTGTTCACCATCTATCATGGGATGCGCCCGTGGGTCGTCGTGGGCGAGCTGTCACGCGGCGAGCTGCTCGCGATGCCGCTCAATGATGCGCACGGCAATCCGAAGTGGTTCGCTCCGGTGATACCGCAGGCACATCTCTCGTTCGCCGGAAACTCCAAGGACGCGCAGTTGGAACTGGCGCACCTGTGGTGCTTCCCACACGCCGCCGCTCGGCACGCCGGCACGGTGCTCGAAGCTGCCATTCCGGACGTGCGCGCGGCCGTGGAGAGATACTTCGCCCTGGCGGAATAACGGCGCTTGGTGCCGGAGGCCGCCCATCTGCATGTTTGTGGAAGCGGCCACGGCACACCCTTGCACGCTGAGGGTGTATGAGAAAGCCGGATGTCAGCGTCGGCGAGCGGATGAAGTGGCGAATCGATGCGCGCTGTCGCGATCTGCCGATGTGGGCGTCGAATGCGCGTCGGTGGGGTGTGCTGGAGCCGCCCGCCGTGCGCCCGTGCAACGTGAAGCGATCATTGGGGAACCCGATCCCGATGGCGAGCTTATGGTGGTGATTACTGCGTACCGAATCGACCCATGAGAGAGTCCTATCGTGAAGTCACTTACCGCCCCGGTTCAGCTCACCGTCGTCGCCCTGAATCGGTTCCTGCGTGAACTCGGCTGTGCGCCGGTTCGCCGTGCTGATCTCGCGCCACTCCGAGCGGTCTGATTCAATCCATGCGCGTTGTGTTTCATAACGTGCGCCGCGCCCGACAACCGAGCTCATGATGGCGCCCGCTAACGCGGGCGCTTGTGTTCGTTCGCTTGCAAGTGAACGTGGGCGTTGAGGCTGTAGACAAAGCCCGATGTCAGCGGCGGCTCGCCGACGAACGGGTGTAGCGGCGCTCGATCGAATCCCGCTCGGGTAGGGTGATCCGCTGGGCCGCCGTCACCGCCCGCGCGGGTGCGATCGGCAAGGCATCCGCATCGCGATGGCGCTGCACGCGGACGGTCGTCGCCGCGTCGAGCTTCGTGGCCTGTCGTTCGCAGTCGGCCCGCGTACCGCTGCGCTGCTGCGACGCCTTGCTCGGGAGCGTCACGCCGTCAATGGCGAACATCTCGTGTCCGAAGCCGCCGTCGGTGACGATGAGGTGCAGGTGCGGATGCTAGTGCGTCGTGCACGGTCTCTCGCGACATCGCGCGCATCGCGAGCCTCGCGCAGCAAGGCATCGCGCCGTAGCGCCAAGAAGAGCCGCCGCCGTCACCGGTCGCGCCGTATCACGATGCGATGCAGGCTCATCCGTTCGTGCGATGTGCGCACAGGAATGCTCATCCGTTCGTGCGATTTGCGCATGCGAGGCCGCGAGCTAGCCTCCACTTGCAGCTCCGATGGTACGACACCGAAGGTCGCGAAATCCTCGCGCCTCACGGTACGCTTCACCCCCGCAGTCCAAGAGGCATCCCATGTCGCAGTCCCGTACAAGCACGCCGAACACCCGCGCACGCACGTCGTCTCGGCATCTCGCGAGTGTCGGCGTCGTCGTCGCACTGCTCGCCACCGCCTGCGCCGAAGGCGCGACGGGTCCCACCGCACTCGCACGCAGCGCCGGCGTCGCCGACGCGCTTGAAACGCTCTCCTCGTTCTCCGTGTTGGGCAACGCGGCCGCGACCTGTACCGACGGGATCGTCGTCGGCAGCGTCGGCACCTATTTCGCGCCGCCGACCGGCGCCGTGACGTTGACCAACTGCCCGGTGTCCGGTGCGGTCCACATCGGTGACGCAGCCGCGATCGCGGCGTACGACGCGTTCGTCGCGCGCTACCAGTCGCTGGCTCCCGTCCTCAACGAGGCTTGCACGCTGTTGACCGGCACGCTCAGCGGTGTGACGCTCGCGCCGGGCGCGTATTGCTTTGATGCCGCTGCTACGCTGACCGGCGTGCTCACGCTGCAGGGTCCGGCGGACGGGAACTGGATATTCAAGATCGGTACCGCTGGCACCGGCGCGCTCACTGGCACGAGCTTCACCGTGCTGCTGGCAGACGGCGCCGTCCCGTGCAACGTCACGTGGCGGGTCGCCGACGCGGCGACGATGACCGACTCGCGCTTCGTCGGCACGATCCTCGCCGGTGCGGCGATCACGCTCACGCGCGGCACCTTCGCCGGCAACGTCTACTCGCAGGCCGGCGTCACCATCACCGGCACCGCGGTGACAGGCTGTGAGGGCGGCAGCTGGCTGTCGAACGGCCCCGTGAATGACAACTGCAACCAGGGCGTCGGCAACGGCCCCGAAGCTTGTGATCCGGGCAACTCGAACAATATCAGGCCGACCAACGACGAGAATGGCGGCATCCCCGGGCAGCCGGGCCGCATCAACCCGTAACAGTCAGGTGGACGTGGCGAGGGCGGGGCCGACCTGTCGGCCTCGCCTTCGACTCACGCTCACACGGATCGTGCTCCATCGTGGTTGACACTTTCACCTCACGAGAACCTGGAGACGGACTTCACCGGGCGGGCCAAGTACGGCGGCGACTTCGTCGCCATCACGCCGCGGCCGACACGGCTCCGTGCCCGCGCAGTAGCAGGGTGGCGTAGCGCATGCGCGTCGAGAAATAGTGTGGATCGACCCGCCGCTCGTAGTACGTGAGGATGTGTTGCGCCTCACGGATCTTTCCGCCGAAGAGGACCTTGAGCAGCCACAGCTTCCACGGAGCGGACGCCGCGAGGTAGCGCTCAATCAGCGCGACTGTCGGTCGCACGTAACTCAGGATGGCGTCGTGCGTGAGCGTCATCGTTGGCAGCACGTTCTGCGTGATGTCCACGGCCTGCAGGAGCGCGAAGCCATGCCCCGCCGCCTGGCGCACATACGGCAAGGTTGCCACGGGGAAGTTGTGTGCGAACGGGGCACTATCGCTGGACGAGAACATCCCCCTGATCAGCAGGTGCCCGCCGGGAATCAGCAGGCGACGGAACTTTTGCAGGCCGAAGTCATGGTCGAAGTAGTTGAGGGCCTCGCTGATCAAGATCAGGTCGAAGTGACCGGCGCTCTCGAAGTCCTCGAACTTCAGGTTGTGGAAGGTGATGTTGTCCGTGCCGCGCGGCCCGTAGTACTTCGGGTGGTTCTTGTCCGGCGAGATCGCGGTCACGACGTAACCGGCGGCCGTGAGAGCGCGGGCGTTGTCGCCGATGCCGGAGCCGATGTCGAGAATGGTGCGCACACCGTTGGGGATGAGCGCGAGCAACCGTTCAGTGAAGCGCGCCTGGGCCTGGCGAACGTCGTCGAGGCTGACCTGGCGCGGGGGCTCGTCCCAATAGCCGTAGTGCAACGACCGGAGCTTCAGGATCTCGGTGACGAAGTAGAGTTCGAGGTCAAGCGTGCGATCCTCGACCATGTTGAAGACGCGGTCAGTGTGCATCGGGCGAAGTCCTTGGGGAATCGAACAGGATGAACAGGACGAGCGGGTGAGTGGGCGTTCGTTGGCGCGATCCGATGTTCTGTCATCATAAGGGTTCGCCGCGATCGGCTCCCATAGGCCGAATGACGTAGCGAAGCGGCCGAATTGACGTAGCTTGCCAGCACGCCCCGGCCTCTCGTGGCGGCGCGCTATGCCTCACCGCACGAGCAATCGCCATTCATCGAGCATGCCACCGCGAAGCGCTACGAAGACAACGCCCGGCGTACTAGGAAGCCCGTTCCTCACGCGGATCGCATTGCGCGATGATCGCGTGGAGGAGGGCGTGCATCCGTTCACCCTGCCCATCCTTTCCCGTGCGTTTGCCCTCGAGGTGACCACCCCGGTCACCTACTTCGTCGGGGAGAATGGGTCCGGCAAGTCCTCGCTCTTGGAGGCCCTCGCGTGGAGCGCCGGCTTCGGGATGCACGGTGGGAGCCGCGATCATCGGTTCGAGGCGGACACTGAGGGTCACGCACTGGGGCGCGCCCTGACATTGAGCTGGCGCCAACGGAGCGTCGACGGTTTCTTCTTGCGCGCTGAGACCTTTCATGACTTTTCCACCTACTTGGAATCCGTCGACTGCCAGTGGACGCGCTACGGAGGGCGCTCCTTTCATCAGCGCTCGCATGGCGAAGCGTTCCTCGCGTTGTTCGAACATCGCTTTGAGGATGGCCTCTATCTCCTCGACGAACCCGAGGCTGCGCTCTCGCCGCAACGGCAGCTCGCGTTCCTTCGGATCGTGAACCACTTGGCGTCTCAACGCATCGCGCAGTTCGTGATCGCGACGCATTCGCCTATTCTCCTGAGTTTGCCGGGCGCCACGGTGCTCAGCTTCGATGGCGACCAGATCGCGCCCATCGACTACCGGGAGACCGAGCACTTTCAGCTGACGCGGGATTTCCTCAACGCGCCCGAACGTTACTTTCGGCACCTCTTCGCCGATCCGGACGCAGAGGCGCGCGGTGAGGTCTGACTTGGCGGCACCCGATGTTCACGCAGTAGGGCGATCCGATCCATCGTCGAAACCCAGAAGGAGGAACCTCCAGTGTCCGCCACACGCCGCGACTTCGTCCGCCAGATCGGCCTCGGCCTCGCCGCATCCGCTACCGCCGCCGAGGCACTGAGCGCGCAGGACGCACCGGGGCGCCGCGACGGCTCCGTGCGGTTGCTCGTGGAGAACCCGCACCATCCCACACCGGCGCCGGTCGGCGTGGACCGGCTCCCGCTGGCGTGGTACCAGGCGCGGTCGAAGCGGTTGCGCGACCAGGCGAAGGCGCGCGGAGTGGACGTGGTGCTGCTTCAGAGCGACGTGAACCTCGTCTACTTCTCCGGCTGCTTCCGCAGCAGTGGCGAACGCACCACCTGGGCGATGCTGCCCACGAGCGAGTCGGACACGATCCACTGGTTCTCGCCGGCGATCGACCGTGACCTCATCACGTCCTGGTGGTGCACGACGAACGAGTACTACTTCTGCTATCCGCACGCCGAAGGCGGCTTCCCCGACCGGGGACAGTTGGCGAAGGGCCCGCGCGTGGACCTCTGGGCCTGGGTGCTCTCGCAACTCGCCGCGAAAGGGCTCGGAGATCAGGTGATCGGCCTCGATCGCGAACTCACGCCGTCTGCCCAGGCGACGTTCGACCGCATCCTGCCGAATGCAACGGCGGTCGACATCAGCGACATCTGCCTTCGCCTGCAGGTGATCAAGACCCGCGAGGAGATCGCGCTCACGCAGCGGGCGTACCGCTACTTCGACCTCGTGCACGCGTTCGCGCGCGACTTTCTGCTCGAGCACGGCCCGCGGACGACCGACTATCAGGTGGGCCAGGCCCTGGCGCAGTTCGGGATCAACCTCATGATGCGCGACGTGAAGCGCGACGGGCGACCCCATAGCGCGGTCGGCATGGAGGTCACAGGCCACTACGTGCGCACGGGCGTCGCGACCGCCTACCCGCATCCCAACCAGTTCTTCCACGCGCCGATCAGGCGTGGGCAGCCTGTGTACGTGAACTGCGACATCCTCCTCGGCGGTTACGGCGGCGAGGGGTATCGCAACTATGTCCTGTTGCCGTCGACGCAGGCCCACGACCGCATGTGGCAGGTCGTCGCCGACACGGTGCAGATGATCGTCGAGGAGACCAAGCCGGGCGCGATCTGCTCCGACATCGCCTACAAGGTGCACGAGTACCAGATCCGGCAGGGGATGCAGGAGTACATCTACCACCGGCCCGGCCACGGGCAGGGCCAGAACTTCGTCGGGCATCAACCGCCGTTCCTCGCGCTCGGTGACCAGAGCGTCGTGGAGGAGGGGATGACCTTCTCGGTGGAGCCAGGGCTCTACGACGAGAAGAACGGCGTCGGCATCAATCCCAGCGATCGGCTCGTGGTGCTCACGGACCGCGCGGTGCTGATGAGCCGCATCCCGTTCTCGAAGGAGTGGAGCTATCTCAAGGTCTGATGACGTGTGACCCGTACGCGAGACAGGGCACTATGAACAAGTTGGTCGCGCGCTACAGGGAATGACACATGCTGAAGGGGGTCTCGACGGACTGCTTCCAGTCGAAGGTCATCGACGCGATCAAGGCACGACCCGCGGCTGCCCGATCCGGTACTCCTTCGGCGGCTCGTTCCCCTGCAGATTCACAATGAAATAGTCCCAGCGCCGTCGCATGATGTACGGCGAGTCCGCGCCGAACCCATGCCGCGCCTGCGGCAACATCAACATGTCGAAGTCCTTCCCCGCCTTCATGAGCGCGTCGGCCACGAGCGTCGTGTTGTACGGCGGTACGTTGTCATCCATCATGCCGTGGATCAGGAAGAGCTTCCCTTTGAGCTTCGCCGCATGCGTCTGGTTCGCCTCGGCCGCATAGTTGTCGGAGGCACCGTCGCGCACCAGCAGGCCCTGGTAGCGCTCACCCCAGTCATCCTCGTAGGTGCGGTTGTCGTGATTGCCGCTCTCCGAGATGCCCACGTCGAAGAAGTCCGGTGCGCTGAACATCGCCGATGCCGTTGCGAAGCCGCCGCCCGAGTGGCCCCAGATCCCCACGTGCTCGATGTCGATGAACGGATACCGCTCCGCGAGCGCCTTCATCCCCGCCACCTGGTCGGGGATGGTGTTGTCGTTCATCCGCCCGTAGTAGAAGTCGCGGAAGGTCTTGGAGCGCCCCGGCGTGCCCATGCCGTCGAGCTCCACGACCACGAAGCCGAGCTCGGCGAGCGCCTGATTGTCGCCGCGCGCGGGGACGAAGCTGCGCTGCCCGACGCTCCCTGATTGCGGGCCCGGGTAGATGTGATTGATGATCGGGTACTTCTTGGCCGAGTCGAGGCGCGTCGGCAGGTACATGACGCCGTAGATGTCGGTCACGCCGTCGCGCGCCCTGACCGTTACCGGGATCGGCGCACGCCAGCCGCTGGCAACGAGCGCGACGATGTCGGCCTTCTCGAGCGCCTGCACCACGCGACCGCTCCGGTCGCGCACCACGGTCACCGGCGGCGTGTCCAGCGTGGACCAGGTGTCGGTGAAGTACTTCGCGTCGCTCGAGAGCGAGATGCTGTGGTTCGCCACCTCCGGCGTGAGGAGCGTGAGTCCCTTGCCGTCGAAGCCGATGCGATAGAGGTGCTCGAAGTAGGGGTCGCGTCCCGTCTCGCGCCCGTGTGCCATGAACCAGATCTGCCGCGCCGTCTCGTCGACCTTCACGAGCGCGCTCACATTGCCCACGCCGGTCGTGATGCGGTTCTTGAGCTGCCCCGTCGCAAGATCATACAGATAGAGATGCGTCCAGTCGTCGCGGTCCGACCACCAGATGAACTCATTCGTCGCCGGCAGCATCTGCCAGAGATTCTCCGGATGCGACGCGTCGCCGATCTGCGTGGTGCTCGTCTCGTGCAGGACCGTGCGGACCGCCCCTGTTGTCGCGTCGGCGACGCGGAGCCAAGCCTGCTTGTGATCGCGCGAGCTCGAGATGAACGCCACCTGCGAGCCGTCGGGGAACCACTGCACGTCGCAGATCGCGCCGCCGCAGTTGATATGATCGCTCACGGTGCTGCGATGCGGGTCGGGCGGCAGTTGCAGCCGCGTCAGGCGCGGTCCGCCTTGAGCACCCATGTCGACGACCACGCGCGAGATGCGGAAGATCACAGTGTCGCCTGGGACCGGGTACTTCCACGACTCGAGCCGCGGCACGCCGACCGCGGTGCTCACGAGGTGCATGTCGCGCACCCCGCGCCCGTCGTGCTGGAAGGTCGCGAGACGGCGACCGTCAGGCGAGAAGGTGAGCACGGCGTTGTTGGTGTGCGCCCACCCCGCGTTGTCGGTCGCGTAGCCGAAGTCCTTGCTGCCGTCGGTGGTGAGCGGCACATCACGTCCCGTGGCGATCTCGCGCGCGACGAGGTTGAAGTCGCGGATGAACACCGCCCACGTGCCGTCGGGCGAGCGCTGCGAGTCGGGCGGCAACGCGGTCGCGCGGCCGCCAT
Organism: Gemmatimonadota bacterium; assembly: GCA_031416115.1. Lineage (GTDB taxonomy): Bacteria > Gemmatimonadota > Gemmatimonadetes > Gemmatimonadales > Gemmatimonadaceae > Pseudogemmatithrix. The sequence goes on from JANOTB010000236.1 coordinate 9,794, forward strand.
CAATGCAGGTGTATGCGACGAGATCGCATTGCCAGCGGGCGCCACGCACCGTCGTCGTGAGCGATCGACCATCGACCGCGAGGTCGAACGCCGTGAATGGAAGACGGTCGCCGTCGACCTGCGTGCCGGTCGCGCGCCCCAGCGCCGCAGCGAGCTTCGCATGGTCGAACACCGGCAGGCGCGACTTCTTCGCTGGGTCCACCATCCAGAATGCCGCGGTGCCGCCGACGTTCGCGGTGCGGTACCAGAAGCGGCCGGCCGTGCCGATCCACGTGGGGCGGCCCGCTTGCCCGCCTACCAGCGGGCCTGCGGTGGCGCCGAGGAACCGTTCGGCACGGGCGTAGTCCTCGATCGTGAACTGATACGGACGCCGCGGGGCGGACTGGCCGGAGAGCCCGACCGGGAAGACCAACGCGACCGGAAAAACGAGTGCGACCGGAAAGACGAGTGCGAGAGTCGCGAGCGTGCGGGAGATGCGCATGGGGTCTGTCCGCCTGGGGATCGGGTGGAAGTGACTCGAGGAATCTACCTCCGCCGCGCTCCCCTGCTTGCTGCGAGCGCAGCGAGCGGCAGCGTCGACCGCACGTGGATCAGCGCGTGAGGACATGAGCGAAACACCAGCCGTGCGTCCGCGTACGGCCTTGTGTCCTCTTCAGGAGATCGTCATGACGCAACGCATTCGACTCTGGCTCGTAGCTACCGTCCTCTTCACGCTCGTCAATGCCGTCGGCGGAGGGTTCGCTCTGGCCGGAAGCGAAATGCTCCACGCTGGGTCGCACTTCGTGCTCATGGCCCTTGGCACCTACGCTGTGTGGCGGCTGGCCACGCGCAACGCGCGAGTCTCGGCGCACGCAGTCCCTTTGGCGGATGACCGCCTTGAGCAGTTGCAGCAGTCCGTGGATGTCGTCGCGATCGAGATCGAGCGGCTTGGCGAAGCGCAGCGGTTCAACGCCAAGAAAGAGGCCGAGCGAGTTGACGCGAGCCAGTGAATCGCGGCGGTCACTCGCCGAAGTCACGTTCGCGCGGCGTCAACGTCGCTAG
>JANOTB010000237.1:0-11414 GCA_031416115.1 Gemmatimonadota bacterium
ACGACCGGATACAGCGGCACCTTGAAGCTCGGCTGGTAGTCCGGCCGGCCTCGGAGACGGAAGATCGCGGCCACCGCCAATAGATAGAAGGGCAGGAAGGCGGTCACGAAGGCATCGGCCAACTGCTCAAAGCTGCGCAACAGCACGAAGCTCGCCCCGAGGCAGGCCGCGAGGGTCACCGCAACCCAGGGCGTCCCGAACCGCGGGTGGACCGCCGCCACGCCCTTGAAGAGGAGCCCGTCGGCCGCCATCGCGAAAAAGACGCGAGGGCTCGTGAGCAATACCGTGTTGAGCGTCCCGAACGTCGAGATCATCACCGTGACAGAGACGAAGACCACGCCCCCGGCGCCGATCACCTTTTGCGCGACGTCGGCGGCGACGAGCTTGGAGACGCGGATCTCCTCGATCGGGAGCACCGCGAGGTACGCGAGGTTCGCCAGCATATAGATGACGATCACCAGGAGCGTTCCGCCGATCAGGGCCCGCGGCAGGTTCTTCTGCGGGTCCTTCACCTCGCCACCGTTATACGAGAGATCCGCCCAGCCGTCAAAGGCCCAGAGCGTGCTCACGAGCGCGAGGCCGAATGCCGGGAGTGTGAAGCTGCCGGGCGGCACGGCCGGGGTGTAGTGCCCCCCCGACTCGGGCAGGCCGAATACGAACGCCACGATGATGATGAAGAGGAGCGCACCGTACTTCGCGATCACCGTGAGATTGGTGAACGTCGAGCCGACGCGGACACCGACCACGTTGAAGATCCCTGTGGTGAGGATCGCACCGGCGGCGATGAACCGCACGGTCATCGCCTGCTCCGGGGACGCCGGCGCTCCGTTCTTCACGCGCCAGAAGTACTCCGCAAAGGTGATCGCGATCGCGCCCAACGAGGCCGCGCGGATCATGACCAGCTGGCTCCACCCGAACACGAAGGCGGGGACCTTTCCCCAGCCTTGGCGCAGGAATACGTAGATGCCGCCCGTCTGCGGAAGCGCACTCGCGATCTCAGCGAGCGTGAGCGCTCCGCAGATCGCGAAGACGCCACCGGCCATCCAGACCATGAGCATCGGGAGCGGACCCGGGAGCTTGTCGGCGATGCCGGCGGGAGAGCGGAAGATGCCGGAGCCGATCGTGGAGCCGATCACGACGGCGATGCCGCTCCAGAGTCCGATCTTTCGCTCGAGGCCCTGCGGTGGGGTCGCGGTCATCCGGCGAAACTACGCCACGGGACTCCCTCCGGCGAGGGGCACCGGCGATTATTCAGCGATGTCCGCTCCGCTCATCGCCGCCCTCTTCTGGATCGCCGTCGTGGCCGCTGTGGTCGCGCAGGTGATGATCCTGCGATCGACCGCGCGCGTGCTCCGTGCCGTCGCCCCCGCGCGCCCTGCGCTCGAGTGGAGCTTCGCGATCCTCCCGGCCCTCGTGCTCGTGCTCGTCCTCGCCCTCTCGTGGCGTGCCACCATGCGCCCACGAGCGATCGAGGTGAACATCACGCCAGCCGCCGGCGAGGTGCGACTGTGAGCACGCTGCTGCAGGACTTCATCGCGCTCACCAAGCCGCGCATCATCTCGCTGCTGCTCGTCACCACGGCGGCCCCGATGTACGTCGCCGGCGACCCGGCGCTCAGCACCGTGCTCCTGGTGATGCTCGGCGGCTATCTCATGGCCGGCGGCGCGAACGCGGTGAACATGTACCACGACCGCGACATCGACGAGGTGATGGCACGCACGAAGCTGCGCCCCATTCCGAGCGGCCGAATGGACGCGCGCGTGGTGCTCGCGTTCGGCGTCGGGATCGCGACCGCCGCCACCTGGATGCTCGCGACCTTCGTGAACCTCCTCACCGGCGCGCTCGCGCTCGCCGGCTTCTACTTCTACGTGTTCATCTACACGCGCTGGCTCAAGCGCAGTTCACCGCAGAACATCGTGATCGGCGGAGCGGCGGGCGCCTTCCCGCCGCTCGTGGGGTGGGCCGCGGTCACGGGCACGCTCGACCTCACCGCCTTCTTCCTGTTCCTGATCATCTTCTACTGGACGCCGCCGCACTTCTGGGCGCTCGCGCTCAACAAGCAGCACGACTACGGCAACGCGAAGGTCCCCATGGCCCCGCTCGTGTGGGGAGAGCGCGAGACGATCGAGCAGATGTGGTGGTACACGATCCTGCTCGTCGCGCTCACGGTGCTTCCCGTCGCCTTCGGCGCCTTCGGGGTGACCTACCTCGTGCTGGCGCTCGTGCTGGGAGGGATCCTGCTCCACGGCGTCTGGCGCGTACGCACCGCCGCGGACTTCGTGAAGCCCGCCTGGTGGGTCTACGGCTACTCGCTCCTCTACCTCGCGCTGATCTTCGTCGCGATGGTCGTCGACCGGCGCCTCCCGGGCGCCTAGAGGATCACGAGGTCGTGTTGGATCTCGGCGGGCGTGATCACGAGCGCGCCGTGCTCGTCGACGTAGCCATTCACTTCGGTGCGCATGCCGATCTCGCCGGCGATGTAGATGCCGGGTTCGATCGAGAAGCCAACACCGGGGACGAGCAGCCGAGTCTCGCGGGTCTCGAGATTGTCGATGTTGGGCCCCATGCCGTGCAGCCCGCGCGCGTCGATGCTGTGCCCAGTGCGATGCGTGAAGTACTCACCGAAGCCTCGCGCGTCGATCACGGCGCGCGCGGCGTCGTCGGCCTCACCACCGCGCACGGGCTCGCCCGCTGCGAGCTTGGTCCGGAGTAGCGCGATCGCGGCGTCGCGCGCATCGCGGATCGCTGTCCACACCTCGAGCGCCCGCGCGCTCGGCGTTCCGATGCTCGCCATCCAGGTCTGGTCAGCCCACATGCCCTGACCGCCACGGTCGGTCGCAAAGAGGTCGATCAGCACCACGTCGCCCTCGCGGAAGGCGCGGGGCGAGGCGGCCGAGGGCTCGTAGTGCGGACTCGCGGCATTCTCGGTCGCCGCGATGATCGGGCCATGGTCGGCTTCCATGCCGTGACGTCCAAAGCCCTCCTGCAGCAAGGCCTGCACCTCATGCTCATGCAACGGCGCCGCGCCGCGCGCCGCCGCGCCGATGCGCTGGAACGCCTCGTGCGCGAGCGTGCGAAGCGCCTCGGCGTTGCGACGATGCGCGACGATCTCCGTCGCACTCCAAGTGGCGAAGAATCGCGTGACGAGCTCCGCGCTCGTCACGACGTCGGCGCCGCTCGCGCGGACGAGCTCGATCACACCGGCGGGCACGCGGTCGACGACCGGCACGGCGTCGCCCGGTGAATACTCCATGGCGACCCGCTTTCCGCGCACCAGTTTGGGCAGTGCGTCCTCGAGCACGCGCCAGGAGACGTAGACGATCTTCTCCCATTCCGCCGGCCAGTCGACCCACGGCGCCTGTTCGATGGCATGCGTGATGGCGACCGGATTCCCCTTGGCAGGGATCCAGGCGAAGATCCGTCGCGTGACGAAGCCCTGGATGCCGAGCAGCGAGCCGGCGACGGGATTGAGACCACGAAAGTCGTAGAGGAGCCAGCCGTCGACTCCGGCCTCGACGAGGGCCGCTTGCAGCGTGGGAAGCGTCTTCGGGGTGAGCATGGAGCCTCGCTGGTTTACCTGATGGACCGCCACTCGGCGCGCCACTCGCACGCGCCTTCGCCTCGCGTCGCACAGCGCACGTGCTCCACCGCGCCGACGCCGCCGACGAGGAGTTGCAGGAGTTCGCGCAGGATCGACTCGTAGAATGCGCATCCCGACTGACGCGGAGCGGCGTCGCGCGTGGGTGAATCGGGGACTTCGAGCAGGATCGTCGCTCCGACGCGCCGCAGCGAACCGCCGAGGAAGCGGGTGCCGATGCGCCGCACGTGCCGGAGCGCGAGAGGGCGCGAGAGCATGGTGGGCAGCGAGCGAATGAGCGAACGAGTTGGCGCGCTGATGCGGGCGTAGGTCTGCCGCGCGAGCATCCGGCCCGCCTCGCGGAAGACGGCCTCGGCGTCGGGGCGGCGGCCGATGAGCTTCGCGATCCCGGCCGCTTCGTCGAACGGAAGTCGTTGGCCGCGCTTGACCGCGTCGCTGTACCGTCGGATCTGCGCGAGCACCGTGTCGCTCAGGCCTAGGCGCTTGGTCCGCAGTTCGTCGACGAACTCCGCTTCGAGGTCGCCGACCGGCATGTCGACGGAGCGAACGGCCTCGAGCAGCACGAGCGGAACGAGTGGGTCGACGGACACGGGCATGCGGATGGGGCGGAAGTGAGGGCCGCGGCGGAAGCTAATCGCCTGCGAAGGTCGACGCTTGGCACCGTTCGGGTGGCGCGTGCGTTGAAGCGGCAATCGTCGCACGACTTGCTTCCGCCGTTGAAGAAGGCCAGAATCCCGTTCACTCTCATGGTCGCCTCGATCTCGTTGGAGTTCCGCTCCCCCGACTGCACCCACTGGCGCCACGCGCTCCACGCGCTGGTGGACGGTGAGCTCGCGTCGCTCTGCGCCGCGCGCGCGGAGGCCCATGTCGCCGGCTGCGCGCCTTGTGCGCACCGACTCGCGGCGGCGCGGGAGTACAAGCGCGTGCTGCGGCGCGTGGGGGAATCGGAACGCGCTCCGAGTGAGTTGCGCGGCGCCGTCATGGCGTCCTTGCGCGGAGTCTGGGGATCGCGGACACACTGATCGTCCGCGCGCTGCTCGGCGCGCTGGTCGCCGGCGCCGTGTCGATCGCCGGCCGGCGTTCGGAGAGCTTGTCGCCGAGCGGCCACTGGGCCGCGTTCGTGCTGGGAACGATCGTCGTGACCGCGGGCTGGGAATGGGGGGCGTTGCTCATCGCCTACTTCGTCTCGTCGTCTGCTCTCACGCGGCTCGGACAGGCCGAGAAGGAGGCCAGGACCGAATCGGTACTCCCATCACAGGCGGCGAGGAATGCGAAGCAGGTGGGTGCGAACGGCGGCGTGTTCGCGGCGCTCGTGCTCATTGGCGAGGTCACGGGTGACCCACGGTTGCTCGTCGCGGGCGTGGGCGCGCTCGCGGCGGCCGCCGCCGACACCTGGGCGACCGAGATCGGCACGCTCTGGGGCGGAGCACCACGCTCGGTCCTCACCGGACGGGTCCTGCCTGCCGGTGCCTCGGGCGGGGTGACGCTGATCGGCACCGTGGCGAGCGTCGTTGCCGCTGCGCTCGTGGCACTCGCGGCGCATGCGATCTTCGCTGCTGGAGCACGCGGCGCCCCGTCACCGGCCCTCGCCGTGCTGATCGGCGGCGTTGGCGGGAGCCTCGGCGACAGTGTGCTCGGGGCGACGTTGCAGTCGAAACGCTGGTGCGAGCAGTGCCGTACGTGGACCGAACGTAAGGTCCACACCTGCCAGTACCGCACCCGCCACACCACCGGCCTGCGCTGGATGAACAACGACACCGTCAATCTCTTGGCGACCGTCGGCGGCGCCGCTCTGGCGTTGCTCGCGACGGTCACCTTCGCCCCACGCTGATGCCACTCGACATCGCCGCCTTTCGCGCCTGCCTCTCCCGATTCGCGTCGGGGATCACGGTGGTCACCACCCGCTCGGCGAGCGGCCACGATCTGGGGATGACGGCGACCGCGTTCAGCTCGCTCTCGCTCGACCCGCCGCTCGTGCTCGTGTGCATCGATCGTGCGGCGTCGATCGCGCCGGCACTCGAGGACGTGACGCATATCGCCGTGCACGTGCTCGGCGCGGACCAGGAGGCGATCTCGCGGCAGTTCGCGCTCAAGGAGGGCGACCGCTTCGCTGGGCTCGCGACGACGCGCGGCGCCGGCGATGTACCGCTGGTGCCCGGCGCGCTCGTGCGACTCCAGTGCCGGATCGCCGAGCGGCACGCGGGTGGCGACCATGTGATCATCATCGCCGAGGTGCTCGCCGCCGACGTCGCGGACGGCGATCCCCTGCTCTACTTCCGCGGCCGGTACGCGAGACTCGCGCCATGAGTCTCGATCTTGAGAAGGAGCAGGTGGTGCAGGCACTCTGCGCACACTATGCGCAGGATCATCTCTCGACCGGCGAACTCGAGGCGCGGTTCGACCGGATCTACACGTCGACGTCGCGCACGCAACTCGACACGGTGCTTCAGGGGCTTCCGAGCCTCCCGCGCGCGTCCGTCGCGCCCGCTCCGATGTATCACCTCGCCGAGCGCACGGGCGCACTGCCGGCGAACCAGAAACGCTATCTCGCGGTCTTTTCGGAGGTGAAGAAGGAGGGAGCGTGGTCTCCGGCACCGATGATCGAGGCGAAGGTCGTGTTCGGGACGGTCATTCTCGATCTGCGCGACGCCGACCTGCCGCCGGAGGGACTCACGATCGACGTGGACGTGGTCTTTGGCGAGGCGAAAGTGCTGTTGCCCCCGGGAGTCGGCGCCGACGTCGATTGCTCAGCCGTGATGGGCGAGGTGTCGGACAAGGCGCACCGCGCGCTGCCTGGGGCGCCGGTGATCCGCGTGCGCGGGAGCGCGATCTTCGGCTCCATCACCGTCGTGACCAAGCTGCCCAAGCCCGCTCGACTCGAGAGTTGGCGCAACCAGCTCCGCGGCTTCCTTGGGAGCGGGTCCAGCGGCGCCTAAGGCCCCTGCGACAGATACCGGTCCGCATAGCGTACGATGCTCTCCTCGATCACGCGCATGGCGACGTCGCTCTTCTCCCAGCCGACGACCTCGACGCGCTTGCCCTCGAGGTCCTTGTAGATCGCGAAGAAGTGCTCGACCTCACGGAGGTAGTGCTGCGGCAGGTCGGCGATATCGAAGTACTCACCGTGCGCGGGATCGTCGCACGGCACCGCGAGGATCTTGTCGTCGGGTTCGCCCTTGTCGAGCATCTTGAGCACGCCGACCGGACGCACGTCGATGATGCAGCCGGTGAAGGTCGGCTCTTTGATCATCACCAGGACGTCGAGTGGGTCGTTGTCCTCGTGGAGCGTGCGCGGGATAAGCCCATAGTCTCCGGGATAGTGCACCGCCGAATAGAGGACGCGGTCGAGCCGGAACAGCCCCGAGTCCTTGTCGAGCTCGTACTTGTTGCGCGAGCCCTGCGGGATCTCGATCACCGCGGTCACGACCTCGGGTGGCATCCGCCCCGCGGGGAGATCCCTCCACGGATGGATCATGGGCGGCTCGAGTGCTGGCGCACGCGACGCTCGGCGAGCGCGCGGCGGCGCAGGACGAGCGAGAGCGTGTAGCCGACGTAGAGCACCGCGAGCAGGGCGTACGCCACCCGGTAGTAGAACGCGTTGTCAGGCATGGGAGTCAGCGGTCGGTGGCGACGTCGTCGTCGAGGGCGTCGCGCTCCACTGCGAGCGCATAGCGCGACCGCACGAGTGCGACGTACAGCAGGGTGAAGGCGCCGAGCGAGAGGAAGAATGTCCTGATCATGACCGCCGGCATCTGGATCCCAGTCGGGTTGGCGACGACGGGCATGGGATGCTGCGTGTTGAAAAGGTAGACGCTCAGGTGGATGAACGGGATCAGTGCGGCACCGAGGATGCCGACGACTGCGCTGTACCGGGCCCGCTGTTCACGCTCGGGGATCACGCCGCGGAGGACGAGGTAGCCGAGGTAGAGGAACCAGAGGAAGAGCGTGAGCGTGAGTCGCGCGTCCCAGACCCACCAGGCGCCCCAGATGGGTTTGCCCCAGAGCGGCCCTGAGACGAGTACGCCCGTGGTGAAGATCACGCCCACCTCGGCCGAGCTCTCGGCGAAGCGGTCGAGGCGCGGGTCCTTGAGGAAGAGCCAGAACGCCCCCGCGAGCGCCGTGAGCGCGAAGGCGAGGAACCCGACCCATGCCGACGGGACGTGGATGTAGAAGATCTTCTGCGCGTAGCCCTGGAGCCGTTCCGGCGGCGTGAACCAGATGGCACGCACGACCGCGGCGGCCATGGCGCCAGCGGCGGCGAGGAGCAGCCAGTCGACGCCGAGGCGCCGTGCGGCGGGAGAGGAAGAGGTCATGCGGTCAGTCGTCGAGCGTGAGAGGAAAGAGGAGCATGCAGAGGTACACGAACACGAGGTCGAACGCGAGCAGGATGCGCAACCACGCGAACGCGTCACCGATCGGTCGACCGGCGAGCAGCAACGCCGTGGTCTTCGCGGCCGGCATGACGATCGGCACGAAGAACGGCATCGCGAGCACGGGGAGCAGCAGCTCCGCGAGCCGGGTGTTGGCGGTCATGCCGGCGAACATGGTGCCGACCGAGACCAGGCCGATCGACGCGAGCAGCATGAGGAGTGCGAGCGCCCCGAAAGCCGGCCCGATCGGCAGGTTGTAGAACAGCGCCACCGCCGGCAGTGCCACGGCCTGCACGCCGAGGACGAAGACGAGGTTCGCGAGCGCCTTGCCGAGGAAGATCGACTGCCGCGGCACCGGCGCCGAGAGCAACGCGTCCATGGCGCCGTCGTGCGACTCCACACCGAAGGAGCGGTGCAAGCCGAGGAGACCGGAGAAGGTGAAGGTCACCCAGAGCACGCCTGGCGCGAGGTCCGCGGCGCCGATCGCCGTGGGATCCCAGGCAAAGAAGAAGATGACGATCGAGAGAAGTGAGAGCACGAGCGCGGAGAGGAAGGCGCTACGCGTGCGGAACTCGATCGCCAGATCCTTGCGGGCGATCATCCAGGAGGCGGCGAGGAGGCCGGGCACAGCGCGGCCACTGCTCATGCGACGAGCTCGCGGTACTCGGCGGCGTACCGGTCGCGCTCGAGTCCGTCGGCGCGCTCGAAGCGCGCGAAGCGGCCGGCGCGCATGATGGCGGCGTGGGTCGCGAGCGCGAGTCCTTCGTGCAGGTGATGCGTGACGACGATGAGGGCCGCGCCGGCGTCGCGTCGCTCGGCCAACAGCGCCGTGAGCGCCGCGCCGCCCTGCTCGTCGAGGCCGGTGTAGGGCTCGTCGGCGAGGAGGACGTCGGGCTCGTGGACGATCGCGCGCGCGATCGCGACGCGCTGTTGGAGGCCGCGCGAGAGCGATCGCACGGCGACGTCCGCGCGGTCGGCGACACGCAATGCGACGAGGGCGCGCTCGACCGCACTCTCGACATCGGCGAGACCGTGCAAGCGTGCCGTGAACCGGATGTTCTCGCGGGCGGTGAGCGCCTCGTAGAGCATGCTGCGGTGCGAGATGAGTCCGATGCGCGCGCGGGCCTCGGGCGCAGGGAGCCGCACGCCGCCGATGCTCGCCGAACCCGAGGTGGGGGAGAGCAACCCGGCGAGGAGTCGTAACGCGGTCGACTTGCCCGCACCGTTGGGGCCGAAGAGCGCGAGGCAGTCGCCGGCGGCGAGCGTGAACGAGAGGCCATCAACGGCGCGACGCGCCCCGAAGGCGCGGACCAGGTCCGCCGCTTCGATGCGCGTCGTCATCGTGACCCTGCTCCGGGGGCGAACATCAGTGAAGGGTAGTGCCCCGCGAGGTCGCATGGAACGGCGCGCGCCTGCGGATCAGACCGAGTCGGCGAAGGTGAAGAGTCCGTCCAGGCGCGTGAGTTGCAGCATGTCGCGGATGGGACGGGGCACATGCAGGAGCTGCGTGCCGATTCCACGTTCGCGCGCGCGCTTCTGCAGGAGCACGAGCACGCCGAGCCCTCCGGCGTCGATCTCCGCGGTCACCGTGAGATCGACTCGGACGAGACGCTCGCCGTTGCGGGACGAGACCTCGAGCGCTTCGAGCACGATGCGCCGGAACTCGAGGCGATTGTCCGCCGTCAGGCGCGCCGGGGCCATCAGGGCCTGAGAGACGATGTTACTGGAGTCGCAGGTCGCCATCGCCATGGTATCCTCCCGCGCAGGGGGATGACCAACCGACGTCCAGCGGATTTGCCGTCGGTGTGGCGTTCTGCGCGTTCGTGTACATAGTGTGCGAGAACCGTGCCACAACGCTAGCTGACTAACCTCTTGTGTTTATTGGAGTTAAGTGGCTATCACAGGGTGACGACTGCGGATATCAGCGCGAGTTGCATCGATTCTGACACAATACGCATCACTGTCCATTTATAAGACAGCAATGCCAGCACCTCGGGAATCCGCAGTCACTGCCCAACCCGGCCCGCCTCCCCTACCATTGTCGCATGACAGATATCGACGTCCTGCTCACCGAATCGCGCCGCTTCGCGCCCCCAGCCGATTTTCAACGTGACGCGCTCGTGCGCGACTCCTCCGTGCACGAGGCGGCCGCGCGCGACCCCCAGCGGTACTGGGAGGAACAGGCCGAGTCGCTGCAATGGCGCGCGCCCTGGTCGCGCGTGCTCGACTGGACACCGCCGCACGCCAAGTGGTTCGTGGACGGCAAGCTCAACGTGAGCGAGAACTGTCTCGATCGGCATCTCGCCGGTGCGCGGCGCAACAAGGCGGCGATCATCTGGGAGGGAGAGCCCGGCGACCGGCGGACGCTCACCTACTGGGAGCTCGCCCGCGAGGTACGCGCCTTCGCCAACGTCCTCAAGTCACTCGGTGTGCAGAAGGGTGACCGCGTGGGTATCTACCTCCCGCTGATCCCTGAGGCCGCGATCGCGATGCTGGCCTGCGCGCGCATCGGCGCGATCCACTCGGTGGTCTTCGGCGGCTTCAGTCCGGAGTCGCTGCGCGATCGCATGAACGATGCACAGGCGAAGGTCGTGATCACCGCGGACGGCGGGTACCGTCGCGGCCAGATCGTCCCGCTCAAGCGCAACACCGACAAAGCGCTGGAGGAGTGCCCCACGGTCAGGCATGTCGTCGTGGTCCAGCGCCGCGCGTCGGGACCGATCACCGAGGCGCACGTCGAGATGGTCGAGGGGCGAGACCACTGGTACCACCGTCTCATGCAGCATGCGCACGACAAGTGCGAGCCCGAGGTCATGGACGCCGAGGATGTGCTCTTCATCCTCTACACGTCGGGGACGACGGGACAGCCGAAGGGGATCGTGCACACCACCGGCGGCTACCTCGTGGGTGCCGCGAGCTCGATGAAGTACGTCTTCGATCTCAAAGAGAGCGACGTCTTCTGGTGCACCGCCGACGTGGGGTGGATCACAGGGCACACGTATCTCGTGTACGGTCCGCTCGCGAATGGCGCGACCTGCGTGATGTACGAGGGGGCGCCAGACTGGCCCGAGCGCGACCGGTTCTGGTCGTTGATCGCGCGGCATGGCGTGACGATCCTCTACACCGCCCCCACCGCGATCCGCGCGTTCATGAAGTGGGGCGTGGAGCATCCACGGAAACACGACCTCTCGTCGCTCCGCCTGCTCGGCTCGGTGGGCGAGCCGATCAACCCCGAAGCCTGGATGTGGTACCACGAGCAGATCGGCGGCTCGCGCTGCCCGATCGTGGACACCTGGTGGCAGACGGAGACCGGGTCGATCGTGATCTCGCCGCTCCCGGGGCACACCGAGACCAAGCCGGGGAGTGCGACGCGGCCGCTTCCCGGATACTCTGCCGAGCTGATGGATGGGGCCGCAAACCCGATCGCAGTCGGCGGAGGCTTGCTG
>JANOTB010000238.1:0-22584 GCA_031416115.1 Gemmatimonadota bacterium
GCCGCGAACGACCCGAGCGCCCGCCCCACATCACCCTCGCGCAACCGCTTGAGCGCGCGATCACGCAACTGCCGTACGCGCTCGCGCGTGACGCCGAGCATCGTACCGATCTCCTCGAGCGTGTGCTCTCGTCCGGCCTCGAGACCGAAGTAGAGGCGGAGGACCTTCGCGTCGCGCGGCGGCAGGGTGCTGAGCGCGTGCTCGATCTCGTCGTTGAGGAAGCGGTTCATGGCCTCCTCCTCGGTGTCGGGCATCTCGTCGGCGACGAAGCGCTCGATGAGCGAGCGGTCGCCGTCGGGATCCATGGGCGCGTCGAGCCGGACGTCGCCGGTGTTGAGCGCGGCGAGCGACTGCACGACGTCGACCGAGAGGCCGGTGAGTTGCGCGAGCTCCTCGGGCATCGGCTCGCGACGGAGCTTTTGACGGAGGATCTCCGACGCCTTGATGATGCGCGAGAGGTCGGCGGTGCGATTGAGCGGCACGCGCACGGTACGGCCCTGACGAGCCAGGGACGAGAGGATCGCCTGACGGATCCACCAGACAGCGTACGAGATGAACTTCACGCCCTGATCGGGATCGAACTTGCGGGCCGCCGTGAGGAGCCCGACGTTGCCCTCGCCGATGAGGTCGATGAGTGGGAGGCCGCGGTTCTGGTACTTCTTGGCGACGGAGATGACAAAGCGCAGGTTGCGCTTGACCAGTTCCTGGAGCGCGTCCGGATCACCCGCGCGGATCTTGCGCGCGACGTCGATCTCCTCGGTCCCCTTGAGTAGCGGGTACATGGAGACCTCGTAGAGGTATTGGTCGAGGATGTCGCGCTCAGGCTCGCTGGGGGCGATCCCCACGGGCGCGGTGCGGCGCTTACGCTTCTTGACTTCGGTGGCCATTGCTATGGTTCCTGGACCGCGGTGGCGATCCGGAGATTTTTCTGGGGTGTTTGAGCGAACCCTAAGATAAGGCGAAACCGCCAGAATGCCAGTTTTTCCGCTTGACCTCAGTGGTACCCTCGGATAGCTTCTTTGGTTCCTGTCGCGGCCCCTAACTGCCGTGCTCGGGGGCGTAGCTCAGTTGGGAGAGCGCTTGAATGGCATTCAAGAGGTCAGGGGTTCGATCCCCCTCGCCTCCACTGCCGGGCCGTCTTAAGCAGTTGCGGGCCGGTGTGGATGTTCGATGAACCGGGCGAAGGCCTGCTTGGTTCCGTCTTGCGGGAATAGCTCAGTTGGTAGAGCACAACCTTGCCAAGGTTGGGGTCGCGGGTTCGAGTCCCGTTTCCCGCTCTGTCGCCGCAGTTCGGCGGCTCATGTTCAACACCCGACGCCTCCGGAACGTTGGCTGGGAGCGACGGGTAGTAGAGGGCGGTTAGCTCAGTTGGTTAGAGCGCCACGTTGACATCGTGGAGGTCACAAGTTCGAGCCTTGTACCGCCCATCGCCTCACGGGGTCAATCTCGTGAGGCGTTCTCTCTTCCAGCCGGTGCGGGGACCACGCCCCGCGCCGTTCCCTCCAGCCCCGCGAACGATGCGTTTCTCAAGAGTCCTTCCGGCCCTCGCCGCCCTCCTTGCCGCGACCCCAGTGCTGGCGCAGCAGGGGGAGTGCCCCGTTGACGTCTACCAGCCGAACGTGCTCGCCCAGGCGGGACTGATGGTCGGTCGTGCTGCGGCGATGGGTGAGGCCCCCGAAGCGCAGAAGGTCCTGCGCGATGCCATGAAGTTCCTGCTCGACGACAAGAAGTTCGTCAACAATCCGATCGGCGCCGGTTTCCTCAAGGCGCAGATCTACGTCCTGTGGATGCATCAGGCGGAGATCGGCACCCTGCTGACCAACGAACAACTCGGCACCAAGGGTGTGAAGACCGACAAGGTCGACGTCCTCAGCGCGGCCGACTCGCTCATGCGCTTGGTCGAGGCGCAGGCCCCGGCATGCGTCGAGCAGACGGCGCAGTGGCGCGGCGCGAAGCCGTGGACCGAGCGCATCAACAAGGCCTACACCTTCCTCGGCGCCAACGCGATCGACTCGGCCGAGTTCTACACGAAGCAGTCGTCGCAGCTCAACCCGACGTCGCCGTTCGTGCACAACGCCTTCGCCCAGATCGCCAACAAGCGCGGCGACCTGCCGACGATGATGACGCACTTGCGTACGGCGATCACCGAGGCGGCGAAGGACACGTCGCTGACCGAGACGCAGAAGCAGATGCAGTTCCAGCTGGCGCAGACCGCGCAGGGCTATGCCATGACAGGCGGCGCGGCGCAGAAGACAGAGCTCAACAAGGAAGCGATGGGGATATTCACGCTGCTGCTCGCGCAGTCGCCTGGCACCACCGAGGGCGCGTACGCCTTCTCGGCCGCGGCCGAGATCGTCTCGGTCACGCAGGACAGCACGGCGGCGCGTGAGCTGCTGGCCCCGCTCGTGGCCACGCCGGCCGCCTACTCGGACCTGACGCTGATCCTCGCTGCCGACGTCGCGCGCGCGTTCTCGCGCACCGCCGACGCGATGGCGATGTACGAGGGGGCGTTGGCGAAGAACGCGAGCATCCGCGACGCCAACTATTTCCTCGCCTTCATGTACTACGAGGCGAAGCAGCCCGACAAGATGCTTCCGCTCACGGAGAAGTTGATCGAGATCGATCCGTCGAACGGCGACAACTACCTGATGCGCGCCTACGCGTACCAGCTGATGACGGCCGCCGAGCGCGACCCGCGCAAGAAGGCGGAGTTGCAGAAGAAGCAGGACGAGTTCGCGGGCCGCGAGAATGTGCTGGCGACGCAGCACAAGTTGTTGATCACGCGCTTCGAGCGGCGTACGACGGGTGCAGCGCTGGGCGGCACGATCGAGAACTTCACGAAGGCGCCGAAGTCGTTCGCGCTCAAGATGGAGTTCCTCGACACGGCCGGGAACGTGGTCGAGACGATGACGGCGGATGTGGCGAACGTGAAGCCAGGCGAGCGCGGCACGTTCGACTTCACGGCGACGAAGCCGGGGATCGTGGCGTACCGGTACGAGGCACTCAAGTAGGGTTCGCGTTGACTCTCTGTCGGTACGGGTCTATATTTTGGGTTCCCTTGGAGCCGCGTCCCGTGCGGCGGAGTCCTTGGGACGAGCGCTCGTAGCTCAATTGGATAGAGCATCTGACTACGGATCAGAAGGTTAGGGGTTCGAGTCCCTTCGGGCGCATTAGAGGCAGATGGGAGAAGTGAGATGGGAGATGTTAGGATCGGGGCGTAGCTTAGCCCGGTAGAGCGCCTGCTTCGGGAGCAGGAGGTCGGAGGTTCGAATCCTCTCGCCCCGACTACCACAACGTGCGAAGCCCCGCCGCGTCTTCTGACGCGGCGGGGCTTCGTCGTTCCGACCTGGACCGGCGCCACTCTCAGCGCGCGCCATCCTTGAACGTCATCCGGTTGTCCACCCACTCGAACTTGAGCTGCGCCGCCGCCTCCATCGCGGCAATGACCTCCTTCGTCGACTCCAGCGTCGCCTCGAGCGAGACTTTGCGGTCGAGCGTGAGCGAGTCGCGGACGGTGATGTCGAGTCCATACCAGCGGAACAGCTCGGACATGGCGTCGCGTACGGTAACGTCACGCAGCACCAGCTTGCCGTCGAGCCAGGCGAATGCCTGCGCGACCTCGTCGGCGGTCGCGTCGCGCAGCGCACCATCACGCGGGATCGCCACGGTCTCGCCCGCCTTGAGCGTCCGCGCCGACTCGCCGACCGTCACGCGGACCCCGTCGCCCTTGGCCTGCACGTAGCGCACCGGCTCGTCGCCGAAGTCGCGCACCGCGATCTCGGCGCTCTCAGAGAACACGGAGACGTTCCCCAAGCGCACCTCCAGCGGGAGCCGGTTGCCCGTTGCGACCGCGATCGCCACCGTGCCCGACACGCTCGCCGAGCGGTACTCGCGGCCGAAGCCCTTGACCATGACGATCTTGGTATCGGCACCCAGTCGCGCGCGACTGCTGTCGCCGAGGGAAACGGACCCGAACTGACCGGCTCGCGTGGCGATCTGCGGGGCATCAGTCTCGGCGAGCATCGTGGTGATCACCGACGTCTTGCTCGCCTTGGAGGCCCAGCTGTAGCCGCCCCAGAGCGCGACGGCGCCGACCAGAGTGAGCATCGCCGGCATCTTCCAGTTGCGACGAGCGGTGACACTCCGCATGTGCTCGGCGGCGCCATGCGCCGCGTGCTCACGGCGCTGCTTGGCCGCGGTGGCGGGATCGACGACCGGCTGGTGCAGCGCGGCGATGATCTCCTTCCAGAGTTGGTCGGTGCTCGGTGGGGCGTGCACTTCGTGCGCGGCGACCTTCTCGGACTTCTCGAAGCGATGGACCGCGGCCATGCGCGAGCGGATCGCGCGAGCGCGCTGGCGGAACTCCTCGTTGACGAACCCTTCGATCTCGTCCGCGGTGTGTACGCCGTCGCGCTCGTCCCACAGGGCACGCACCACGGATGCGACGAGGCGCGGTGCGGCGGCCTGTTCGTCCTTGAGACGTTCGAGCGCGCGTTCGAGCAGGACGGCGTAGTGCGAGCGGAAGATCGTCTCCAATGCCGCCTCGTCACCCTTGTTGAGCGAAGCGATCGTGGCAGAATCGATGGGAGGGAATGCGCTGGACATCCGCGGCTCCATGTGACGGGGATCGTACGGTGTAGCTTAGCCCTGTCCCGATACGATACGGCTTCCCGGGGGTTCGTGCACCCCTCCAGACCCCGACAGCGCGGTGAGGGAACACACCCCTACGGCCTACCCCGAGCCCCGACACGGGGCTAGCTTTGGGAGTTCGCGCGAGTAGCTCAGCTGGATAGAGCGCTGCCCTCCGGAGGCAGAGGTCGTGGGTTCGAATCCCGCCTTGCGCACTGCTCCCTCTCCCCCCGGGTCAGCCCCCTCCCCTCCCGCGCCCTCTGTCGCGCGGGCCGGCGGCCCAGAGCACCTCCCAGCACCTTCCACTCCCTCGCGTGGACCTCGCCTCCCTCCGCCGCACGGATGCGGTCGAGCTGCAACGACTGGCCGACGAACTCGGCCTGGTCGACGTAGCCGACCTCCGCAAGCAGGACCTCCTCGCCCGCATCGAGCACGCGTTGCTCGCGCGCGGCGATGTGCTCGTCGCCGAGGGCACGCTCGAGATCGTGCCCGAGGGGCATGGGTTCCTGCGCAGTCCCGATTGGAGCTACCTCGCGGGTCCCGACGACATCTATGTGTCGCAGACGCAGGTGCGGCGGTTCGGCGTGAAGACCGGCGACACGATCCGCGGACGCGTGCGGCCGGCGAAGCAGTGGGAGCAGTTCCTCGCGCTCATGCAGATGGAGTCGGTGAACGGCCAGCCGCCGGAGGCGTTGGTGGGGCGTGTCCCGTTCGACGCGCTGCGACCGCTCTACCCTGACCAGCGCATCCGGTTGGAATCGAAGAGCGGTGGTCTCTCGATGCGGCTCGCCGACCTGATCGCTCCGATCGGCAAGGGCCAACGCGGGCTGATCGTGGCGCCGCCGCGCGCCGGCAAGACGCTCCTGCTGCAACGCATGGCGAACGCGATCGCGGAGAATCATCCCGAGATCAAGCTGATCGTGCTGCTGATCGACGAACGACCGGAAGAAGTGACGGACTTCATCGCCTGCTGCCCCACGGCCGAAGTGATCGCGTCGACGTTCGACGAGCACGCCAAGCGACATGTGCAGGTGGCCGAGATGGTGATCGAGAAGGCGAAGCGACTGGTGGAGTCGAAGCAGGACGTGGTGATCCTCCTCGACTCGATCACCCGCCTGGCGCGCGCGCACAACACGGTGACGCCGATGTCGGGGAAGATCCTCTCGGGAGGCGTGGACGCGAAGGCGCTCGAGAAGCCCAAGCGGTTCTTCGGGGCGGCGCGACGGATCGACGGGGGTGGCTCGCTCACGATCGTCGCGACGGCGCTCGTGAGCACGGGGTCGCGCATGGACGAGGTGATCTTCGAGGAGTTCAAGGGTACGGGCAACATGGAGATCGTGCTCGACCGCGACATCGCGAACCGCCGGATCTACCCGGCGTTCGAGATCGGCAAGTCGGGGACGCGCAAGGAGGAACTCCTGCTGACGGAGAAGGAACGGAACCGCATCTTCCTGCTGCGGCACTTCGTGGGCAGCATGGCGCCGGACGAGGCGGTGAGCTTCGTGATCCGCCGACTGACGCAGACGGCGACGAACGAGGAGTTCTTCCAACGGATGGCGGAGGGCGCATGACGGGCTCGTGGCGCCGGCGTTGGCTGGCGGTGGACTTGGGCGACCGACGGGTCGGGCTCGCGCTCAGCGATCCGATGGGGATGATCGCGTCCCCGGCCGGCCACCTCGAGCGTCGTGCCGGCAAGCGCCCGCCACTCACCGCGTTGCTCGCCAAGGCCGCGGAGCTCGGTGCCGAGGGGTTCGTCGTTGGGCTGCCGCTCGATCAGAACGGGGAGGACACGCCGCGCGCGCTGGAGGCGCGGCGCCTCGCGCAAGAACTCTCGACGCGTTCCGGTCACCCGGCCGAGATGGTGGACGAACGGTTCACGACGGCCGCGGCGCTCAGAGCGATCCAGGAGATGGGGGGCTCGACGCGTGGACGGAAGGGCGACGTCGATGCAATGGCCGCGGCGGTGATGCTGCGGATCGCGCTCGACCGGTTCGCTCGTGAAGAGGCGATGGGGATCGTGGCGGGAGAGAGTGCCGATGCGTAAGTCGTGGACTGTCACACTGGCGTTGATCGTGACGACCGCGACGACGGGTTGCGGCAGCAGCGACCAGACGCGGGTGACGATCACGATCCGTCGGGGATCGCCGTTTCGCGAGGCGGCCGACTCGCTCGCATCGCAGGGCGTGGTGGAGCGCCCGCGTCTGTTCGGGTTCTACGCCGCTCGACGCGGGCTCGATCGCAACATCCGCTACGGCACCTACCTGATCCGACGTGGCTCGAGCTGGAACGAAGTGCTCACGGCGCTGCAGCAGGGACGTGGGATCGTCACGCGCGTGACGATCCCCGAAGGGTGGCCGCTGTGGGAGATCATACCGACGCTGAGCGTGGCGCTCGAGATCCCGATCGAGTCGTTGGAGGTGGCGGTGCGTGACACGCTGCTGCTGCAGCGGGTCGGCGCACCGCTGGGGACCGAGACACTTGAGGGCTACGTGTTCCCCGACACGTACGACTTTCCGGGCGGTACGACGGCGCGTCAGGCCGTCGACCTGATGGTGCATCGCTTCGAACAGGTCTGGAAGGCGGACTGGAACGTTCGGCTGACGGAGATCAAGCTGTCGCGCCACCAGATCCTCACGCTCGCGTCGATCGTCGAGAAGGAGGTGCGGCGCGAGGCCGAGCGGCCGCTGGTCGCGGCCGTGTACTCGAACCGGCTGCGGATCCGGATGCCGCTGCAGGCCGACCCGACGGTGCAGTACGCGCAGAAGAAACGCCCGGGTCGCGTGCTGTACCGCGACCTCAAGGTCGACTCACCGTACAACACCTATCGGCGCGTCGGCCTCCCGCCCGGTCCGATCGCGTCGCCGGGCGCGGCGAGCATCAAGGCGGCGCTCTTCCCTGCCGACGTCCCGTACCGGTTCTTCGTGGCGCATCCTGACGGCCATCATGAGTTCCGGACGACGTACGGCGAACACCTCGCGGCGATCGAGATGGTGCGGGCGGCGGCTCGGAGCGACTCGGTCGCGCGTCTGGGACGGGCGCGGCGCGAGCAGGCGGAACTCGACTCGGCGTTGCGTGCCGTGGGGTTACCGCGCGCGACGATCGACTCGGTGACGTTGAAGCGTCCCTGAGCGCGAGTCAGTCCGCGAGCAGGTCGGAGCGGAGGAGCACCGCGTCGCGCAGGTAGACATGACGGATCTCGCTCCGCTGGCGACGCGTCTCGGCGTGCAACAGGACGCGGACGCAACGGGAGAGCGCGCCGGAGACCGGGAGTTCCTGGGCGCAGAGCAGCGGGATGTCGGTCCAGCCATAGAGACGCGCGGCATGCGCCGGGAACTCGCTCACGAGGTCGTGCGTCGCGGTGAAGACCGCGGAGATGATGTCGTTGGGGACGATGTCGTTGTCGTTGAGGATCGCCTCCAGGAGCTCGGTGACGGCCTCCCGTATGAGCAGGGGCTCGTCTGCGGCCACGGTCGTGGCTCCGCGCACAGCGCGTACGCTTCGGAGGCGATTGGGAGAGCTCACGCGGACGAATGTGCGACGACGGCAGGGGAAGCGCGAGGGGAGGGTTAGATTCGGTCATGACAACAGTCGTGGTCTCCTCGCGCGGTGCGCGACGCTGGACACAGGGGCATCCGTGGATCTTCCGCTCCGATGTCGTGGACGCTCCGCAGTCGCCGCCGGGAACGGTCTCGGTGACCGACCAGCAGGGGCGCGTGGTCGGCACCGCGCTCTGGAGCCCGGACTCCGAGATCTCGTTGCGGCTGGTGTCGCGACGTGCCGGCGAAGTGCTCGACGCCGCCTGGTGGCACGCGCGGATCGCCGCCGCCGTCGCGCGGCGCGAGGGCCTGCTCGACGCCGACACGAACGCATGCCGGCTCGTGCATGGCGAGGGTGATGGTCTGCCGTCGCTCGTGGTCGACCGCTTCGACCGCTGGCTCGTGGTGCAGCTGCTCTCGGCGGGCATCGAGGCGCATCGAGAGGCGATCGTGGAGGCACTGAGTGCGATCGTTCGTCCCGAGGGGATCCTCGCGCGGAACGACGCGAGCGTGCGGACCCGTGAGGGACTCTCGCGGTCGGTGGAGACGCTCGCTGGCTCGGTGCCGGAGACGGTGGAGGTACGCGAGCATGGGGTGCGGTACTTGGCGGCGCCGCACACCGGCCAGAAGACGGGAGCGTTCCTCGACCAGCGCGAGGCGCGAGTGCTCGCGGCGAGTGTGGCGCGTGGTCGTGCGCTCGACGTCTTCTCGTACCACGGCTCGTTCGCGTTGCACCTGGCGCGCCGGGCCGACACGGTGACGGCGATCGACGCCTCGGGCGCGGCGATCGCACGCGCGGCGGAGAACGCCGCGCTCAACGGCCTTACGAACATCACGGGTGTGGAGGCGGACGCCTTTGACTTTCTGCGCGCCGAGGAAGGACGGGGAGCGCGCTACGAGACGATCGTGCTCGACCCGCCCGCATTCGCCAAGAATCGCGCCTCGATCGCCGGAGCGCTACGAGGCTACAAGGACATCAACCTGCGGGCGATGCGGCTCCTGGCACCCGGTGGGACGCTCTACACGGCCAGCTGCTCGTACCATGTGGGGAAAGCGGACTTTCTCGCGATGCTGCAGGAGGCGGCGGCGGACAGTGGACGTCGGATGATCCTGCGCGCAGTCACGGGGCAACCGAGCGATCACCCTGAGGTGATCACGATCCCCGAGACGGGCTACTTGAAGGGGGCGTTGTTGGAGGCGGGGGATTGAGTTAGGGGCAGACGTGAGAGGGGAGATGGGAGATGTGAGAGGCGGCTCACGGTTTGAGGCGCTCGACCTGCTCTCTCCTCTATCGGCTCTCCTGCATCCGCTCTCCTCTCCGTTTCACTGCCGCTGGCATTTCGCGCAGTACCAGGTGCCGCGTCCTGCCTGCACCAAGCGCCTGATGGGCTTGGCGCAGCGGTCGCAGGGCTCGCCTTCGCGGTCGTAGACCTTGAACGGGATGCGCTGTTGACCGCGGTGGTAGCGACCGGCGTTCTCGTGGCCGGCGGCAAGAGCCGCGCGAAGGGCGTCGAGGAGACGCGCGACGCGAGCGAGTGAGAGCGTTGCGGCGTTCGCGACCGGACTGATCCGCGCGCGCCAGCAGGCCTCCTGCGCATAGATGTTCCCGACGCCGGCGACGAGACGCTGATCCAGCAGGGCGGGCTTGATCGGGCTGCGCTTCGTTTTGAGTCGCGTGCGGAAGAGCGCTGGCGTGAGTGTCGCGTCCTCGGGTTCGGGGCCCAAGTCGAGCTCGGGGGGATGCCCCGGCGCGTGGAAGTGCACTGTGCAGAGTGCGCGTGGATCGGTGAGCGAGAGGCGACGGCCGCCGTCCAGGTCGAAGGTGACGCGCGCATGGCGCGGCAACGCGACCGCCGCCCGTGTGAGTTCCCAGTCGCCGTCGAGTCGGAAGTGGACGAGGAGCGTCGCGCCGTCGTCGAGATGCAGCAGTTGATGCTTGCCGCGCCGGGTCACGTCGGTGATGCGCCGACCGGCGATGCGGCGCAGAATGGCCGCCGTGAGCGTACGGCCCTGGGCGCGATGATGAACGCGCACGCTCTCGATGCGTCGACCGCGTACGGAACGGCGCAGGCGACGGACAGCGAACTCGACCTCGGGCAGTTCAGGCATGAGCATGAATAATGACAGCACGGTCTCTAGCGAACAGCAGGTGAGACTCCCTAGCTTGCGCGTAGCGGGCCTCTCGTCGCCCGAGCGCGTTCCCCCGCCCCTGTTCACCGCATGGCCAACCGCCACTCGACCCGATCGCTTCGGTACGAGTATCAGCAATACGTCGAGCGAGAGGTCGAGGACTACAAGATCTCGGTCCCGACGTCGGTGTTGCACAACATCGCGAGCGAGGCGGCGCGGGCGCTGGACGAAGGGGCACAGATCGGGATGCGCGAGGTGCTCCTTGCCGACGAGGTGGACCGGATCATCGTGGCGCGATTGCGCATCCCGTCGTACGGGACCTGGCGGCGGCGGCGCGAGAAGAATGCGAACGAGTTGCGTCGCCCCGAACACTGGGGACTGCGTCCTGACACGCCACTCGCCCGCGCGATCCCGCCGATCCACGGGATGTCGCCGTCGGTGCTCGTCGCGGGCGCACGCGTGGAAGGCTCGACGCTCTACCTGGCCGCGAACGGCTGCGAGGTGACGGCGATCGAACCCGAGGTGGCGGTGGTGAACCGTGTGTTGCGTGCGGCGCGCGACGCGGGACTCACCGAGAAGGTGCGCGGCTTCGCGGCCGACTTGGTGAGCTTCACGCCGGACGGTCCGTTGGCGGCGGTGATCTGCACGCCGGCGGCGTTCGCGGGACTCTCGGTGTTCGAGCGCGAACGGGTGATCCAGCTGCTCCAGGAGGCCACGAGCGATGGCGGAGTTCACCTGATCGAGACGCTGATCGCTGGGCAGGTCATGCTCACGGAGGAGGAGCTCCGGACGCGGTACGAGGGATGGGAGATCTCACTGATGCCGGAGCCGGGTGCGTCGCGGACCTTCGTGGCGAAGAAGACGCTGATGTGATGGAATGACACGACTTGAAGGCTCTGGCGTGTGTCAGAGTGCGACATCGAGGCTACCCGGGATATTACCGGGTGGCCTCAAGTGTTTATGCAGCAATGAGTTGCACAGCAGTGTAACTGGCATCGTACGTGCAACGTCCAATAGGTATCGGCGGGCGCGTTCGTGCTCGCACTTCATATCAGTAGAGGCGGATCATGGATCGCATCGTGCAGGCCCAGATCGACGAAGAGCCGATCGGCATTATCATCTCGAGCGGCAATCGTACCGAAGCGCAGCCGCGCTTCTCGGCGTACGTCTGGGGACCGGTGCCGGACGAGCCTGCGCTTGAGAGTGGGGCGCATAAGGCGGCTTGAACTGCAGATGGGAGATGGGAGATGTGAGGAGGCCGCCCGTTCGGGCGGCCTTTTCCTTTTGGTGCTCGGCGTTGGCTGCGGGCTCCGCGGCCGTCGGATCGTCCATCTCAGCGGATCATTCCCCAGAAAACCACAGAGGGACCGGCGCAAGCGCCGATCCCTCTGTGTTTGAAGCTGGCCGAACTACTTCTTCTTCGCGGCCTTCTTGGTGGCCTTCTTTGCGGTCTTCTTCTTGGCAGCCATGGTACGAGCTCCTTGAAAAAATGTTCTCCCTGCCGATCCCCCGGTGGATCGGTGGGTCATGCGACGGCCGGTTGACCGCCGCATCTCGGGCCGCGCCGATGCTCCGGCGCGGATGGATCAAACAGCCTCGGAGAGGCTGGTGAAGTTGAAATCGCGGACCTTGATCGCCGGCATCACTACCGCACCACCGGCTTCTGTCCCTGCGAGACGCTCTGCTGTGCCGAGCATTTCGAGGTTGTTGAGCATGAACAGCGGCGACTCGTTGAACCTCAGATTACGAATTGCGCGCGTAATTCTTCCCTCTTCAATAAGGAATGTTCCGTCGCGTGTCAATCCCGTATAGAGAATTGTGCGCGGATCGACTTCGCGCAAATACCACAAACGGGTCACCAAAACGCCACGTTGCGTGCTCCGGATCATCTCGTCGATCGATGCCGAACCGCCCTCCATCTTGAGCGACGTCGTACCACCGGTCGGTACTTTGCCCTGCTTCTTCGCCCAGAATCGCGAGTACTGCAACTGCTTCAAGTTGCCATTCTCGACCCAGACCTGACGCGCGATCGGCAATCCCTCTCCGTCGAACGGCTGCGCGAGCAACTGCGGATCAGCAGGATCGGAGAAGAGCGTCACTCGTGCATCGACGATCTTCTCGCCGACTTTGTTACCTCCGCCCTGCTTCGCGAACGGCGATCTCCCCTCGTCGGCGAGTCGCGCGTCGGCGTAGCCGGCGATGAGCTGCGCGAGGTCTCCCACCGCCTGCGGCTCGAAGATCACGGTGTAGCGACCCGGCTCGACGGCTGCCGGATTCCGCGACGCGCGGGCCTTCTCGATCGCGCGCGCGCTGACCTTCTCGAAGTCGATCTGCGTCCAATCGGGATGATCGGCGCCGGCCCAGCCGGAGCCGGTGCCGTCGGTGGTGCGCACCGTGAGCGTGTAGTTCACGCTCGTGCTGCGATGATACGCGAACATCCCCTTGCTGTTGCCGAGTGCGGTGCAGCCCGCACCGGCGACGAGGAACCCCGCGGCCCTGATGTCGCCGGCCTTTCGCGCCGGCGCGAGCGCCGTGAGTGCCGCCTGCGCCCGTTCGGCGGCGCCGATGTTCGCGGTCGAATCCATGTAGCTGTTGACGTCCGCATAGCGCTGCGGCTCGAGCTCGGGCATCGCTTCCGGGTCGTCCGGCGCGAGGCGCGCCAGCACTTCCGACTGCTGCACGCAACGCCGGAGCGACTCGTCGGAGAGGTCGTTCGTGGTGACGACCGCATGCTTGGGCCCGAACGAGCTCTGCACCGCCACGCCGGCGTCGATGATCGACCCGGCGGTGCTCATCTGGTTGTCGGCGAAGCGGACGTTGGCGCTGTAGTTGGTGCCGACCGAGACGTTGATCGAGTCGGCGCGGGACATCTTCACCGCGCGCTCGACGATCGCCTGCGCCTCGGCGCGTGAGAGCAGCGCGCCGGCGGGGATCGCCTCTCGAAGGCTCTTGGGGGCGCTCTGGGGGGCGCTCACGCGGTCCTCCCGGTGTTGATCACATTGACCTGCCGGAATCTCGCCGGTGGCGAGCCGTGACTCACGGCGTTGCTCTGGCCCGGCTGGCCCTTGCCGTCGAAGAACGACCCGCCGAGCTCGTAGGTCGCCTTGCCGCCGATCGCGTCCATTGAGTTCCAGAAGTCTGGCGTGCGGATCTGGTATGCGACGTCCTTGAGCATCCCGGCGACCTTGCCGCCGCGGATCTCGTAGGCGACCTGACCGCCGAACTGCGCGTTGTAGCGTTGCTGGTCGATCGAGAACGATCCGTCGCCGATGATCGCGATGCCGCGGTCGACGCCGGCGACGAGGTCGTCCCACGAGGTGTTGTCGGCCGACGGGAGCAACGAGACGTTCGGCATCCGCTGAAAGGCGACACTGCCCCAGTGGTCCGCATAGGAGCAGCCGTGCGAGCGTACGGGCTTCCCCTGCTTGGCGTACCAGTCGGCGAGCCAGGGAGCCTGCTCGCGCGTGGTCTGGTAGTCGTTGAAGATGCCGTTCTTCACGATGAGGAACTCGTCGGGCTGCACGCCGTCGTCGTCCCAACCGATGGTCGCGAGTGCACCCGGCTGCGAGCGGTCGCCCTGGATGTTCATGATCGGCTTGCCGTACTGGAGTTTGCCGAGCTTCTCCTCAGGGGGCGCGATGAAGCTCGTGCCGGCGTAGTTGGCCTCGTAGCCCATCGCGCGGTCGAGTTCGGTCGGGTGCCCGATCGACTCATGGATGGTGAGCCAGAGGTTGGAGGGCGCGAGCACGAGGTCGTACTTGCCGACCTCGACCGGCTTGGCCTTGAGCTTCTCGGCGGCCTCCTCTCCCCACTGGCGGGCGCGACCGACGAGGTCGCTCGCAACGACGTACTCGAACCCGCGTCCCATGGGCGCGACCTCGTTGGCCGAGCGCGACTGGAAGTCGGAGAAGTCGGGCGCGACCGCCGTTGCGGTGAAGGCGGGCCAGCTGCGAATGAGCGTCTGGTCGATCACCGAACCCTCGGTGCTCGCGAACTGACGTTCCTGCTTCACGAAGAAGAGGATCGAGTTGACGAACTTGACGCCCGGGACCTTGAGCGCCTCGGCGTTCGCCTTGAGCAAAAGCTCGACCTTCTGCTCGAGGGGCACGTCGAACGGATCGGTCGTGTAGGTCGATTTCCAGGACGCGTTGGGATGCGCCTGCGTGGGCGCCAGCGTGACCGAACGGTCGCGGGCGACCCGATTGGCCTTGGCGATCGCAACGGCTTCACGGGCCGCCCCAGTGACGCCCTCGCGGGTCAGCGTGCGTGTGGCGGCGAAGCCCCAGCAGCCGTCGACGAGCGCGCGGACGCCGCAGCCGAGGGTGTCGGTGTCGACCACGTTGATGATCTGCTGCTCCCGCGTGACGACGAAGTTCTGCCGGAAGCGCGCGATGCGGCAGTCGGCGTATGAGGCGCCCGACATTTTCGCGGCATTGATCGCGTCGAGGAGGAGCTCCTTGGACGCGCCGCTCTGGAAACGGTCGAGGTTCTCATGCGTCGGAGCGGCTCCGGCGCGTCGAGGTGCCGACGCGATGGCGAGCCCGACGGCGGCGGCTCCGGTGGTCCGGAGGAAATCCCTGCGATCGGTCATCAGATGGCGTCGCTCGTGCTGGTGAAGTTGAAGTCGCGGCACTTGAGCGGCGGCACGATGATCGCCTGCCCGGGGCCACCCGACTCCGAGGCGCTCACGCGCTCGGGCCGGCCGATCGCCATGAGATTGTTCAGCATGAAGATGGGGGACTCGTTGTAGCGCAGGTTCTTGACCGGCCGCGTGATCTTGCCGTTCTCGATCAGAAAGGTGCCGTCACGCGTGAGGCCGGTGAAGAGGATCGTGCGCGGGTCGACTCCGCGGATGTACCAGAAGCGCGTCACAAGGATCCCGCGCTCGGTGGAGGCGATCATCTCCTCGATGCTCGCCGTGCCGCCGGACATCGCGAGCGAGCCGCCAGCGTTCACCGGGGCCTTGCCCGTCTTCTGCGCCCAGAAGCGGTCGTAGGCGAGGTTCTTCACGACGCCGTTCTCGATCCATGTCACCTTCTCGGTGGGCATGCCGTCGCCGGCGAAGGTGTTGGCCGGCACGCGCGGATCGAGCGGATCGGAGATCAGGGTCACGCGCTCGTCGACGACCTTCTCACCGATCTTGTTTCCGCCGCCGGCCTTGGAGAAGAAGCTGCGGCCCTCGTCGGCGCCTCTCGCGTTGAGCGCACCGGCGATGAGTCCCACGAGATTCGCGACCGCGGTCGGCTCGAGGATCACCGTGTAGCGGCCGGGTTCGATCGCGACGGGGTTCATCGAACGCCGCGCCTTGTCGATCGCACGCTCGGCGAGGAGCTTGGGGTCGATCCGGCGAAAGTCGTTGTCCGACGCGCCCGCCCAACCGGAGCCGGTGCCGTCGGGAGTGCGCACCGTGGTCGTGTAGGCGGACGACGTCGAGCGCGAATAGGCGAAGAGTCCGCGGCTGTTGGCGACCGCGCTCGATCCGGCATTCGCCTCGAGGTACCCGGTGGAGACGAAGCCTGCCTGGAGCGAGCGCGAGGTGATCGCGCGTACCGCCTCGGCGCGCGCCTCGGGCTCGAGCGACGCTGTGGCGTCGCTCCATGCGATCGACTCCTTGTACTGCTGCGGACCGAGCTCGGGCATCAGCTCGGGATCCTCGGGCGCGAGTTTGGCGATGCGCTCGGCGTTCGCGACCGCGGCGCGCAGCGAGGCGTCGTCGAGCCGGTTGGTCGTGACGTTCGCGACGCGCTTGCCGATCACGGCGCGGATGCTCACCGAGGCGTTGTAGTCGTCGCCGGCGGTGGAGACCTGATTCACCGCGAAGCGCGTGTTCTGGCGCATGCCGCTGTTGATCGAGACGCGGCATTCGTCGGCGGTGGCGAAGCCGAGGACCTGTTTGGTGATGGCCTCACACTCGGCGCGCGAGAGGTGCGGGGCGATGGCGTAGAGCGAGCGGGGGGCCACTATGCGGTCCTCCCGGTGTTGATGATGTTGATCTGCTTGTGCCGCGTGGGCGGACAGCCATGACTCACGGCGTTGGACTGCGCGGGTTGGCCCTTGCCGTCGCCGAACGCGCCTCCGAGCTCGTAGCTGCGCTTGCCGCCGATCATGTCGAGCGCATTCCAGAACTCGGGCGTGCGGATCTGGTAGGCCACGTCCTTGAGCATGCCGGTGATCTTGCCGTTCTTGACCTCGTAGAAGAGCTGGCCGCCGAACTGGGCGTTGTAGCGCTGCTGGTCGATCGAGAACGATCCGTCGCCGATGATCGCGATGCCATTCTCCGTGGCGGCGATCAGGTCCTCCCAGACGAGGTCCTGCTCGCCCGGCAGGAGGTTCACGTTGGGCATGCGCTGGAACTGGACGTCGGCCCAGGTCTGCGCGTAGGAGCAGCCGTGCGAGCGCGTCGGCATGCCGCGCTGCTTGTACCACCAGTCGAGCCACATCGCCTGCTCGCGCGTGGTCTGGTAGTCGACGAAGATGCCGTCCTTCACGATATAGAAGTCCTCGGGAGCGACGCCCTCGTCGTCCCACCCGCAGGCGGAGAGCGATCCGGGAGCGGAGCGGTCGGCGAGGACATTCATGAAGCTCGGGCCCATGCGGAACTTCCCGAGCTTGTCCTCGGGCGGCGAGAGGTAGCTCGTGCCGGCGTAGTTGGCCTCGAACCCATATGCTCGGTCGAGCTCGGTGGGGTGCGCGATCGCCTCGTGGATGGTGAGCCAGAGGTGCGAGGGGTGCAGGATGAGATCGTAGCGCCCGACCTCGACCGGCTTGGCGGTGAGCTTCTGCTTGGCTTCTTCGACCCAACGCGCGGCGTGGCTCCTCATGTCGCTGTCGAGCACATGCTCGTAGCCGAGCCCCTTGGGCTGGATGTCGGTGCTCTGTCGCGTCTGGAAGTCGCGATTGTCGGCCGAGACCATGGTGACGGTCATGCTGGGCTGTGCGCGGAAGATCGTCTGTTGCGTGACCGTGCCGAGCGTGTTCGCGAAGGTCTTCTCGTCCTTGAGGAAGAACAGCTGCGAGTTCACGAAGCGTGCGCCCGCGGCCATCGCGGCGGCATTGGCCTCCATGAGGTACGCGACCTTGTCCTCGATCGCGACGGTGAACGGGTCGATGCGGATCGGCGAGCGCCAGACACCGTTGGGCACCGGCGGGTGATGGACGGGCGCGAGCTGCACCGGCTTGACCATCGCGGCGCGGTTGGCCCTGGCCTGCGCGACCGCGAGGCGGGCGACACGCGTGACCTCGTCGGGCGTGAGGTTGCTCGACGCGGCGAAGCCCCACGCGCCACCGACGAGCACGCGCACGCCGAACCCGAAGGTCTCGTTGTCGCCGATGTTGGTCACGCGGCGCTCACGCGTGCCGATGTTCTGCGAGCGCGCGCTCGAGATGCGCGCGTCGGCGTAGTCGGCGCCGGCGGCCTTGGCGGCGTCGATCGCGCGAAGGACCAGTTCCTTGTGCGAGGGATCGCCCTGGAAGCTCGGCGGTGCGGCGACGGCGGGCTGCGCGAGCGCAGACGATGCGAGGCCGACGGCGGCCGCGGCGGCGGCGGACTGCTGGAGGAAGTCCCGGCGGGAAGCGGTCACGCGTGTCCCTCTTGAGTGGAGGCGGAGCTGCGGCAAGCTGCGGTGCGTTCGCAAACGTTCGACGCGTCGCCTGCGAATATACGGGGCGGTCGTTGCGAACGCGCGGCCGCGCCACGATCCTTGTGAGACACCATGTGAGACACCACGCGACACCGGAGAGTTTCTCGGCATGACCCGACTGATCATCAACGGCCGTGAATGCGACGCTGCGCCCGGCGCGACGATCCTCGACGCCGCGCGCGCCGCGGCGATCGACGTTCCGACGCTCTGCTGGTATCCGCAACTGCCGACGGTCGGCAACTGCCGCATCTGCCTCGTCTCGGTGGAGGGGAACCCGAAGCTCGTCGCTGCTTGTGCGACGGCCGCAGCGGACGGGATGGTCGTCCAGACGGAATCGCAGGCGGCGGTGAAGAACCGGCAGGGAGTGCTCTCGCTGTTGCTCGAGCGTTACCCGGTCGAGTCGATCCCCGCCGACCGTGGGCGGAACGAGTTCGAGGCGTTGGTGCACCGCTACCAAGTCCCGCTCACGCGCTCGGGTGAGAACCCGCTCCGTACCGGCGACGAGCGCACGACCGATCCGATCATCACGCACGACATGAGCACCTGCATCCTCTGCACCCGCTGCGTACGCGCCTGCGAGGATATCCAAGTGGTCGGTGTGCTCGATGTGGCCCAGCGCGGCGAGCACGCCGAGATCATCGTGGGGGCGGACGGCAATCCCGAGCACGCGGGCTGCACCTGGTGCGGCGAGTGCGTACGCGTCTGCCCCACCGGCGCGATCCACGACATCCTGCCGATGGCGAAGCTCAAGGCAGGCGTCATGAACGAGCCCGCCACGAAGGTGCGCTCGGTGTGCCCCTACTGCGCGGTGGGCTGTCAGATCGATCTCGAGGTGCGCGGCGCGCAGGTGGTCCGCGTCACGTCGCCGTGGATCGAAGAAGCGACGCCGAACCAGGGATCGACCTGTGTGAAGGGGCGCTTCGGCACGGATTTCGTGTTGCATCGCGACCGACTCACCAAGCCGTTGATCCGACGTGGATGGACGCGCGATGATGCGGGATCGTGGCACTTTGACGACGCACATCCGGATGCGGTCCAGTGGAAGAAGCGCGGTGGTCCCTGGGTCGACGTGGAGGTCGAGGGTCAGGCGGCGAAGGACCGCCGGCCTCGGACGAATCCGTTCCGCCGCCGCGTCGACGCCGGCGCCGAAGCCGCGGCGAACGCCGCCTTGGGCGACCCGCGCGACCGGCTCGCGACGCCGGCCGACTGGTTCGCGCCGTTCCGCGAGGCCACCTGGGAAGAAGCGCTCGACCTCACCGCACAGCAGCTCGCGCGTCTGCGCGACACGCACGGCCCGTCGAGCCTCGCGACCTTCCAGTCGGCCAAGTGCGCGAATGAGGAGAACTACGTCCTCATGAAGCTGTTCCGTGCCGGGATCGGCACGAACAACATCGATCACTGCACACGCCTCTGCCACGCGTCGTCGGTGAGCGCGATGCAGCGCGCGATCGCGACCTCGGCGGCCTCAGGCTCGATGCGCGAGGTGGAGCATGAGTCGGAGGTGATCTTCATCCTCGGCGCGAACACCACCGAGAGTCACCCGGTGTTCGGTGCGGCGATCAAGCGGGCGCACAGGCGTGGCGCAAAGCTCATCGTCGCGGACCCACGGCGGATCGAACTCGCGGAGCGCGCCGACATCCACCTGCAGATGACTCCCGGCACCGACGTCGCGCTACTCAATGCGATGTTGCACCATGTGCTCGAGCAGGGTCTTGAGGACCGCGCGTTCATCGCGTCGCGGACGACCGGCTTCGCGGCGGTGCAGGACGCGGTGCGACAGTACACGCCGGAGCTCGCCGAGAGCATCACCGGGATCGCGGCGGAGACGATCCGCCGTGCGGCCGAGATGTATGCGCGCGGCCCGCGTTCGGCGACGCTCTGGGCGATGGGGCTCACGCAGCATCACACGGGCACCGACATCGTGACGTCGCTGCTCAACCTGATGCTCGCCTGTGGGATGATCGGCCGCTGGGGTGCTCCGATGATCCCGATCCGCGGACAGAACAATGTGCAGGGATCGAGCGACATGGGCGCGATCCCGTTCGCGTTCACCGACTACCGCCGCGTGGACGACCCCGCGGTGCGTGCCGAGTACGCGGCGGTGTGGGGCATCCCAGTGGAGCGACTCGATCCGAAGGTCGGGCTCAAGGTCACGGAGATCGTGAAGGACGGTTCGCCGGTGCGGGGGCTCTACATCATGGGCGAGAACCCGATCATCTCCGACCCCGACGTGGCGCACGCCGAGGAGTGGTTCCATGGTCTCGAGTTCCTCGCGGTGCAGGACCTCTTCCTCACCGAGAGTGCGCGCTGTGCCGATGTGGTGTTGCCGGGCTCGTCGTTCGCGGAGAAGGACGGGACGTTCGTGAACACCGAGCGACGGATCCAACTCTCACGCAAGGCGGTCGAGCCGCCGGGAGAGGCGCGTTCCGACTTGGACATCGTGCTCGAGCTCTCGCGCCGCTTGGGTGTGCCGACGCCGTACACGACGGCGGCTGAGGTGTTCGAGGAGATCGCGCGGGTGACACCGAGTTGGCGCGGCGTGTCGCATGCGCGGCTCGCCGTGCGTATGGGCGGCCTGCAGTACCCAGTGCCCGACTCGGATCACGAGGGGACGGACTTCCTGTTCGCCGATCGATTCCCGACGACGGACGGTCGCGCGCTGCTGGTACCGGTCGAGTACCTGCCGCCGGCCGAGCTTCCGGACGCGGAGTATCCGTTCTTCCTGAACACGGGACGCCAGATGTACCACTGGCACACGGGCACGATGACGCGCCGGTCCGCGGCGCTCGATTCGCGCGAGAGCACGGCTACGGTGGAGCTGAACCCGGCCGATGCCGCCGAGCTTGGGATCGCCGACGGGGACGAGGTGCGGATCACGTCGCGGCGCAATACGATCCGGATCGCCGTGCGCCTCTCCGAGCGCGTGGCGAAGCGGCAGGTGTTCATTCCGATGCACTATCGTGAGGCGGCGGTGAACCTGCTGACGAACCCCGCGCTCGACGGGCCGTCGGGGATCCCGGAGTTCAAGGTGTGCGCGGTGCGGATCGAGGTCACACGGCCGGCTATGGTGTAGTGTTGGCGTCCGCCGTGGGCCCAGAGGGGAAGTAGATGTTGAAGGTGCTGCCGACACCGATCTCGCTCTGGACATCGATGCGACCTTTTGCCTGATGTACGATGCCGTGCACGGTGGCGAGTCCGAGCCCCGTGCCCGCGCCCATCGCCTTCGTGGTGTAGAACGGCTCGAACATCCGTGCCATGACGTCGGGCGCCATTCCGGTACCCGTATCACTCGTGGTGAGTCGCAGACCTGGCGGGTCTTGTGTGTCGTCCAACGCCAGCTCGATCCGTAGGAGTCCTCCGTCCGGCATGGCGTCTCGTGCATTGATCGCGAGGTTCATCACGACCTGCTCGAACTGGGTCGGGTCGGCGAGCACGGCCGGGAGGGTCGCGGCGACCGCGAACTCGACGCGCACATTGGGACCGACGAGCGAAAGGATCAATCGGTTCATGCCGTCGAGGAGTGCGGCGGCATCCACGAGACGGGGACGGACCTCGCGGCGACGTGCGAAGGCGAGAAGCTGTTGCGTGAGTTCGGCTGCGCGCCCGGCCGCACGCTGGATCTCCGCCACGTCGGCGCGTCGCGGATCGTCCGCGTCGAGCGAGGTGGAGAGGAGCTCACTGTACCCCAGCACGGCGGTCATGAGGTTGTTGAAGTCGTGTGCGACCCCGCCCGCGAGCCGCCCGATGCTCTCGAGCCGACGTGTCTCGGCCTCCGTGGCCTCGCGGCGCCGGCGCTCGGTGATGTTACGGACCACCTGCGAGGCGCCCACCACCTCGCCGTTCTCGTCCAGCACCGGCGAGTAGGTGACCTCGACCTCGTTGCGCAGCCTCTCGGGATCGCCGATTTCGCGGACGACAGTGAAGCGCTCGCCGGCGAGCGCGCGGTTCCACAGCGCGGTCGAGAGCTCACGGTCCAGGGGCAACGCCCGATAGGACGCGACGAGGCTCGACCCGATCGCCGGACG
Source organism: Gemmatimonadota bacterium (assembly GCA_031416115.1). Classification (GTDB taxonomy): domain Bacteria; phylum Gemmatimonadota; class Gemmatimonadetes; order Gemmatimonadales; family Gemmatimonadaceae; genus Pseudogemmatithrix. The sequence continues at coordinate 21,961 of JANOTB010000238.1, forward strand.
GATGCCGGAGAGTTCCTCGAACGCGTCGATCCAGCTCGGGTTGGCGGCGATGATCACGAGGTCGCGATCGACCGCCGCGATGAGATCGCCGGCGCTCTCGAACAGCGAGCGCAGCTGCGCGAGCGCGACCCGCGTGCGACGGTCGGCTTCGGCGCGCTGTGCGAGCGCGACCGGGAAGAGCATTGCTGGCCCCACGAGCGAGGCCACGTAGATCCAGGCACGACGGAACCGATCGAGCCTCCCCTGTTCGAACCAGTTGGACGGTCCCTCCAGGCCAAAGGGGCCGACGTCGGCCCAGGTGGAGAAGAGCACGCCGGCAATGAGCAGGGCGGCGATGACCGCGTAGCCGCGGATCCCGAGCCGTAGTCCGCCCCAGATGAGAAAAGGGAGTGCGGCGAGCGCGGGCGGGATGCGGCCGGCGAGCGGGCCGAGCTCCGCGAACGCCGAGAGAATCGCGATCGATTGCATGACTGCGATCAACGCCAACTCGGCGACATGTGCCCGACGCTGTGTCCGATCGTGAGCACCCGCCTGCAGCAAGGCGAGCGAGAGCCCGACGAGCGCTGCGCCGGAGGAACTCGCGGCGATCCACAACGCGAGTCCGGAATAGCCGGTCGCCGCACC
>JANOTB010000239.1:0-7523 GCA_031416115.1 Gemmatimonadota bacterium
AGCGTGCGTGGCGCGTGCGGCGTGTTCGTCGAGGCGTTGGGCATGTCGGTTGACCCGGTGGGAAACGAGAAGGCCCTCTCCGAGGAGAGGGCCGCGAATCAACGGGATGCTGGGCAACCGCCAACAAAAAAGCCCGTGGCAAGTTGCCGCGGACTTCGCATGGCGTTTTAGCACATTGTTTAACGAGGCGGCAATCGCGGCAAATGACCTCGGGCTTCGGTTGTCTTGTTGCTTCAACGAGTATCGGCAGCGCGAGGCGAGATGTCAAGCCCGCGCGTTGAAGCCTGCGGGTTGAAGCTCGCGCGTTCAACCCCGCGCGGGTACGACCGCCACTCAATCCTTCCGGAACAGCTCCGTCATCATGAGCCAGCCCACGGTCGAGACGACCATGGAGCTGATCGCGACCGCGCGGTGCGTGCTCGCGCGACCACCCCCACCCTGTTCGGCGTCACCGGCAATAATGCCCGTCGTCACGAAGCCCGCGTCGGCCACCAGCATGAAGGCCGCATGCGTGAACCGCCGCCCGCGGTCCTTGGGGTCCTTGCGACCGTCCCAGAGGTTCCAGAGACCCGTGGTCGTGTTGATCGCGAAGAGTCCGGCCGTGCTCAGGGCGATGATCTCGTGCGTGTCCTTGGTGCCGTCTCCCGCGGTGCCGTTGTAGAGCTTACTACCCACGAGATACTGCGCCGCGAAGAGCGGGAGCATGGTGTAGCTCCCCCAGCGGTGGAGCGTCAGGCGCTTGTAGTAGAACGGGCTGTACTCGAAGATCGAGTCGCGAGGTGCGGGCGCAGGCAGCGCGGCGGCGAGTCGCGCGACGGGAAGTCGCGGACCAGCGGGCAAGTCGGCCGGAGCAACGGCGGGATTGGCGCCCGCGAACGTGAGCGCGGCGATGGCGACGAGTGTGAGGTCCATGCCTGACGATAGCGCGCGCCACCGCAACCGTCCAGAAGGGATTCACGCGCCGCACTGCCCGTGCGCTCGCCGACCGCCGAGATTACGGCCGTGACCGACTTCTCCTTTCGCTCCTCGCATGACTCCGGCCCGGCTCGCTTGGGCTGGTTCTCCACGCCCCATGGCGTCGTCGAGACCCCGGCCTTCATGCCGGTAGGCACGCACGGCACCATCAAGGGCCTCAGCATGGAAGAGGTCGCCGCGGTCGGTGGCCGGATGGTCCTCTCCAACGCGTTCCATCTGTATCTCCGGCCCGGCGACCAGATGGTCCGCGCACTCGGCGGACTCCACGCCTTCACGCGCTGGGACGGCCCGATGCTCACCGACTCGGGCGGCTTCCAGGTCTTCTCGCTCTCCAAGCTGCGCACGGTCAGCGAGAAGGGGATCACCTTTCGCAGTCATCTCGACGGCTCGTTGCACGAGTACACGCCCGAACTCGTCATGCGGATCGAACGCAACCTCGGCGCCGATTGCATCATGCAGCTCGACGAGCTGATCGAAGGGCGCTCCGACGCCGACGCCTCACGCGCGGCGATGGAACGTTCGCTCCGCTGGCTCGACCGCTGCCGAGTCGAGTTCGATCGCATCTCACGCGACGGTCGAGACGTGCCACCGGAGTTCGCCGTGCCACTCGGCGCGCCCGCGCTCGCGACCCACGACCCGGTCAACGATCTCGTCGCGCCGGCGCAGGCGCTGCTCCCGATCATTCAAGGTGGCGTGCACGCCGACCTGCGCCGCGCCTCCGCGCGCGGGATCATGAGCGCCGGCGACTGGGACGCGATCGCGATCGGCGGCCTCTCGGTGGGCGAACCCAAGCCTGAGATGTTCGCGACGCTCGAAGTGTGCGAAGCCGAGATCCCGCGCGACAAGCCGCGCTACCTCATGGGCGTCGGCCACCCCGATGACCTGATCGAAGCGGTCGCGCGCGGCGTGGACCTGTTCGACTGCGTCGCGCCAACACGCATGGGCCGCCACGGCACGGCATTCACTCCCGACGGGACGCTGCAGATGCGGAAGGCGACCAACCGCACCGACCGCCGCCCGCTCGTGGAGGGCTGCCGCTGCCCCGCCTGCACTCGCTACGACCGCGCCTACATCCGGCACCTCTTCATGGCCGAGGAGATGCTGGGCCTGCGGCTCGTCTCGCTGCACAACGTGGCCTTCCTGATCAACCTCATGGCCGACGCACGGACGGCGCTCCGAGAGGACCGGTTCGCCTCGTGGAGCGCCGCCTGGTTGGCGCGGTACCGCGCGCCGCGCGCCGTCAGTTCATCGTCGTCGCTGTAGGCTTCTTCTCGAGCACGAGCGACTGGATGAAGAACTCCATCATGCGCTGCGGATTGAGTGCCGTGTGCCCGCGGTCGGGTCCCACCTGCACCTCGAAGTTCTTCCCCGCCGCCTGAAGCGCCTGGATCAGCTGCATCGCGTTGTTGGGATGCACGTTGTCGTCGGCGGTGCCGTAGTAGATCATGAGGCGCCCACGCAGATTCTTCGCGTACTCCATCGCGCTTCCCTTCGCGTAGCCAGTCGGGTTGGCCTGCGGGGTGTACATGTAGCGCTCGGTGTAGATCGTGTCGTAGTGGCGCCAGCTCGTGACCGCCGACATCGCCGAGGCGGCGGCGAATGCATCGGGGTGCCGCAGCAGCGCCAACGCCGAGGCGTAGCCGCCGTACGAGGTGCCAAAGATGCCGACGCGCTGCCCGTCGACGTACGGGAGCTTCGCCAAGTGGCGTGAGGCGGCGGCCAAGTCATCGATCTCCACCTCACCGAGCCGCTCGTAGATCGCGTCGAGTGCCCGCTTGCCCCGGCCAGCGGCGCTCCGCGTATCGAGCGTCACCATCAGGAAGCCGTATTCGGTCATCGCCATCGGCTGCGCGAACGACTCGCGCGCGCCATTCGTGGCCGGCCCCGCGTAGACGGAGAAGAGCACCGGATACTTCTTGGCGGGATCGAAGTCGGACGGCTTGTGCAAGAGTCCGAAGAGCGGCGTGGTGCCGTCGGCAGCCATGTACGTGAACAGCTCGGCGGGCTTGAAGCCGGCGGCGTCGAAAGCACTGCGGTCGGTCTCGGCGACAGTCGCGATCGACTTGCCCGTGGCGTCCATCAGGCGCGTGACCGGTGCGACGTCATGCGTTTCAGCGACGTCGGTGAAGAACTTCCCGTTGGGCGCGACGCTCACCGTGTGGTGCATCGCTGGATCGGTGAGACGCTTGTCACCCTTGCCGTCGAGTCCCACGCGATGGAGCTGCAACTTCATGAAGTTTTCACCGGTGCGCGCGTAGTACCACAACTGCTTCGCCGGCTCGTCGAGCTTCACGATGCCCGCCACCTCGGCCAAGTGCTGCGTGAGCGGCGCGATGAGCTTGCCGGAGAGGTCGTAGAGATAATAGTTGGCGAACCCGTTGCGCTCCGACTCCCAGATGAAGCGCTTGCCGTCAGCGAGCCACTGGATGGTCGGCGAGTTCTCCGTCCAACTCGGCAGCCACTCCTCGCGGATGATCACGCGGCAGGCGCCGGTCGCGGGCGCGCAGGCGGTGAACTCCATGATGTTCTGCCGGCGGTTGGTGCGGCGCAGGAGCAGCTCGCTGCCGTCCTTGGTCCAGCTGATGCCGTAGACGTAGTGCCCGACGACGTCGTCGGTGAGCGGCTTGCCGTCACGCGCGTCGACACGCGTGGTCGTGGCCGCGGCGACATCGTAGACGAAGAGATCGACGATCGGGTTCTCAGTGCCGGCCTTGGGATACGCCTCGATGTCGACCGCGCCCGATACCTGCGTCTGATCCATCTGCAGGAAGTAGTCTTTCACCGGGCGCTCGTCGAAGCGATAGAACGCGAGCTTGCTGCCATCGGGCGACCACCACATCGCGGTGACCTGGCCGAGTTCTTCGCCGTAGACCCAGCTCGCGGTGCCGTACTTGATGCGGCCGCTCTCGCTGCCGTCGGTCGTGAGCTGGCGCTCGCCCGAGCCGTCGCGATCCTGGATGAAGATGTTGCGGTCCTTGAAGATCGCCTTGCGCGCGGAGTCGGCGGTCCAGGCCTCGGTCGCTTGGCGTCCGCGGGCGGGCCCGCCCGCGCGACGGCCAGCGGTTCCCGATGCGGCTCCGGCCGCCGCTTCGGTCGTTGCGCGTGTCGCGACGTCGAAGCGGAAGTGCTTACCGTCCCTCGTGAACTCGAACGACTTGCCGTCCTCCGCCCAGCGCGGCGCGATCGCACCGCTCTTGAGCGCGGTCTGAAGTCGCGGCGCCATGGTGGCATAGCGTTCAGCCCCGGGCATGGATGCGAGACGATCCTGCGCGTGAAGCGCGGAGACAGTTGCAGCGAGTGCGACCGCAGCGAACGCGAGGCGGGTCGGATGCATCGACGAAGTCCCTGAGTCTGGAGGGGAGGAGATGATAACGAAAACTACCGGACGGGGGGCACGGCGGCGACGCGGCACGCATATTCACGGTGTCACCTCATCTACTACCCACCATGCGCGCACTTCGTTTAGACACCATCGGCAGGCCGCTCGTCGCCGTCGATCTTCCTACGCCCACCCCAGGCCCGGGCGACGTCCTCGTGCGCGTGCGGGCGGCCGGCATCTGTCACTCCGACGCCCACTACCGGGCGGGACGCTCGGCATCGCTCGTCGCACCGGTCACGCTCGGTCATGAAGTGGCGGGCGAGGTGGCAGCGCTCGGCGCCGGCGTCACGTCGCATGCCGTGGGCGATCGCGTCTGCCTGCACTACCTCGTGACCTGCGGCCGCTGTGCGCACTGCGTCGCGGGGCGCGAGCAGTTCTGCCCGAGCGGCAGGATGATCGGGCATCATCGTGACGGCGGGCACGCCGAGTACGTCGTGGTGCCGGCGCGCAATGCGGTCCCGTTGCCGGCGGAGATCTCATTCAGTCACGGTGCCGCGCTCATGTGTTCGAGCGCGACGTCGTTGCATGCGCTGCGCCGCGGCCGCTTCGCTCCGGGCGAGACCGTCGCGGTGATCGGCATCGGTGGGCTCGGGATCTCGGCGGTGCAACTCGCGAAAGCGCTCGGCGCGCTCGAGGTGTACGCGGTGGATCTCGACGAGGCCAAGCTGGCGGCGGCGGCTCGCTACGGTGCGATCCCGATCCCCACGGCGCCTGACGCCGTCGCGTCCCTCCGCGCCGCCACTGGTGGTCGCGGCGTCGACGTCGTGCTCGAACTCGTCGGTTCGCCCCTGACCATGCGGCAGGCGGTGCAGCTGTGCGCGGTGCACGGTCGCGCGGTGATCGCAGGCCTCTCGCGTGCGCCGATGGAGCTCGACACCTACCGCGAACTCCTCGGTCCCGAGACCGAGCTGATCGGGTCGAACGACCACCTGCTCGCCGAGCTTCCGCTGCTACTGGAACTCGCGCGCAAGAAGGCGATCGACCTGACCGATGTCGTGGTGCGGACCGTGCCGCTCGACGCCGATGCGGTGAACGGCGTACTCGACGCGCTCGATACCTACACCGCGCCGTTCAGGACGGTGATCGTTCCATGAGCGCGTCCTTCGCGAGCGCCCACTGCGTCCAGAGCGCGCCCGCGACGTCGACGGCCCCGAACGGCAGCAGTGCCGGCGGCGCCCACTCGAGGATGACGTACGTCACGAAGAAGAGCGGTACCGCGAGACGCACGTGCACGCTCCAACGCATGTACCCGGCGTTGCCCTCACGCGACGACGCGAAGCTCAGGTAGGACAAGAAGAGCAAGAACATCCCGACCATCCGCACCCAGACCTCGGTCGCAGGCGGGAGGAAGAACAGTGTGAGCAGCGTGTTGGGCGCGACGTTCAGCACCACGCCCAGCGCGCCGACGTACCAGCCCCACACGAACAGGCTGCGGCGCGCGCGAGGTCCCGCCACCTCGGCTCGCCCGTCCTGCGCCAGCGTGCCCCCGTTCGGCGCCATTCAGGAGGCCAGTTGCGGAGCCGACCTTCGCGCCAGTGCACGGCGATCGGTCGCCCGGCGATCGGTCGCGCGGCCGTCGGTCGCGCGGCCGTCGGCATCGCGCCGACCGGGTCCGCGGCGGTCTGCCGACCGGAACCGGTTCCCGCGCCGGTCCGGCCCGCGCCGCGAGTCACCGCGCCGGTCATCGAGCCGCCGATCGTCGGACCGACGATCCGTGTCGCGACGCTCTGGCATCGCCTGGCTCATGGGCGACCCGGCCACGTCGTTCCCTGGTCCCGCTTCGACACCGCCCGCACACCCTTGTACACGAATCGCTGCACGCGTTTGCCCTCGTAGGTCTCAGTCGTGAAGAGGTTGCCCTTGGAGTCGGTCGCGATCGAGTGCACCGCGAAGAACTGTCCGGGCTGCCGGCCGCCGTCACCGAACATGGTGAGGATCTCGAGCGACTGACGATCCATCACATAGACGCGCTCGTTCTTGCCGTCGGCGAGGAAGAGGTACTTCTGCTGCGCATCCCGAGAGAACGCGATGTCCCACACCGAGCCGTCGCCGCGCGTGAGCGGCGCAACGCGGACTTCCTTGACGAACTTGCCTTGCGTGGTGAAGACCTGGATGCGGTCATTCCCTCGGTCGCACACATAGACGAGTCCGTCGGTCGACGGTTCAGCGCAGTGGACGGGGTTGCGGAACTGCGCGATCAGCGGCTTGGCGGGATCGTACGGCCCGTAGTTGCTGTCGGACGGCGCGCTGCCGTATGCGCCCCAGTAACGCTTGATCGCGCCGGTCGCCATGTCGAGCACCGCCACGCGCTTGTTGCCGTAGCCGTCCGAGACATAGGCCTCGCTGGCGGCTGCGTCGAAGCTCACCTTCGCGACACGACCGAACGAGTCCATGCTCCGTGAGTCGCTCTCCCGCCCCGGGACACCGATCTGCTGCAGGAACCGGCCCTCGTGCGTGAACTTGAGGATATGCGAGTCGGCGACATTCACCGAGTCGCGCGTGCCGTTGCCGCCGATCCAGATGTTCCCGAGCGGGTCGACGGTGATGCCATGATTGGAACCTGGCCAGGTGTAGCCGGCCCCAGGGCCGCCCCAGGAGTTCACGAGGTTGCCTTCGGGGTCGAACTCGAGCACCGGCGGCGCGGACGAGCAGCACGGCCCGGTCACGGGGTAGCCGCCTTCGGTGCGTGCATTGAGCGACGACTGCCCGCGATGCACGATGAAGACATGATCCTTGGCGTCGACGCCGACGCCGATCACCATGCCGAGCAGCCAGCCGTTGGGCAGCGGCTTGGGCCAGAACGGGTCGACCTCGAAGACCGGTGCCTGCACGGCCTGCCGGTCGAGCGACGCCGACAGCTCGCGCTGCCCAGCGAACAGTGAGACAATGGCCGCACCCAACACGGCGGCGGTGATCAGCGTACCCTTGCGTGACATGCTCGGCTCCGGACTCGCGTGATTACGTGTGCTCCGACGCGACCAATGCTATATCTCCACGCCGTGATGCACCAGAGACGCCTTTCCCTGACCGAACGTTGTGCCGCGCCGCTGAGGCTCCTTGCCCTCGCCGCGCTGGCGCTCGTTGGCGCGCCCCGGATCCTCTCGGCACACGAGATCCCGGAGCGGGTCGCGGTGCTCGGGTACGTGCACGCGGAGGGCACCCGCGTGGA
>JANOTB010000240.1:0-7645 GCA_031416115.1 Gemmatimonadota bacterium
CGCACCGGCCCGCGCAGCAACGTGGCGCGGAAGAGCGCCGCCACCGCGAGCGCGGTGATCGTACCGAGCAGGTACATCGCGAGCATCGTCGCGCCCTGCAGGTCGAGTCCGGGCAGGAGCGGCAGCGCGGGAACAAAGGCGCCGATCAACAGCGTGTACACCGGCAACCGCGCCGAGCAGCTCATGAGCGGCACCACCATGATCGTCGCGAGTCGGTCCTTGGGATCGCTGATCGTGCGCGTCGCCATGATGCCGGGGACCGCGCAGGCGTAGCCACTGAGCATGGGGATGAAGCTCTTGCCGTGCAGACCCACGCGGCGCATGACGCGATCCATGAGGAAGGCCGCGCGAGCCATGTAGCCACTCTGCTCCAGCACACCGATGAACGCGAAGAGGAATGCGATCTGCGGCAGGAAGACGAGCACCGAGCCGACGCCAGCAAAGACACCGTCGACCACGAGCGAGCGCAGGTCACCGGCGGGGAGCCAACCGCCGATCGTACTTCCGACCGTCGCGATGACCGACTCGATCGCATCCTGTAACGGCGTCGCCCAGCTGAAGACCGCCTGAAAAACGAGGGCCATCACCACCAGGAAGAGCACCGGACCGCCAGTGCGGTGCAACGCGACGGCGTCGAGGCGATCGCTGAAGGTGCGGAGCGCCTGCGGACGCCGGACGAACGAGCGCGCGAGCACGCCGCTGATCCACTCATACCGCGCTTCGGCTTCGACCCGTTCGGGTGCGATGCCCAGCGAGCGCAACGCATCGCGCGTCGACTCGAGATGCCGCGGCAGATCGCTGACGCGCGCGAGATGTGCTTCCCCGCGAGAGACCGAGAGCAGGCGGAGCGCTTCCATCGCCGCGGCCGACGGCGAGAAGCCGTCGAGTTCGATCTGCTGCTGCAGCGGAGCGAGCGCGGCGGCCGTGTCAGGCGGAAGCGCGAAGCGACGTTCGGGTGCCGGGAGCGTGGCGGCGATGAGGATCGCCTGCTTGAGCGGCTCAATGCCCTCGCCGCGCGATGCGATGGTGGGCACGATCGGCACGCCGATCTCGTGGATCAGCGCCGGCACATCGATCTCGATCCCCTGATCCGTCGCGGCGTCGATCTGATTGAGCGCGATGACGACCGGCAGCCCCAGCTCGCAGACTTGGCTCGCGAGAAAGAGGTTGCGCTCCAAGTGTGATGCGTCGGCAACGACGAGGACGACGTGCGGACGCCAATGCGCGGGGTCGCGGCCCAGCAGGACCTCGAGCGCGACCTGCTCGTCGGGGGAGCCGGCGGAGAGCGAGTACGACCCCGGGAGATCGAGCACCGCGATGCGACGGCCGTCAGGCATCTTGTAGCCGCCCTCAACGCGCTCGACCGTCACGCCCGCGAAGTTGCCGACGCGCTGCCGGAGGCCGGTCAGCGCATTGAACAGCGTCGTCTTACCTGTGTTCGGGTTGCCGATGATGGCAACGCGTAGCGGCTCGGTGGCGGCGAGCCGCTCCGGCCCGGCAGTCGCGGTCACGTCAGTGCTTGACGCGTTCCTGCGGCCGCACCGTGATGCCCTCGGCGAGATCGGCACCCAACGCGAGTCGAGTCCCGCGCACGTCCACGAGCAGACAGTGGCGCTTGCCTATCACCGAGACCGTTGCCCCCTCGTACACACCCATCGCCCGCAACCGGCAGGCGTCGTGATCACCGCACGCGATCGCGACGACCGTGGCCTGACGCCCCGTCTCGGAATCGACGAGGGGACAGGTGCAGACGGCGAGTTCGCGGGCGCTCAGTGTGGTCATCGGCGGGTGTTGCCCGGTAGGGCATCGGGACGATTGAGAATGGTTCTCAATACGCTACAACGTAGTGTATTTGCTTCTGGGACTTGGGGCAAGGGAAAGGCGACAGGAAATGTTGTAAATGAAAAACACGCCGAGGACGTGAGCCCCCAGCGTGCCTTTCCGCCCCGGTCCGTGGTCCCATCCGATCACTTCCAGCGAGTCACCTCAAGGTAGGCCTTCGACTCGGCGTCACGGAAGCCGAGGTAGATCAGCCCGCCCTTTCCGAAGCCGGCGAGGATGCGGCCCTGGGGAAGTTCAATTCGGTCGATGATCTCGTTGTTGCGGCTGATCACGTAGTAGAGCGCGCCGCCGTTCTGCGAAGGCGCGGTGGTCCGCACCCAGAGATTTCCGTCGAGATCGCCGAGCGCGGACTGCTGTCCGAACGGCGGACGGTAGTCCGGGAGCTCGTTGGCGGGGATCATGTTCACGTTTGGAATGCGGAAGCCTCCGCCGGGGCCGCCGCCCGGGCCGCCGCCCTGGCCGCGCTGTCCATCACCTTGGCCGCCACCGCGCTGACCGCCAGCCGGAGCCGCGGGAACGGCAGTGCCAGCTGCTACACGCTGCGGCGGCTCGCCACCGGCCATGCCCATGGTCATCACCCGCTCGGCACCGCCACCCTGAAAGAACGCCGCCGGGCCGCCAGCCCCATCAACCAGCCGCTGTGCTTCGGCACGCTGCTTCTCGATCGCCGCGCGCGCGCTGTCGACCACCATCTGCTTGTCGTCGTCCGAGAGACGCTGCCACTCGTACGGGAGCTTTGGCGACGAGGTCAGCGTTCCGTCCGGCGCGATCCAGTCCACATGGAAGTCGTGCCCGCGGACCACCGCGATCGTGCCGTCGCTGAGCAGCGCCCAGTCGTCGGTGGTCGGCATGGGGTTCATGGAGGTCTGCACACTCATGCGACCGTCGACACCCTGCGTGACCTTGATGTCGATCTTCGGGATCTTGAACGTGGCCACGGTGTCGAGCACGCGCGTGGCGAGATCAACGCGAACGACGGGAGCGGAGTCGGGTTGTTCAGGCATCGCGAAGGTCGGTCCACCTGCGCCGCCGAAACCCGCGCCTCCACCACCACCGCGTGCGCCGCGAGCGGCACCGGCGGCGGCCTGACGTGCGCGCGCCTGTCCACGATAGTAGAGCCGACCACTCGGATCGAAACCGGGCCGCCCGTTAGGCCCACCGACGAGCAAGCCGATCTCGTTCGCACGCGGCACCGCGCGCACTGTGGTCAGCTCACCGGCGGGGTTGATCACCATCATGGCGAGCGATGCAGGATCGATGAACAGCGCCGAATCGCCGTTGTAGCCGATCAAGCCTGCGCCGCGCTGGCCGTAGGCATTCGCGGTCGCGCTCGTCGTGTCGGCGACGATCGCGATCTTCACGAGCATGGAGTCGAGCAGCAACACGCGCCGCCCGAGGATGTCGTTCACCAGCACCTTTCCACCGGGGAGCGGCACGGCGGTCGCGACGGCCGAGAGCGCCTCGCTGGAGCGCGCGGTGATGGCCGGCAGTGCGCGCACGGGTGGGAGCTTGGCCTGCTGCGCGCCGAGCGGGAGCGTTAAGAGCGCGCCGAGCACGAGGGGGGCGAACGGAGCGGAACGACGGGACATCGGATGGTCCTTATTGAGGTCTGCGGTCGGTCGTGCGAAAGCCTGCGGTCGATCCATCTCGAACGACCTACTGCCGGCGGATCTCGATGGCGCGGCCACCGCCCCCGACCGCCCCAGGAGTGAATCCGCCGGGGAGGCCGAAGCCCGAGCCCGCCGTCCCATTGCGAATCGACGCGAGGTACCGGAGGTCGAGATAGCTGGCGATGAAAGCCGGGAGCTTGCGCTTCTGTTCCTTCGCCAAGAGCCGGTTCATGCGCGGTGCGAGGCGAACGAGCAGATCGACCGAGCCCTGACGCGCCTTGGTGTACTTCTGGTACACCTTCTCGCGGTCATAGTTGTCCGGCAACTCGGCGAGTTCCTTGACGAGCGGCGCCCAGATCGAGTCGAGTCGGATCAGGTACCAACGATTCATGGTCGCGAGGGAGTCGGCCTGCGGCGAGGTGAGCTTGAGCGTGTCCGCCTGACGCAGGATCGTCGCCATGGGGTTGGGCAGGCCCGCGTTGCCGTGCTGGCCGCGCAACTGCGCCGCCTGAGCCCTACTGCCCGTGGTGCTGCGGCCGCGGTCGAGCCCCTGGATCAGCAGTTGCCGCTCGCGCGTGGGTGCCAAGTCGAAGCGCATCTGCACGGTGACGGCTACGGGAGCGCGGATCGCCGAGAGCTGCGGACTCACGTTGCCGAAGCGCTGGTTGACGTCGTACCGGAAGGTCTGCGCGCCGGTGTTGAAGCCTCGAACATAGAGCAGTGCCGGATCGGCGATGCGAGCCTGGCCCCATCCCTTGATGTTGTTCTCGCCGTGGAGGATCAGGTCGGCCGCACCGAGCGGGTTGGCGATGTTGACCGACAGCGTCGCGCGCTGCGGCAACCGGAGCTTGAGCGGATTGAACGACATCGACAACACCGCCGACTGCGTCCACGGGCCCTCGCAGCTGTTGCGCCCGGCGATCCGTCCGAACTGTGCGCGCAGGCAGTCCCTCGCCTGACCACTGGTGCTCGCGAGGAGCGCCTGCATCGCGGTCGCGACGGCGGGATCGGCGACGGTGGCCGGGTCGAAGATGAATGCGCGGTCGTTGGAGTAGCCGTCGCCATTCACGTCGCCGGAGACGACCGGCGTGTAGGGATTCCCCGACCGGAACGAGCCCGACCAGTTCACGCGCACTGCGTCGAAGAAGTTGTAACCGATGTTGTAGCTGATCTGGTGGCGCGTGTCGAACGCACTGCGGGCCCACTCGACGAGCAGCGGGTTGCCGGCGGTGTTCTGGAAGCCGCGCACCTGCTCACGGTTGTTCGAGTAGACGTACGCCGCGCTCCAGGTGAGACCGGTGCTGAAGCGCGTCGGTGAGATGCGGAGCGAGATCTGACGGCTCAGGCCGCTCAGGTCGGAGACCTGTTGCGTCACGCGCGCGAACGACGAGGAGAGGCGGTTGTCACCGGGGGCGATCGCTCCGTTGAGCGGAACGATGCTCGTCGCCTGCACATAGACCGGACGCCCGTCCTCAGCCGGCAATGCGAATCGCTGGAGCCCGCTGAAGTTGAGATCGACACCGCTCGGCTGACTCTGGTTGAGCGAGTACGTGACCTCGAGTGTCGCCGTGAAGCGGTTGTCGAGGACCGGGCCGTTCCACTGGATGTTGGAGCGGAGCGAGCGTTGCGCCTGATAGTCACGCGAGAAGAGCGAGACGTTGGGCGTGGTGTTGGAGAAGACCGTGCCGCTGGTGCCATTGGCGCACAGCACCGGGATCTGCGACGGATCCAGTCCGTAGGTCGCCCAGTCCGGGACCGGTGCGGCCGCGCCAGCACAGGCGATGTTCTGCACACCAGACGCCAAGCCGGTGTTGTCGAGCGAGCCACCAGTGAGTTGCGTGCGCGGCGAGTTCTGGAATACGCCGACGCCACCGCGGACCACGGCGCGCGGACCGCGCACTGCGCCCTCGAAGCCCGGGATCTGCGGCGCCGCGCCATACGTCCACGAAAAGCCCATGCGCGGACTCACCAGCACCTGATTGGGCAGCACGTCGTTGCGCACGCCGAAGGTCGACTCGACGGCCGGGTTGAGCTCCGGCCGGTCCGCGAACTGGTTGGCGTCGAGGCGCACGCCGTACTGCATCTGGAAGTTGGGGTTGACGCGCCACGAGTCACCGAGCGACGCGCCGGCGATCCACTGACTCGCGTCGCGGACGCGCGGGACCAGTGATCGCGAGAATGACGCCGGTGTCCCGTTCTCCAGATCCGCCAGCGAGTTGAAGCGGAAGGTGCCCAGGTTATTCGCGTTCTGCTCGGCCGAGTAGCCGTCGAGCCGGACTTCGCTCGTCAGTTTGAGGCGATGGCGATTGTTCTCGCTGAACCAGGAGAGGAGGTTGTTGAACGCGACGTTGCTCGTCGTGTTCACCGTGTTGAGGTTCGGATTGCCACCGAAGTTGATATTGCTCACGCCGTTGGTGCCGTCGGCGAAGGTCGAGTTCACGAGCACCGAGCCGCTCGGCAGCGTCAGATAGGGGTCGGTGTTGGCCCGCGAGAGGCTGAAGCCGAGATTGGTCTCGCTGAGGAAGATCCCAACGAAGCCGGTGTGCTTGAGCTGGGCGCCACCACTGAAGTTGGTGCGTTCGCCAGAGTAGGCGGGCATCGCACTGGAGAGGCTCGTCGCCGGATCCTGCTTGGAGACATTGCCGTTGAACGAGAGGTTGACCGCTTGCCCGGAGAGTGACGACGAGGGCGCGAAGTCGAACGCGCCGAAGGCGAGGAGTTGATCATTGTTGCGATCGCTCGGGATGCCGCTGACGCGCACCGGCACATTAGCGGCCTGCAGGATGTTCAGGAGCCGCGCGATGGAGTCCTGCGCGATGCCCGACGCCTGGAGCCCGAGGGCGCTGGTCGAGAGGAGCGTTTGCAGATCGTTGCCGCGTCGACCGACCTGGTACGAGAGGTTGTAGAAGGCCTCGTCGATCGTCATCGGTCCGCTCGTCGAGCCGCCGAAGGAGAGGTTCGAGTACTCTTGCGCGAGCGCGCGGCCGGCCGGGTCGGTCCACTGGAGTGTGGGTGAGTCGACGTTGAGGCTCATCGACCGCGTGCGGAAGTTCGAGCCCGAGCGACTGCGCACATTGAACTGTCCGCCGCTGAACCCGCCGCGCGACACATCATAGGGCGTCGTCACGAGTGCACTCGAGACTGCGGCGTCGCGGGGGAGGTTGGAGGCGCCCGAGTTGAGGCCGTTGAGCGTCGTCGAGTTCTGATCCGACGCGAGGCCGAGCACCGAGAAGCCCGACGGATCGCCGTCGGCGCCGGGGATGAACTGCACACCGGGGAGCGATGCGGCCATGGCGGCCAGATCACCCTGCTGCTCCGCCGAGAGTCCGCTCATGGTGACCGCGCGTTCGGTGCCGGAGATGTCGGGCCGGTTGTCGTTGCGATTCACGCGCGCGCGATCGCCGCCGGAGATCTGCACGGTGTCGAGCGTCTGTGCCGCCATCGTGAGCTTGGCGTCGGCGACGAGGATGTCCTGGTCGGCGGTGCGCTTCACCTGAAAGCGGCGCGGCGCGAAACCAATGGCCTGATAGCTGACGAAGTAGTCGCCGTCGCCACCGGGGAACGCGATGGTGAAGCGTCCGTCGCGCGCCGTGCGCGCTCGGCGCGAGACGTTCCCGCTCACCGACGTCGCGGTGACGATCACGCCGATGATCGGCTGGTCGTCGGGTCCGACCACGCGGCCGCGGATGATGTCGGCGCCGTCCTGTGCGCGGAGTGCATTCGGGAGTGCAGCACTGAGAACGATCGCGAGAACGGTGAGCAGTGGACGGAGGCGGTGCAGCGACACCATGAACTCGGGTGCGAAGTGGGATACGCGGTCGGACTTGGGGATACGAACGGTCTGACCCCATGCAGCGTCAGACGGTTGCATCTGGCTCCCGTTAGTACGGATGCGGGGGGGAAAGGGTTTGGAATCGCAGTCGTGCGCGCGAGCGGGATCGCAACGACAACGGCGTTCACCACAGGGGCAGTGCCGTAAAACGCGACCAACGGCGATCTGGACCTACGGCGCCGCCTCATGGTACACGAGCCCGATCGCCTCAGCGCGCTCGAGCGCCCAGCGCAGCCGCCACTCGTCCCGGAAGAGGATCACTGGATGATTCTTGGCGTCATACAGAAGCGACAGGTCCTGCGACTCACCGAGCTTTTGGATCTCGGTCGCGGACCCGGTCACCCAGCGCGGATACCGGAAC
>JANOTB010000241.1:0-2314 GCA_031416115.1 Gemmatimonadota bacterium
CCGCGATGAGGACCATCCAGCGCTGCTGGATCGAGAAACGAAGGATGCGTTCGAGCATGGGTGGCGGCGCCTCAGTGGTCGTGCGTGGCGCCGAGCTTCCCGATCTCGGCTTTCACGGCGTAGCTGTTGAGGGCAGCGTAACGCTCCCCACGCGAAAGTCCCTGCTTGACCTCCACCCACTGACCGTCGCTGCGGCCGAGTTCCAGCGGGCGCGCTTCGAAGTAGTCCCCGTACCGCACGAAGACGACCTGCCAATCCCGGAACGTCTGGATCGCGTCGACGGATACGACCACCGGCACGATCGCGGCTTCACGGACGAGGCGTACCGTGACGAACAACCCCGGGCGCCACTCTCCCCGCGGATTCGCGAGCACGATCCGCGCAACGGCGGCACGACTCTCCTCACCCACGAGTGGTCCGACATAGCTCACGCGTCCGGTGATCTCGATCCCGAGATCGGCGGACCGCACGGTCGCCTCCTGTCCTTCGCGCACGAGGGCGAGATCCTTGGCGTAGACCATGATGTCGACCCAGACGGAGGACAGATCGGCCACCGTGAAGATGTCCTCCTCGGCGCTCACGGCTTCGCCTACGGTGACGCTCCTTTCGATCACGCGGCCGCTCAGCGGGGCGCGGATTTCGTACCGCGCCATGCTCTCGGCAGGCGCCGAGGAAAGGTCCGCCAGCGATTCGCCCGACACGCCGAGGACGATGAGCGTTTGCGCGGCGAGCTTCTGCTCCAGCTCGGCTTGCTGGAATGCGCGCCGCGCCTCGAGCAGTTCGCGCTCCGCGGAGATCTTCTTCCTCCACAGTTCCACCTCGCGCGCCAGGGCGACTCCCATGAACTCGACATGACGCGCTGCGGCGATGTACACGCCCTTCGCATCTGCGAGTTCGCGGCTGTTGAGCACGATCATCAGCTCGCCCTTTCGCACCGGATCACCTTCCTGCTTGAGCACCTCAGTCACGACTCCCTTGAGGCGCGGCACGACGTGCGCCAGTTGCGTCTCGTTGGCCTTGACCTGCGCGGGCAGTTCCAGTGTCGTGACCATGCGTCGCGGGCCCGCGGTGTCGATCACGATGCCGGCGCTCGCGACCTGATCCGTTCCCAGCAGGACCTTGCCTTCGATCTGCGAGTAGGACCACTCGTGCCGCTGGCCGCCCATCAGCGCGGTCACCTTCACGTCGAACGAGTGCGGCTCCTCGATCACGGCGTCGCCCTGCAGGTAGTCCGCCTCTGGACGGAACCCGACGCGGTCAACGCGGCCGCCGAGTCGATGCAGTTCGATCGTGAGCACGACATCCTTCGGCGGGACTGGCTTCAAGTCGGCGTCGAACGGATAGACGCGGAACTGCGGCTCGACGCCCGTCTCGTAGATCGTGACCTCGAGTTGGAGCGGGCCATCGGAGAGCAACCGCGCTCCATTCGGTCCGCGCGGATAGGCGAGCGACCCCGCCTCAGCCAGACGCGCGCGCGCCGGGTCCGACGCTGCGTCGCCGCCTGACGTCTGCTGCGTGAGTGCGTAGATCGAGATCGCGGCGACCACCAGCGCGGAGGCGACAGGGAACCGCCACGCCTGCAGACGTGCCGGTAGGCGCGAGCTCGCCGCCGCCTCGATGCGCTTCCAGCCGGAAAGCATTCTCATCCCACCCTCCTGAATCCTGTTCGGCACGACGAATCTCCTGCTCATTGTGGGATCTCGGCGAGCGGCGCACCGATCAGGCGCTCCACGTCCGCGACGGCCTTGTGATGGTCCGACACGGCGCGCAGGTACTGTCCGCGGGCGCCGATCAACGTGCGCTGCGCGTCGAGCACGTCGAGGTACGCGAACCTGCCGAGCCGATAGCCTTCATTGGTAGCGGCGAAGATCTGCTCCGACCTTGGCAACACCGTCTCGCGCAACGCCGTCAGTTCCTGGTGAGCACTCGACAGCGCGTGATACGCTGACGCGAGCGCCGCCGACACGCGCGACTCCGCGGCCCGCTGCTCCTCGTAGGTCTTGTGCACGCGACTGGCCGCTTCGGCCGTACCACCATCGTTCCGGTCGAACAACGGCAACGGCAGCGTCACGCCGACGATGAAGGCATCGATGCCCACGAGGCTATAACGCCGGTAGCCGGCGGACAGCGTCAGGTCGGGTGTGCGTTTCGCGCGCTCCACTGCGAGCGCCGACTCTCGCTGTGAGAGTTCGACGGCCCATCGGGCGAGCTCGGGATTCTGGGAGAGGCGTGTTCGAAGCGCAGCGATCGGCGGTGGGTCGCGCACGTCACTCAGAAATCCGACCGCCCCGGCGAACGTCGCTGCGGATCTGCC
>JANOTB010000242.1:0-5501 GCA_031416115.1 Gemmatimonadota bacterium
CGTGTTGGGGCTGAAGTTCCAGCTCGGCGCGCGATAGCCTGTTGGGCGGGTGCCCGTCATCTGCGTCAGCTCGGCGACGGCGCGCTGGAGCAGCATCCGTTCTGTCGAGTCGGGGAGCGTCGCGTTGAGTTCGTGGATCCACCCGTGCACGGCGAACTCATGCCGACCGCTGGCCTTGATCCAGGTCACCATCTCGGGTGTGATCGCGAGGCTCACCGACGGGATGAAGAAGGTCGCGGGGATCCGGTTCGTGTCGAGCAGCTTGAGGATCCGCGGCAGTCCGACGCGCGCGCCGTACTGGTGCTGCGAGAGCGAGCCGACCGTGGGCTCGCCGTTGCGGATGGAGATAGTCTCGTTGTCGACGTCGAACGAGAGGAGCACGGCGACCTTGGCGCCGTTGGCCCAGGTGCGCGGTTGGAGCGAGCGGCCGGCGCGGACTTCGTTCACGACTGCGCGCACGGAGTCCATGGACCATTGCCAGCCTGGCTTGGCGGAGGTGACGGGGATGGGTTGGGCCTGGGCGGCGAGGAGGGCTGGCGCGAGGAGCGACACAACGGCGAGGAGGCGCATGAGATTGGCGACGGAGGTGAGCGGACACTGGATTCTCGCACCTCGGCGGGCGAATGTCGAGCGCGAGCGCCGCAGCGCTCCTCCTTGCAGTGGTTCGATGCGAGCACGGGCGACGAACGTCGTACCGTCAGCGCATGTCCCATTGCCAACCCCGCCGAGCCGAGCGTACCGTATGGCCATGCCTGTTCATGCCCCTGATGTCGACTGGACCGTCGAGCGCGCCCTCGCGTTGCCGGAGGATGGTAACCGCTACGAAGTGCTCGATGGGGAGCTGTTCGTGACGCCCGCACCGAGCTGGGGGCATCAGTCCGTGCTCGGTATGCTCTTCCGCCAGCTGAGTGCCTACGTGGATGAGCACCGCATCGGCTGGACGCGCTTCTCCCCCGCCGACATCGTCTTCTCACCGCGTCGGCTCGTTCAGCCGGATCTCTTCGTCGTGCCCTGGCGCGAAGGCGGCGCTCCCCGCGCATGGGCCGATGTCAAGTCGCTCCTGCTCGCAGTCGAGGTCCTTTCACCGAGCACGGCTCGCGCCGATCGCCACCGCAAGCGCGTGATCTACCGGAGCGAGCGCGTGCCGGAGTACTGGATCGTCGACGCCGACGCGCGGCTCATCGAGCGTTGGCGCCCCGGTGACGAGCGGCCGGAGATCATCCTCGACGAGCTGACGTGGCGGCCGCGCGAGGACGCTGAGCCGTTCCGGCTGCCGCTCGAACGGTTCTTCGAGGAAGTCGGGGAGTAGGCTCGCAGCGCGCCCGCTCGCGCCGTGCCGCGCCCTGTCGTAACGTGCCGCACGATGAGCCAGACACCCGAACGCCTCCGCGCCGCCCTCGCCGCAGTCCTCGGCGCCGAACGCTTCGTGGTGGAGATACGGACCACGGCGGCGCTGCAGCATCCGCACATCCTGCCGCTGTTCGATTCGGGCGAGGCCGACGGCTTCCTCTATTACGTGATGCCGTTCGTCGACGGCGAGACGCTGCGCGCGAAGCTCGATCGCGAGACGCAGCTCGGCGTGATCCATCGCGACATCAAGCCCGAGAACATCCTGCTGGCCAATGGCCGTCCGATGGTCGCCGACTTCGGGATCGCCCTCGCGGTGAGCGCGGCTGCGGGCGGACGGATGACCGAGACGGGGCTGAGCCTCGGCACGCCGCACTACATGAGCCCCGAGCAGCCGACGGCGGGGAAGGAGATCAGCGCGCGCTCGGATGTGTACTCGCTCGCGAGCGTGCTCTACGAGATGCTCGCCGGCCAGCCGCCGCACCTCATCACGCGGGGCCAGGTCTGCGGGTGTTGCCTGCCGTGCTCGCGGGATAGGAAGTTCAATCAGGGTCCCCTGAGTACATGGCGTGATCGACATCCTCGTGAGCGCCGCCGGACGGCCCGCGGCGTGCCCTCCATGGCGACCGACCACGCGAGATCGTGTGACGCCGTCACTGCCGCGCCGACACCTCGAACGATTGCTGTGCCCTGACACGCCCATTGGGTAAACGCAATTGAAGCAGGTAGCGGCCCGGTGCGGCGGGAGTGAACTCGAAGTCATACGTCTCGCCGATCGAGACCGGCTGGCGCGCTGCTCGCATCACGCGCTGATGCGCCGGCAGATCCATCCCATCCTTGGCGACGGCCATCCACTGCGTGGCGGTGCTGTCGGCACCGAGGAGGTGCATCTGCAGTCCCGCATTGACCATCGTGATGTTGATGAAACGCAGCCGATGCGACTCGCCCGCGGTGAGCTGCAGCGGCGGAAGCGCGCGCAGGCCGTTCAATGACGTCCCATTCGTGCGCGTGTCCCCCATGATGTAGATGTGATCGTGGGTCGGATCGAAGTCCTTTCCGGGGGGCATCACCACCAGGGCTCCGAAGAGGCCGCGCGATAGCTGCCGGGTCTCGAATAGATGCGTGTGATAGATGAATGTCCCGGCGCGAGGCGGTGTCATGCGCGCCTCGAACGTGCTGTGCGGCATGACGGCGGTCGTGATCTGTCCGGGAGTGCCGCCGACGCCCACGACGCCGTCGTAGTAACTCTCCAGCTCCATGCCGTGCCAGTGGATGCCGGTGGGCTCAGGCGAGTTGTTCACTATTCGGATGCTCGTAGGCTCGTCCTGGCGCAGAATGAGCGGAGCGCCAGGCCCTTCGCGAGTGACCGGAGGGGTGAGGCTGTCACCGTCGCCCACCGATGGTGTGTAGAGGCGTGAGCTGTCACTGGCGGTCGAGTCGTCCGGCAGCACCAGGCGCAACTGGCGACGCGTCGGAGCGTTCATCGTCCAGCCGGCGGGGGGTCGGATCTCGACGGCCATCATCAGCCCGCCCATCTCATCCAGCACGTGGCGATTGGGATCCATCTTCCCGTGCTGCTCCGCTCGCAGACGCCGGCGCTCCTCCGGCGTCTTGCGCTCGGCGCCGTACGGAATATTGGGCGTCGTGTGCAAGAAGTGATGGCAGTGCAGAAGCCAGCCGCCGGGCCGTTCGGGAGACCAGACCAGCGACGTCGTCTCCCCCGGAAGCAGCCGCTCGGTGACGGACATCCGCCGCTGGTCGGCCGAGTAGACGGAGTCGTTCATCAACGCGCCACGAGAATCCACGCGGTAGAATGCGCCGTGCAGATGCATCGGGTGGATGTCGTTCGACGCATTGATGAAGCGAAAGCGCACCGAGTCACCCAGCTCGTACACGAGGCGCGGAGTGTACGGCCACGGCCGACCGTTCATCACTCCCAGCTCCGTGCTGAAGCTGGCCGTTCCATTGGGGTTGCGAGAGTCGTAGATCAGGCTGAGCACCACCACGTGCTCGTTCTTCGGTGCACCGCTCGGCCCGTCGACGATGTAGGCGCCTGAGAGAATGGCGTCGCTGAAACGGCCGACCCTGAGACCCTGACCGAGGAAGGTGGCGTAGTAGTAGAACGTACCCTGCGCGTCGGCAGTGAAGCGCACCTCGCGCGATTCACCCGGTGCGAGGACGATCGAATCCTCCACAGCGCGCCGTGACTGCAGGCCGTGGACGACGAACGTCGAATCGGTGGGATTGGTGAGCGACACGTGCACCTTGGTGCCGACTTTCACGCGCAGCATCGGCGCGGGCATCACCGGCCGGCCGTCCGCTGCAGTGAACGCGAACATCTCGAGCCCCGCGCGCTGCTCGCCATAGGGGTGCCACATCGCCCGGCGAATCCCGAGTGAGAGCGAGTGCTCGCCATTCACCATTCGCCCTGACGTGATGGCGTTGTCGTGGAATCGCACGACGGGGAGCGCGGGATACGCGTGCGTGCCGCTCAGCGCGAAGCCGACGATGAGCGGAAGCGCGGCGACGACAGCGAGGAGTGACGGTCTCATGTCGGGATAGGAAGTTCGATCGGGGTCGGTCAAGTATGCAGCGCGATCTCCGGCCACGCGAGCGTCGAGGAACGACCTGTCGAGGAACGACCCGTCCGTCGGGGGACACCCGGCCGTCGGGGCCTGCGTGCGCTGCGAGGCACCCTTTCGCACTGGTTCGATGTCGGGACGCGGGATGGTCGTCGTACCGTGTGCGCATGTCCCATTGCCAACCCCGCCGAGCCGAGCGTACCGTATGGCCATGCCCGCAGGAATACAGGATCAGGAGTGGACCGTCGAGCGCGCGCTCGCGCTACCGCACGACGGCAATCGCTACGAGGTGCTCGATGGAGAGCTCTTCGTGACGCCGTCGCCGACGTGGGGGCACCAATCGGCGATCGGACCGCTGTATTCGCTCCTGCGCGCGTACGTGCGGGCGCACGGACTGGGGTGGACGATGCTCGCTCCCGCCGACATCGTCTTCTCACCGCGTCGGCTCGTGCAACCGGATCTCTTCGTCGTGCCCTGGCGCGAAGGTGGCGCTCCCAGATCGTGGACCGAGGTCAAGTCGCTCCTGCTCGCAGTCGAGGTCCTTTCACCGAGCACCGCCCGCGCCGATCGCCATTCCAAGCGCCTGATCTACCAGAGCGAGCACGTGCCTGAGTACTGGATCGTCGACGCCGACGCGCGGCTCATCGAGCGCTGGCGGCCCGGTGACGAGCGGCCGGAGATCATCCTCGACGAGCTCATCTGGCGTCCGCGAGAGGACGTGGATCCGTTCCGGCTGCCGCTCGAACGGTTCTTCGAGGAAGTCGGGGAGTAGGCTCGCAGCGCACCCGATCACAGCGCACCCGCTCGCACCGTGCCGCGCCCGGTCGTAACTTGCCGCACGATGAGTCAGACACCCGAACGCCTCCGCGCCGCCCTCGCCGACCGCTACCGCATCGAGCGCGAACTCGGGCAGGGCGGCATGGCCACGGTGTACCTCGCCGAGGACCTGAAGCACAAGCGAATGGTCGCCGTGAAGGTCCTCAAGCCCGAGCTCGCGGCGGTGCTCGGCGTGGTGCTCTCGCTATCACAGCTCAGAACGCCTCATTGAGCGCGATGTACAACCCCCCGCCGCCCTTCCCCCGCCCGTAGTCCACTCGGATCGTCACGCGCTGTGCGGGCACCAACAGCACGCGCAGGCCAAGACCGTACGTCGGTAGGAATCGCGACTCGCGGAGTGAGGTGAGCGTCGGCGCGACCACCCCACCACCGGCGAACGCCACCATGCCGACGCGATGCACGAACGGCGAGCGGTACTCTATCTGCATGCTGGCGCCGTTGAGGTCGCGATACCGCCCTCGCGTGTAGCCGCGCAATGCGGTGTCGCTGCCCACGAGCACCATCTGGTCGAACGGTACCGTCCCGCTCGTGGCCTCGGCGAGGAGTTGCGCCGCGATCACGTGTCTGCGCGGACCGAGCGACCAGTAGCGGCGCGCGTCGAGCGCATAACGTCCGAAGTCGTACGCCGATCCGATCGCGCTCGTGGCGATGCTCGTGGTGAGCTGGACGAAGTGCCCGTTCCGCGCCGAGAGCACGTGATCTCTCGAATCGCGCGAAACGAAGGCCTGCGCCTGC
>JANOTB010000243.1:0-5853 GCA_031416115.1 Gemmatimonadota bacterium
CCGGCTCTGGGTCGCGTCGGAGATGAAGGCGCTCGTCGGCGTGTGCGAGACGATCGAGACCTTCCCGCCGGGCCACCTGCTCGACAGCGCGGACGGGGTGGTCCGCCCGTACTACGCGCCGCGCTGGCGCGAGTACGACGCGGTCCGCGGGCACGGGATCGAACCGGCGGCGGTGCGCGCGGCCCTGATGCAGGCGGTGCGCCGTCAGCTGATGTCCGACGTTCCCTACGGCGTGCTGCTGTCGGGCGGGCTCGACTCGTCCGTGATCGCCTGGTGCGCGCAGCAGTTCGCGCGACGCCGTGTGGAGGAGGACGGCCAGAGCGAGGCCTGGTGGCCGCGTCTGCATTCGTTCGCGATCGGGCTCGAAGATGCGCCAGACTTGCTGGCGGCGCGGCGTGCGGCGGAGGCGATCGGGACCGCGCACCATGAGTTCCATTTCACCATCCACGAGGGGATCGACGCACTGTCGGAGGTGATCCGCCACGTGGAGACGTACGACGTCACGTCGATCCGCGCGTCGACGCCGATGTTCCTGCTCGCGCGCCGGATCCGCTCGATGGGGATCAAGATGGTGCTCTCGGGCGAGGGATCGGACGAGTTGTTCGGTGGCTATCTGTACTTCCACAAGGCGCCGTCGGCCGAGGAGTTCCATGCGGAGACGGTGCGCAAGCTCGGGTCGCTGCACCTGTACGACTGCCTGCGCGCGAACAAGTCGATGGCGGCGTGGGGCGTTGAGGCGCGCGTGCCGTTCCTCGACCTGGAGTTCATCGAGACGGCGATGATGATCGACGCCGAGCAGAAGCGGGTGCGTCCGCGGGTGACTGGTGGCCGACCGATCGAGAAGCACCTGTTGCGCACGGCGTTCGTAGGGACGCTGCCCGACGAGATCCTCTGGCGGCAGAAGGAGCAGTTCAGCGATGGCGTCGGGTACGGCTGGATCGACGCGCTCAAGGCGACGGCGGAGGTGAAGGTGAGCGATGCCGAGCTCGCCGGCGCAGCGGAGCGGTTCCCGGTGAACCCGCCGCTCACGAAGGAGGCGTATGTGTACCGCGTGTTGTTCGCGCAGCACTTCCCCGGTGATCGGTGCGCGGCGACGGTGCCGGGTGGGAAGTCGATCGCGTGTTCAACTCCTGCGGCGATCGCGTGGGATGCTGCCTTCGCGGCGGCAGCGGACCCGAGCGGGCGGGCGATCGCGGGGGTGCATGATGCGTCGGTCGGAACGGCCTGAACGGCGTTCGGCCGCCAGGACGATCACCCGCCGAATCGATTCCTGAGCAACGCGCGGAGGTCGACGACCGGAGTGGCGCCCGACGGTGACTCGTTCGGCGGCGATGTGTCGGAGCGCTCGAGCACCACCTGCTGAAAGGTCCGCACCACGCCCCGGTCGAGGAACCGGCTCATCTGCGACAGCGAGTAGTTCGCACCGCGGCGCGTCTCATACACGTTGAACGGGAAGCTCACCGCGAGATGCTCGCGCGCCCTGGTGAGCGCGACGTACATGAGGCGCCGCTCCTCGTCGATCTGCTCGTCGTCGCCCAGTGCGCGCGACATGGGGAACCAGCCGTCGACGGCCCAGATAAGGAAGACGGCGTCCCACTCCTTCCCCTTGGCGCTATGCGCGGTGGAGAGGATCAGCGTGTCGTCCTCGCTCTCGCTGCCGAAGCCCAAGTCCGTGGACGACGCCGGCGGGTCGAGGGAGATCGCGGTGAGGAAATCGGCGCGCGTGCCGTGGCTGTCTGCGATCGCCTGCAGCCGTTCGAGGTCCGCGAGGCGCGGCTCCTCGCGGTCGTAGCGCGCGCGGAGGATGTCGTCGTACAACGTGCGGACGCGCGCGATGTCGCGCGCCACGCTCCCGTTCCCCTCGAGGTCGCTGCGCCGGAGTGCGGCCAACACCTGCACCAGGTTCGCGTGCGCCTCTCGTGCGCGCGGCGGCGGCGTGAAGCGCGCGAAGGCCTCAGGGTCCCAGTTCTCGGCGGAGATCGC
The DNA here is from genome assembly GCA_031416115.1 of Gemmatimonadota bacterium. Taxonomy (GTDB): domain Bacteria; phylum Gemmatimonadota; class Gemmatimonadetes; order Gemmatimonadales; family Gemmatimonadaceae; genus Pseudogemmatithrix. The sequence goes on from JANOTB010000243.1 coordinate 1,984, forward strand.
CTCGATCGCGCGACGCGCGGTGGTCTCGCCAATGCCGGGCATGAGCTGCAGCAGACGATACCAACTCACCTCGTCACGCGGATTCTCGAGCACCCGTAAAAAGGCGAGCACGTCCTTCACATGCGCCGCCTCCAAGAACTTGAGTCCGCCCCACTTCTCGAACGGGATGTTGCGCGCGGTGAGCTCGACCTCGAGGTCGGCGCTCATGTAGCCGGCGCGGAAGAGCACCGCCATCTCACGGAGCGGCGTGCCCTCCTCGTGGAGCTCGAGGATCCGGTCCACCACGAAGCGCGTCTGCTGTTGTTCGTCCTGCGCGGTGACCAACCAGGGCTTCTCGCCACCGACGCGCTTGGTGAAGAGCTCCTTGGTGAATCGCTCCTCGGCGCGCGAGATCAATGTATTGGAGGCGTCGAGGATCGGCTGCGTGGAGCGGTAGTTCTGTTCGAGCGTGACCACCGACGCGCCGGGGAACTCGCGCGGGAAGTCGAGGATGTTTCGGATGGTCGCACCGCGAAACGCGTAGATGCTCTGCGCGTCGTCGCCGACCACGGTGATGTTGCGGTGCACGCGGCACATCCCCTTGAGGATGCGCGCCTGCAACACGTTGGTGTCCTGATACTCATCGACGAGGATGTGGTCGTACAGTGCCCCGATGCGGTCACCGATCGCACGCGCGGCGTCGGTCTCGAGCAACATCGCCCAGTAGAGCAGGAGGTCATCGTAGTCGACGAGGTTCCGGCTCTGTTTGCGCGCGGTGTAGTCCGCGAAGACGCGCGCCATGTCGTCCTCGTACTCGATGAAGCGCGGGTACTCGTCGCGGAGGATCGCGCCCACCGGGAACTCGGTGTTCACATGCCGCGAGTAGACGTGGTGCAGGGTCTCCTTCTTGGGGAAGCGCTTGGTCTTGTCGCCGAGGCCGCACGCGGTGCGCGAGAGCGCCATGAGGTCGGCGGCGTCGCCCTGGTCGAGGATCGTGAAGTCACTCGGGAGCCCTGCCTCGGCGCCGAAACGCCGGAGCAGGCGGTGCGCCGTTCCGTGGAATGTGCCGCCATGCACTGCGCGACTCTCGCTGCCGACGAGCTTCTCCGAGCGCGCGAGCATCTCCTGCGCGGCCCGGCGCGTGAACGTCAGGAGGAGGATCCGCTCGGGGCGGATGCCGCGCTCGATCAGGTGCGCTACGCGATACACGAGTGTGCGCGTCTTACCCGTGCCGGCCCCTGCGACGATGAGGAGCGGGCCGTCGGCGTGCGTGGCTGCCGAGCGCTGCGCGTCGTTCAGCTCGGCGGCGAAGTCCACCACGCGGCGCGGGGCGACCTCGCGAAGGCGGGCAGGGTAGGCGATCGGCTCGCTCGACATGGACTGAATGTAACCCGAAGCCTGGGGCGTGATGGCATCGCGGCGCGGCTCTCAGGAGCGCCGCGCCGCGGTCGAGTCAGGTCACGCTCAGATCAGCGGAACCGCCAGAAGATCGACCCGTCGGCCCGCCGGATCTGGAGGAGCCGGCGCTCCGCGGGCGAGCGCCCCTCAGTGAGCACCGCGTGCATATCGGTGAGCAGCGCCGGATTGCCGAAGAGCGTGTGCCCGAGCGCGTCGCCACGGACGCGGGTCGCGTCGACGGTCGTCATGCCGGACAGCACCGTGAGCGAGTCGCCGCCCAGGCCCAGTCGAAGCACGCCGTTCAGCACGCGCGAAGCCCGCAGCGCTTCGTCCTCGCTCGAGGCGTAGAGCGTGACGCCGATTGCTCGTTGGCGGAGGACGGGCAGGATCTCGCGCGAGAAGATGCGCGCATCGACGTCGGGGGCTGCGAAGACGACCTGCGCCAGACGGGGGAGCGAGTCGCGCGCGTCCATGAGCGAGAGGGCTTTGCTCAGGACTTCGGAACCCATGGAATGCGCGATCACGTGTATCCGATCGGGATTGGCCCGTGGGAGCTGGTCACGCAACAGACGGAGGAGGTGCCAGCCGGCGTTGCGCGCCGTCTGCTGGTCCCGCACGTAGCCCGTGAGCGCGCCGGCTGACGGCCAACTGAAGAGCACGACCGTGCCGTCGAAGCCCATGTCGGCCGCGAGCTGGGCGGCGCGCACGGCCGCGTCCTCAAACGAGCTGTTGTAACCGTGCACGAACACGAGGATGTCGCGCGATCGGGTGCGCGCGAGATCGTCGCGCACGCGCTGAAGAAAGCGCACCGAGTCGGCGGGGATGAGCGAGTTCATGAACATCGCGCGCAACGGGTCGGGCTCAGGCTCACTGCCGGCGCGCGGGATCTCGCCTTCGGCGCGCACGCGGTACGAGGGGACGCTCACCTGAGCGAGGCCCCAGCTCAGCTCGTTAGCGTCCTGTGTGCCGAACCGGAAGCCCGGGCGTTCCGCGTCGATGCCTCGCCGCGTGGTCGCGACGAGGATCGGGATGCGCACGGTGCCGCTGTCGAGGTCGTTCCACGCTCGTGCCTCGGTGGCGCGCGGGAGGAAGAGATCGGGGGCCGCGCGCAGTGACTCCGGTGGCGGCGTGATCAGCACGACATCCGGTACCGGCACGGCGGCAGGTGTGGGCGAGCGCCCACCGCCGCAGGCGAGCACGAGGAACGCGGCCGCCGCGGCGATCACCGGCGCACTGCTGGTCGACGTTCCACCGCCGGAGCGCGGGGAGAAGGAATCGATCACGAAGTCTCCACGAGATGAGGTTCGATCTCCTCGAGCGTCGTCCGTACCGCGCGCCGCTCGAAGACCTGTCCGAATGCCTGGACCACGGACTCACGTACGTCCGCTGCGAGTGAAGGTGACGGCGCGAGACACGGGCCCTTCGCACCGTCGAGCAGTTCGCGTTCCACCGACGTCATCACGACGTCGGCGATACCGCAGGGGACCATGAGGTCGAAGTAGCTGAGGTCGGTCGTCACATTGAGCGCGAACCCGTGCCAAGTGACCCAACTGCGCGCATGCACGCCGATGCTCGCGAGCTTACGGCCATTCGTCCAGACGCCGGTCTTCCCCGGATTTCGCTCGGCGGTGACGCCGAACGGCGCGACGCCGCGGATGATCACTTCCTCCACCAGCCGCAGATACCAATGCAGGTCCTGCTTATGCTCGGTGAGATCGACGATCGGATACCCCACGAGCTGCCCCGGACCGTGGAAGGTGACATCGCCGCCGCGCTCGACCTCGTGCAACTCTACCCCCCGCGCCGCGAGCAGCGCCTCGGTCGCGAGCAGGTTCCCCGCCTTGGTCGATCTCCCGAGCGTGATGACCGGCGGATGCTCGAGGAGCACGAGCACGTCCTGCGCCACGCGCCTGGCGATCCGCGCGGCCGCGAGGCTACGCTGGAACGACAAGGCCTCCGCATAGCTGCGGAGGCCAAGGTCGAGGACGAGGAAGTCCTTCATCGGGTCTCCATGCTCACGCTCGCGCGTGGTCAGGCGCCGTTACGCATGGAGCAACTTTCCCATGGAGTCGAGCACCGCCTCGGCGATCGCCTCGCTGAGCGTCGGGTGCGCATGGATCGCGAGATCGATCTCCTCGACCGTGTACTCGTTCTCGCGGGCGACCGCGATCTCGTGGATGAGTTCCGTCGCATGAGCGCCGATGATATGCGCCCCGAGTATCTCGCCGTACTTCTCGTCGCGGATGATCTTCACGAAACCCTCGGTCTCGCCACTGGTACGGGCGCGGCCATTCGCCGAGAAGGGGAACTTGCCGATCTTGTACTTGAGCCCCTGCTCCTTGCACTGCGCCTCGGTGAGGCCGATGCTCGCGACCTCGGGGTGGCAGTAGGTGGCGGTGGGGATGTTGCCGTAGTTCACCGGGTGATGCTTGTGTCCCGCGAGGATGTCGGCGACGACATGTCCTTCGCGCGAGCCCTTGTGGGCCAGCATCG
>JANOTB010000244.1:0-30037 GCA_031416115.1 Gemmatimonadota bacterium
GTCGTTGAAGTAGGCGGGGACGGTGATGACCGCCTTGGTCACGGTATGGCCGAGGTAGTCCTCCGCGGTCTGCTTCATTTTCTGGAGGATCATGGCCGAGATCTCGGTGGGCGTGTACGTCTTGCCCTGGACCTCGACCGACGCGAGGTCGTTCTGCCCACGGACGACCTTGTACGGCACGCGGGCCGTCTCGGTCTGCACCTCGGACATCTTGCCGCCCATGAAGCGCTTGATCGAAAAGACCGTGTTGGCCGGGTTGGTCACTGCCTGCCGCTTGGCGATCTGACCGACGAGACGCTCGCCGTCCTTGCTGAAACCGACCACGGAGGGGGTCGTGCGGCCGCCCTCTGCATTGGGGATGACGACGGGGTCGCCGCCCTCCATGACCGCGACGACCGAGTTGGTCGTGCCCAGGTCGATGCCGATCACTTTGTCTGCCATTCGTTCCTCAGGGGAGTATCTTGGGGCGCAGGTAGTGCGCCGGATTCATCCGCAGCGCGTTGGCGGCGGGGCGAGTACTGCGGCGATGAACGGCAAAGGCGGGGCCAAAGATTCGCGCCGAAATGGCAGATTTGAGCCGCGTTCCCTCTGAGCGAGTCTGACAGGACGACGCGATGATACCGCTGAGCGACGACAATCCGACGGTCCGGCCCGCGGTGATGACACTGCTCATCCTGACGGCCATCACGGCCGTCTGGCTGATCGTGGAGGGGGCGGGGTTCGGCGACCGGTTAGTGCGTGCCGTGTGCACGCTGGGCATGGTGCCGGGTGAGCTCACGGGACTCGCGCCGCTCGGCTTCGCGCTCCCGATCGCCCCTGGCCTTGAGTGCGCGGTGGACGACCAGCCGATCAACTGGTTGACGCCCGTGCTCTCGATGTTCCTGCACGGTGGCTGGGAACACCTCATAGGCAACGCGATCTTCCTGTGGGTTTTCGGGAACAACATCGAGGACGTGATGGGGGCGCCTCGGTTCGCGGCGTTCTATGTACTGTGCGGCCTGGCTGCGGCCGCCGCGCATGTGATGGCGGGACCCGCGTCGCCGATCCCCACGGTCGGCGCGTCGGGGGCGATCTCCGGGGTGATGGGCGCGTACTTCGTGCTCTTCCCTCGGGTGAGGGTGCGGATGCTGTTCATCTTCGTCGTGTTCTTCCGCGTGATCCCGTTGCCCGCCTGGATGGTGCTGCTCTGGTGGCTGGCGCTGCAGGTGCTGATCGGCCTTCCCCAGCTTGCCGGCGTGGGGGATCTGGCTGGCGGGGTGGCCGTCTGGGCACACGTCGGGGGGTTCGTGGCCGGCGCGCTGCTGATCCGGACCTTCGTGCGGCGCGACCTCGTTGACGAGAGGCGGGCCATGTTGTTGCAGCGCGGACTGTTAAGCAAGTCCAGCGGCCTTCGGTAGCGGTTCTGCACCGAGGCCGCCAAGGCGAGTGCGCGCCGTTTGCCCTGCACTCCAGAAGCGCGGTATCTTTCGCGCGCGAGTCCGAGACGACGATCCACTCGATGCCCGGCCGGGCATCGAACTGCGTGCCACTCCCGCTCCGAGCGAACCCCCGTGCGTTTTCTCCCGAAGGATGAAGGTTTCTTCGGTCTATTCGACCAGCTCTCTGCGCGCCTCAAGACCTCCTCGGCGCTGCTCAAGGTGCTCTTCTCCGAGCCCAGCCGGCTCGAAGAGCTCACGATCAAGATCAAGGCCGAGGAGCATGCGGCCGACGCGCTCACGTACGACATCATGCAGCGGATCGACCGCAGCTTCGTGACGCCGCTGGATCGCGAGGACATCCACCTGCTCGCGCACCGACTCGACAATGTGATCGACCTGATGGACGGGACGGCGCGTCGGGCGAAGATGTACCACATCGCCGAGCGACGTGAGGCCGCGGTCGCGCTGGTCGACGTGCTCGTGGAGTGCTCCGAGGCGATCGCAGCCGGCGTGAAGGAGATCCGGGTCCCGGCGGCCGTGCACAGGGCGGCGCGCAAGGTGAAGGAGCTCGAGGAGAAGGCCGACGCGATCTATTCCGAAGCGATCGAGAAGCTCTTCTCGGGCAGGCCGGACGCGCTCGAGGTGATCAAGTGGAAGGAGATCTACGACAACCTCGAGCACGCGGTCGATGAATGCGAGGATGTCGCGAACGTGCTCGAGAGCATCTCCCTCAAGAACTCCTGACCGTGGTCTGGTACATCCTCGCGGTCGTTCTGGTCGCGTTCATCTTCGACTACATCAACGGGTTCCACGACTCGGCGAATTCGATCGCCACGATCGTGGGGACACGGGTCCTGAGTCCGTTCACTGCGGTCGCGTGGGCGGCGACGTTCAACTTCGCCGCGCTCTTCGTCTTCGACACCAAGGTCGCCAAGACGATGGGCAAAGGGCTGATCAACCTGGCCCTCGTGAACCCCGACGTGATCCTCGCCGGCCTGCTCGGCGCGATCACCTGGAACCTCATCACCTGGTGGTATGGGATCCCGTCGAGTTCGTCGCATGCCCTGATGGGCGGTTACGGTGGCGCGGCGGTCGCGAAAGCGGGTTTCGCGGCGTTGATCCTCTCCGGTTGGGTAAAGCCGCTGATCTTCATCGTGGTCTCGCCGCTCGTGGGTATGGCGGCCGGCTGGGGCCTCATGATCGCCACCACCTGGATCTTCCGAAAGGCGCGCCGCGCGGCAGTGGAGCCGCTCTTCCGCGGCATGCAGATCACGAGTTCGGCACTCTTCTCGCTCTCGCACGGTGCGAACGACGCACAGAAGACCATGGGCATCATCGTCTCTCTGCTCGTGACGGGGCAAGTCTACTTCGCGGATCAGACGGGGTTTCTTCGCCACTTCTACTATACGGGTGACGAGATCCCGTTCTGGGTGAAGCTCGGCGCCCATCTCGCGATCGCGCTCGGGACGCTCATGGGTGGATGGCGGATCGTGCACACGCTCGGGTCACGCGTGACGAAGCTGCGACCGATGGGTGGCTTCTGCGCCGAGACCGGGGGGGCATCGGCGATCTTTCTGGCGACCTACCTCGGGATCCCGGTCAGCACGACGCATACCATCGCTGGTTCGATCATCGGCGTTGGCGCGACGCACCGGCTCTCGGCGGTGCGCTGGGGCGTGGCGAGCCGGATGATCTGGGCCTGGGTCATCACGATCCCGGCTGCTGCCGGTGTGGCCGCGATGAGCTACTGGATCGTCGCCGCGTTCCGCGGCTGAGCCGGCTGTGAACCCCCTCGTCTCGAAGAACCCCGCGTTCCTGAATCGCGAACTCAGCTGGCTCGAGTTCAATGCGCGAGTGCTTCACGAGGCGGAGGACGAGCGCACGCCGTTGCTCGAGCGGCTCAAGTTCCTCGCGATCTTCGCGTCGAATCTCGACGAGTTCTACATGGTCCGCGTCGCTGGCTTGCGGAGGCAGCTCGCGGCCGGCGTGCTCCAGACCTCGGCTGACGGACTCACGCCGGCCGAACAGCTCGAACTGATCGACGAGCGGGTGCGCGCGCTGATCGCTCGGCAGCGACAGCTGCTGCACGAGGTGCTGCTCCCGTTGCTGCGGCGCGTTGGTGTGCGACTCGTCGCAGTCGACGAGCTCGATGACGAGGAGCGTCTGCGGATCGACGCGTACTTCGATTCGCAGGTGTATCCCGTGCTGACGCCGCTCGCCGTCGACCCTGGGCACCCGTTCCCGTACATCAGCAACCTCTCGCTCTCGCTCGCGGTGGAGTTGCGCGACCCGGTGACCGGCAGCGTGCGATTCGCGCGCGTGAAGGTCCCCAAGAGCCTGCCGCGCTGGGTGCCGACGGGGAAGCTGCACACGTACGTGCCGTTGGAGTCGTTGATCTCCGCTCGGCTCGACGCGCTCTTCCCGGGGATGGAGGTGCTCGCCTGCTATCTGTTCCGGCTCACGCGCTACTCCGACCTGGAGATCTCGCACACCGAGGAGCCGGAGGATCTGCTCGCGATGATCGAGGAGCAGCTCTTCCAGCGTCGGTTCGGCGAGGTGGTCCGGGTCGAAGTGCAGACCGGCATGCCGGTGCACCTGCGCGAGTTGTTGCTCGACGAACTGCGGGCGAGCGAAGCGCCGGAGATGGCGCCCCTCTCGGAGCGGGAGATCCTCGAGCCGGGGCCGTTGCTCGACGTGAGCGATCTGCTTTCGCTCGCGTCGACGGATCTGCCGGAACACCGCGACCCGCCGCTGATCGCGGTGGTCCCGGCGGAGTTGCGCGACGCGAGTCGCTCGATCTTCGACGTGATCCGCGAGCATGAGATCCTCGTCCACCACCCGTTCGATTCGTTCGGCGCGTCGGTGGAGACCTTCATCGAGTCGGCGGCGCGCGACGATCAGGTGCTCGCGATCAAGATGACGCTCTACCGCACCTCGGGCGACGGCGCGATCGTGCAGGCGCTCACGCAGGCGGCGCAGCGCGGGAAGCAGGTGGCGGTGCTGGTGGAGTTGCAGGCGCGGTTCGACGAGGTCAACAACATCGCGTGGGCGCGCACGCTCGAGTCGTTCGGCGTGCACGTGGTCTATGGTCTCCCCGGCCTCAAGACGCACACCAAGACGGCGCTCGTGGTCCGCAAGGAGCATGACGGCATCCGGCGCTATGTGCACATCGGGACGGGCAACTACAACACCCGCACCGCGCGCATCTACACGGACATCGGGCTCCTCACCTGCGACGAGGCGATCGGCGCGGACATCAGCGACCTGTTCAACTCGCTCACGGGGTATTCGCGTCGCGCGGAGTACCGCCGGCTGCTGGTGGCGCCGACGAACATGCGGCAGCGGGTGCTGGGGATGATCGATCGCGAGACGGCGCATGCGCTGGCGGGGCGGCGTGGGCGGATCATCGCCAAGATGAACGCGATCGTGGACCCCGAGTGCATCGAGGCGCTCTATCGCGCCTCGGCGGCAGGGGTGGAGATCGACCTGATCATCCGCGGCATCTGCTGTCTCCGTCCGGGCGTCGCAGGACTCTCGGAGCATATCCGGGTGATCAGCATCATCGGCCGGTTCCTCGAACACTCGCGCATCTGGATGTTCGGCAACGACGGTGCGCCCGAGTACTACTTCGGCTCGGCGGACTGGATGCCGCGCAACTTCGACCGCCGCGTGGAGGTCGTGACTCCGGTGGCGCATGTGGAGTTCCAGCAGCGACTGCACTCGGTGCTCGACGTCTGCCTCGCCGACAATCGGCAGGCGTGGGACCTGCAGAGCGACGGGAGCTATGTGCAGCGGCACCCCGGGGAGCGCGGCGAGCGGGCGACGCACCGCATGTTGCTACGCGATTCGTGGGGGGCGAACCGCGACAGCGGGATCTTCGCGGTTCAGGCGAGTCCGCTCTCCAACGTCAATCCGAAATCGCCCGGCAGGCCTCCCTCCTCGAGCGCGGCTTTCGCCGCCATCACCGAGTAGGGAACGCGCACCGACTCGACCGGCGGCGGTCCGTCCCCGCCGAAGTCGATGATGGTGTAGCCGGCGCGCGGGTCCCCGTCCTTCGGGCGTCCGACCGAACCGGTGTTCACGAATCGGATCCCGTCCACGACGCGCGACCACGGTCGGTGGGTGTGGCCGAACGCGATCGCGTCGCCGGCCTTGAGGCCCGCCTGCTCGGCCATCTTCCGGAGGAAGTCGTCAGTGCGGTCCTCGGTCACATAGACGAGGTTCGAGGTGGGTGTGGCGTGCACGAGCGTGAGCGTGGGGCCCGCGACATGCCCGCCAAGCGGTCTAAGGTCGAGGCGAAAGGGCAACGCGCCGAGGCGGCGCTTGGTGGCCGTGGAGGTGTGTGCGAGGGTCCATGTGAAGCTCTCGTGCGCGAGTGCCTCCTGCCGCGGGTTCTCGGAGCGGCAGCCGCAGTGCTTGTAGCCGGTCGCGACGGTCGAGTCGTAGTTGCCGGCGATGCCGGCGATCGCTTCGGCGTCGAGTCGCGCCACGACTTCATTGGGGAAGGCCGCGTAGCCGACGAGGTCGCCCAAGTGGTATCGGGCATCCACGTCGCCTCGCGCCGCGATGTCGTCGAGTACGGCGTCGAGGGCGTGGAGGTTGGCGTGGATGTCGGAGATCAGCGCAATGCGCATCGAGGTCACGGGCAGGGGAGGCGGAGCCGCCGTGAGGCGGCGGTGGCCGCGGCCTTGCGCTCGCGGGCCAGCGCGGGATGCGCCGCGCTGACCGCCGCGAGAGTGGCCGCGAGAGTGGCCGCGCGCTGCGCGGCGAGGCCTTCGCCGAGGTCGGCCAGCGCGTAGTAGGCGAACTTGCCTCGCCGCTCGACGAGGACGAGTCCGGCGCTTCGCAGGCGGGCGAGATGCCGCGAGACGAAGGGCTGACTCATGCCGGTGAGCTCGGTGAGGTCGCAGACACAGAGATCGCCGGCCGCGAGGAGATTGAGGAGGCGGAGCCGGGCGGGATCGGCGCAGGCCTCGTGGAGCGCCGCGATCCGCCGCAGGGCGGCGCGTGAGGCTGTCGGCAGGGCGGTGACCGTCATATGTTGTATATGCTATGTCATATGTGAATGTGGCGCAATCCGGCCGCCCTCTCCTCAGACTCCCATGTCCACCGCATCCGAAACGCGACTCTCGACACTCGACCGGCTCCTCCCGCTCTGGATCCTTGCCGCCATGGCGCTCGGCCTCGGACTCGGCCGTGCCTGGCCCGGACTCGGCGCCGCGCTCGACACCGTGCAACTCGCCGGCGTCTCGGTCCCGATCGCGATCGGCCTGCTCTGGATGATGTATCCGGTGCTCGCGAAGGTGCGCTACGAGAGCATCGGCGCCCATGTGCGCGACACGCGGCTCCTCGGTACGTCGCTCGTGCTCAACTGGGTCGTGGGCCCGATCGTGATGTTCGTGCTCGCGTGGGTCTTTCTGCCCGACCTCCCCGAGTATCGCAACGGCCTCATCCTCATCGGACTCGCGCGCTGCATCGCGATGGTGCTCATCTGGAATACGCTCGCCTGCGGCTCGAACGAGCTCGCGGCGGTGCTCGTGGCGCTCAACTCGGTCTTTCAGATCCTCACGTACTCGGTGCTGGGCTATTTCTTCCTCGCCGTGGTGCCGGGTTGGATGGGCGTGGAAGCGACGACGATCGAGATCTCGATGGGCGCGATCGCACGGAGCGTCGGCATCTTTCTCGGTGTCCCGCTCGTCGCGGGGTGGCTCACCCGGCGCACGCTCGTCGCGCGAAAGGGCGCCGCCTGGTACGAAGGCACCTTCCTGCCGCGCATCGGCCCCACGGCGCTGCTGGGGCTGCTCTACACGATCGTGTTGATGTTCGCGATGCAGGGTGACCGGATCGTGGAGTCCCCCATGGACGTCTTCCGGATCGCCGTTCCGATGGTCGTCTACTTCGCGATCATGTTCGGGGTGGCGTTCGCCGTCTCCGTGAAGATGGGGTTCGACTACCCGACCACCGCGTCGATCAGCTTCACGGCCGCCGGCAACAACTTCGAACTGGCGATCGCGGTGGCGGTGGCGACCTTCGGCATCACGTCGGGCGAGGCGCTCGCGGCGGTGGTGGGGCCGCTGATCGAGGTGCCGATGCTCGTCCTGCTGGTCTACGCGTCGCTCTGGGCGCGCGGACGCTTCTTCGGCCCCGCGTCACCAGCGTAGGGCGCCCTCGCACGCGGGGCACCCGGGCGGCCGTTCACTCGCCGCCGTCCTCCGCATGATGCTTGATCGACTTCCCCTCCACCAGGAACACAACTGCCTCGGCCACGTTGGTGGCGAGGTCCGCGACCCGCTCGAGGTTCCGCGAGACCAGGAGGAGCTCCATTCCGCTGCTGATCAGCTGCGGGTGCTCCATCATGTGCGTGAGCAGGATGCGGAATACCGACCGGTTGAGTGCGTCGACCTGGTCGTCACGTCGGCAGATCTCGCGGCCCGCGACCGCGTCCCCCCGGATGAACGCGTCCATCGCGTCGGCGAGCATCTCCCGCGTGAGGCGGGCCATGATGACGATCTCGGGCTCGGGCACGATCGGATGCGCCTTCGAGACGCGTGTGGCCGACTGCGCGATATTCACGGCGTGGTCGCCGACGCGCTCGAGGTCGTTGGCGATGTGCATGATCGACGTGAGCATGCGCAGGTCGCGCGCCATGGGCTGCTGGAGCGCGAGCAGATTGATGCAGCGCTCCTCGATGTCCACCTCACGCCGGTCGATGTCCCGATCGCCGAGGATGACGCGCTGGGCCCGCTCCTCGTCGCATGCCAGCAGTGCCTCGACCGCGAGTGCGAGGGCCGTCTCCGCCGCACCCGCCATGGTGACGAGGCGCGAGCGCACGTCAGCGAGTTCCTCATGAAAGTGACGCTGCGTCTCGGTCATCCGAATCTCCCAGTGATGTAGGCTTCCGTGCGTTCGTTGCGCGGCGCGGTGAAGATCTGCTTCGTGTCGCCCATCTCCACGAGTCGGCCAGCCTCGAAGAAGCCGGTGCGGCTCGCCACGCGCGCGGCCTGCTGCATGTTGTGCGTGACGATGACGATCGTATAGTCCTGCTTCAGCTCGAAGATAAGCTCTTCGACCTTCAGCGTGGCGATCGGGTCGAGCGCCGAGCAGGGCTCGTCCATGAGCAGGACGGACGGCTCATTCGCGAGTGCGCGCGCGATGCAGAGCCGCTGCTGCTGGCCGCCCGAGAGTCCGGTGGCCGGCGCATGCAGGCGATCCTTGACCTCGTCCCAGAGGGCGGCGCGGCGGAGGCAGCGCTCGACGACTTCGGGGAGCCCCCGGCGCGGTACGAGCGCGTTGAGCGCCGGACCGTAGGCCACGTTGTCGTAGATCGACTTGGGGAACGGGTTGGGTCGCTGGAACACCATGCCCACGCGCAAGCGGTGGGAGACCAGGTCGAGGCGAGGCCCGTACACGGCGCGTCCCTCGACGACCAGCTCGCCCGCCGCGCGCGTGCCGACCACGAGGTCATTCATTCGATTCACGCACCGCAGGAACGTGCTCTTGCCGCAGCCCGACGGGCCGATGATCGCGGTGACGGCCTTGGGGGCGATCTGGAGCGACACCTCATGCAGCGTCTTCCGCTCGCCGTACCAGAACGAGAAGTCGCGCGCCTCGATCGCGGGCGGTGTCAGGGTCGTTGGCGCGCGGTCCGTCACCCGAACCGCCCGGTGATATAGGCTTCGGTCCGCTCCTCGCGGGGTGCGGTGAAGATCTGCTTGGTCTCACCGTGCTCGATCATCGCGCCCAGGTAGAAGAAGCTGGTCGTGTCGGACACCCGCGCGGCCTGCTGCATGTTGTGCGTGACGATGACGATCGTGAACTCGCGCTTCAGGTCGAAGACGAGCTCCTCGATCTTCTGCGTGCCCATGGGGTCGAGCGAGGCCGTGGGCTCGTCGAGCAGGATGACCTCTGGTTCCGGTGCGATGCTCCGCGCCAGGCAGAGGCGCTGCTGCTGGCCCCCGGAGAGTCCCATGGCGCTGGCGTTGAGGCGGTCCTTCACCTCGTCCCACAGCGCGGCCCGTCGGAGCGAACGCTCCACCACCTCGGCGACGCGCGCCTTGGAGAGTGAGCGGTCGAGGACCAAGCCCGCCGCGACATTGTCGGCGATGGACATGAATGGGAACGGCGTGGGCTTCTGGAACACCATGCCGACGCGACGGCGGAGCCGGACCGGAGAGACGCCCGGTGCGTAGAGGTCGCTCTCGTCGAGCAGCACGCGTCCGTCGATCCAGGCGCCCGGGATCGTCTCGTGCATCCGGTTGAGCGTGCGCAGAAAGGTGGACTTGCCGCAGCCCGAAGGGCCGATCAGCGCGTGGACCCGGTTGGGTGCGAACGCGAGAGAGACGTCGGTCACCGCGACGAAGTCACCATACATCGCGCTGAGCCGATCCGTGCGCATGCGCGCGGCGACCTCAGTCATTGCGACCGAACCGCTGCCGGGTCACGATGCGGGCGGCGATGCTCAACGCGAACACCACCATTATGAGCACGAGCGATGCCGTCCACGCGAGCTTGTGCCACTCGGGATACGGCCCCGTGGCGTACTTGTAGACCACCAGCGGAAGCGCGGCCATGGGGCGCTCGGGGTCGAACGAGAAATACTCGGAGCCGAGCGCGGTGAAGAGGAGCGGTGCGGTCTCGCCGGAGACGCGCGCCACCGCCAGGAGCGAGCCGGTGACGATGCCGGGGAGCGCCGTGCGGAGCACGACCACGAGCGTGGTGCGCCAACGCGAGTAGCCGAGCGCGAGTGCCGCCTCGCGCAGCGAGTCGGGCACGAGGCGCACGAGCTCCTCGGTGGTGCGCATGACCATGGGGATCATGAGAATGGCGAGCGCGAACGAACCGGCGAGCGCCGAAAAGTGGCGCTGCGTCGCGACCACCCAAGTCCACGCGAGCAGGCCGACCACGATCGATGGCGTGCCGTTGAGCACATCGGCCACGAACCGCGTGATCCAGGCCAGCCGGGTCCCGCGATACTCGCTCGCATAGAGTCCGCCAGCGATGCCGAGCGGCACGCCGACGAGCGCCGCCATGCCGACGATCATGAGTGTGCCGGTGATCGCGTGCGCCACGCCGCCACCCGTCTCACCGACGGGCGCCGGCCGATTGAGGAAGAACCCCAAGGAGAGCGACGAGGCGCCCTTGAGGATGAGCGTGCCGAGGATCAGAAAGAGCGGAAGCACCGCGAGGACCACTGCCACACCCATGAGCGTGACCATGAGGCGTGACTTCCCCCGACGGATCGCCCGTGCGGTGATCATACGTTCCCGCGGCCGCGCGACACGCGCCAGATCATGAGGCGCGCCGCGGCGTTGACCAGCACGGTGACGGCGAACAGGAGCAACGCCATGAGGATGAGCGCCGACTCATGGATCGGTCCGCCGGCCGCGTCCGCGAACTCGTTGGCGATCACGGCCGCCATGGTGTAGCCCGGCGCGAAGAGCGAGGCCGCGACCTCGTGTCGGTTGCCGATGAGCATGGTGACGGCCATGGTCTCGCCGAGTGCGCGGCCGAGCCCGAGGATGACGGCGCCGATGATGCCGGACTTGGCGTACGGAACGATCGCCGTGCTCACCGCCTCCCAGCGCGTGGCACCGAGCGCGAGCGCGGCCTCGCGCTGGCCCGGCGGGACCGCCAGCAGGACCTCGCGCGACACCGACATGATGAATGGCACGATCATGATCGTGAGGATGAGCGCTGCCGAGAGCACGGACGGCCCGTAGATCGGTCCGGTGAAGAAGGGCAGGAACCCGAGCCTCGCCTCGAGGACCGGGTAGACCCACGTCGTCAAGAAGGGGATCAACACGAAGATCCCCCACAATCCGTAGACGACGCTCGGGATCGCCGCGAGGAGTTCGATCACCGTTGCGACGGGCCGGCGGATGGGACCCGGGGCGAACTCGGTCAGGTAGATCGCCACGCCGAGCGACAACGGCACCGCCATTGCGAGCGCGAGCAACGAGGTGAGCAGTGTGCCCACGATCGCGGGCCACGCACCGAAGTGACCAGCGACCGGGTCCCACGCGGACGACGTGATGAACGACACGCCGAATCGGTCGATCGCCGGCAACGCCCCGCGTGTGAGCTGCACGAGCAGCGCGAGCAGCAGTACGGGAATGGTGCTCGCGGCGGCGATCAGGATCCACTTGAATGCCGTGTCTCCCTTTGACGTCCCCGCGAGCAGTCCGGGAGCTGGCTTCAGGGCAGCACCGCTCCCGCACCCTTGAGGGTCGCGATGCGCGCGTTGACCCGCTCCGCCACCGCCGCCGGCAACGGCGCGTAGTGCAGTTCACTCGCCATCGCCGCCGCCTCGGGTCCCGTCATCCAGCTCAGGAACTTCTTGATCGCCTTCGCCTTGTCGGCGTCGGCGAGGTCGGGATTGACCAAGAGCCAGGTGAACGAGGAGACGGGATACGCGCCGGCCCCAGCCGCATCCACGATCGAGACGCGGAAGTCGGTATCCTCGGGGAGTGAAACACCAGCCGCTGCCGCACTGACGCTCTCGAGCGTCGGCGCGACGAAGGCGCCCGCCTTGTTCTTGATCTCGCCCACCGGCAGGTCGTTCGAGATCGCGTAGATCATCTCGACGTAGCCGATCGTGCCCGCCACCTGCTTGATCTGCTGCGTCACGCCCTCGTTGCCCTTGCCGCCCAGCCCGACCGGCCAGTCCACCGACTTGCCACGTCCGACCTTGGTGGACCACTCCGACGAGACGGTGCTGAGGTAGTCGGTCCAGATGAACGTCGTGCCCGAACCGTCCGAACGGTGCACGACCAGCAAGTCGATCGCCGGCAGCGCGACGCCCGGATTGAGCGCGACGAGGCGCGGGTCATTCCACTTGGTGATCTTGCCGAGGAAGATGTCGGCGAGCGTGGTCGCGTCGAACTTGAGCGGCGTCTTGCCGAGCGTGGGCAGGTTCCACGTCACCGCGTCGGCGCCCAGCACGGTGGGCAGGTGGATGACCTGCCCCTTCACGGCGGCGATCTCGGCGTCATTCATGGGGCCGTCGGTGGCCCCGAAGTCGACGGTGCCCTCGGAGAACTGCTTCACACCCGCGCCCGAGCCGAGCGACTGGTAGTTGATCTGGTCGCCGGTCGCCTTGTAGTACGCGTCGAACCACTTGGAATAGATCGGATACGGGAACGTGGCGCCGGCGCCGGTGAGCATCACCGGCGCGGTCTCGCCGCCGCCGCACGCGACGGTCGCGGTGGCCGTGAAGATCAGGAGGAGCGCCCGGACGATCCCGGTTCGCGTCGTGAGGACTCGCATGGTGGACCTCGGAGTGGTGGAGCCCATGAGAATGCGCCTGGGCTGTGCCGAAAGCTCACCACCCCCTGTCACGGTCCTGTCACGACGGGGTCACGAGGGAGCTACGCGGCTCGGGTATACGCGGCTCGGGTATACGCAGCTCGGAGCTCGCGCGTCACTCCAGGACCACACTCCCGTCAGGCCCGACGACCTCGACAGGCACGCCAGCCACCTCCCCCAGCAATCCCGCCTTCCGACTGGCGCCCCAGAGTTCGAGACGCATGGGGTCGTTCGCACGGCGCGGCGCAGGAGAGAGCCGGATCGCGCGCTCGAGCCAGCGGACCTTGATCCGTTCGACCGCGCTCGCGTGGCCCCGATCAAAGCCGTCGGCGACGCGCAGGATCGCGCTCAGCCGACGCACCTTCTCGCGCGAGTCGCGGTCGAGATCCCACCAGGTCGTGTGCTTCCGCTTGGGCTCGCCGCCGCGGTGATAGCGCGCCACGTGCGCGATCACGACCTGCTCGTCGGGCGTGATCCCGAGCAGATCGGCGTGCGTGATGAGGTGGAACGAATGTTTGTGGTGCTGCTCGTAGTTGATGTGATAACCCACGTCATGCAGGAGCGCGGCGTCGGAGAGTGTCTGGCGCTCGCTGGGCTCGCAGCCGATCCGCGCGCCGATCGCGTCGAAGAGCTGGAGCGCGAGCTCCTGCACCTGCTTCGAGTGCGGTACCTCGTAGTGGCAGCGCTCGGCGAACCCGAGCACGGAACGGGCGCGCGCCTCGCCAGGGTCGGCGATCACCGCCTTCACATGCGCGCTTTCGAGGAGCAACCCTTCGCGGATGCCGAAGCCCGAGGCGGTGAGTTCGCGCGGTTCGACGCGCGCCAGCACCTCGGCGGCGACCGCGAGGCCGGCGACGATGATGTCGGCGCGGCCGGCGTTGAGGCCGGGCACCTGCAGGCGTTCCTCGACCGACATGCTCAGGAGCGTCTCGAGGATGTGCTCGACCTCGTGCCGCGGGATGTGCGTGCCATGCACACTTCGCACCTTGATGCCCTGCCGGGCGAGGAACATCCCGGCGAGGTTGGTGAAGGTGCCGCCCGAGCCGATCACCGTGGCGCCGCGCCAGTCGCGCACCGGCAGCACCTTCTTGATCGAGGCGCGGACGTGCTTGCGCAGCTTCTTCACGGCCTTGGCTCCCGGTCGGCCTTCGAGGAACTGCTCCGTGAGCCGGATCGCACCGAACGGAAAGGTCACGAGCCGTTCCACCAGGCCCTCGGCGGCGAGCGCGAGCTCGAGCGAGCCTCCACCGATGTCCATGACGACGGAGCGACCGACGCCGAGCTCGAAATGCGCGAGGGCAGAGCGAAAGGCGAGACGCGCCTCCTCCTCGCCATTGAGTACGCGGGGCCTGAGCCCTGACTCGCGCCGGACGCGCGTGAGGAAGGTCTGCCCATTGCTCGCGTCGCGCACGGCGCTCGTCGCGACGACCTCGATCCGCTTGCAGCCCTGCTGCCGGGCGAGCGTTGCCATGCGGGCGAGCGCCTCAACGGCTTCGTCCATGTGCGCTTCATCGAGCTGTCCCGTGGCGCTGAGACCGGCGCCCAGGCGCGGGGCCGCCTTCATCTCGTCGATGATGCGGATCTCGCCGTTGGGAAAGACGTCGGCGACGATCTGTCGGATGGAGTTGGAGCCGATGTCGATCGCGGCGATCCTTCGCTCACGATCCTCGCGAGAAGGGCGGTACGGATCATCCTGCGCACGCGATGCCATTCAGATGCTCCGGGGATTGGGGCAGGTGCCGGGACGCAGCGCGTCGAGCCGCTGGAGCTGGCGTCGCCTGACGGAGGGCGGGAGCGGCGCATACCCGAGTGCGGAGGCAGAGGGGGAGCCGTACAGGAGTGCCCAACGCGCGAACGCGACGAAATGCGCTCCGCGGATCTCGTCGCCGAGTGACTGGTCGGCGACGAGCCGCGTGATCGCAACCACAGGATACGCACCCGCATCGCGCGCGCCGACGAGGCCATGCAGGGTGTCGGCGTCGGCGGCAGTGACGAGGAGTTCCGATGCCGTACGCGCAAGGCTCGCGGAATCGGGGAGCATGAACCGGCCGGCGCGATTGCGCAGCGCCGCCACGGCGAGTCCCGACTGCCGAGCATACGAGAGCTCGACGAAGCCGAGGGAGCCCACGGTCGACTTCACCTGTGCGGCGACGCCTTGGTTGCCCTCGACGCGTTCGCCGACGGGCCACTGCGCGAGACTGTCGCCTCGCACGGCACGCCACGCGACGGAGCCGTCGAGGTAGTCGCTGAAGATCTCGCTCGTACCACTGGTGCTCGCGCGCTGCACCACGCGGATGGGCGCGTCAGGGAGCGCGAGTGCGGGATTGAGGGTCGTGAGGACCGCGTCGTTCCAGCGTGTGACGCGACCGAGGTAGACCGCGGCGAGCGCGTCGGCGTCGAGCTGCACGGCGTTCCCGATGGTCGGGAGGTTGACCACGACGGTGATCGCCCCGATGACGGTCAGCACTTCGACCGGGCCGCAGCGCGCCCGCGCGCGCTCGGCGACGCGCAGCGGGCGATCGGTCGCGCCGAAGTCCACGTCCTCGTCGAGCAAGAGTCGAATGCCCTCACCGGAGCCGACGGAGAAGTAGTTGATGCGAATGCCCGCTGCCTCGCGATACTCGGCGAACCAGCGACGGTAGAGTGGGTACGGGAACGTGGCACCGGCGCCAACGAGGTCGATGCCGCCCGAGGGTGTCGGCGGCGGATCAGGGCGCGTCTTGATCCATTCGATGCCGGCGGCGAAGCCCGCGAGCAGTCCCAGCCAGGTGAAGGCGGCGGCGCGCAGCCAGGTGGTGGAGCGAGGTGCGGGCATCGCGTCCGGTCGGGGGTCGATCAGCGGATGATCAGAGGTCGTTGGTATACGTGAGGAACTTGTACTGCCCGCCGCGGGAGAGCAACGACGAGAAGAGGCGCAGTTGCCGCGCGGCCGAGTCGTCGACGGCGAAACGGACCGTACAGCTGGTGATGATGGTATTGGGTCCCTCGGTGCTCGCGGAGTCGGGACAGCTGATCGCTTCGAAACGGAGCGCGCGTCCGCCATACCGTTCGAGGAGTCGTCCGGCTCCCTTGTCGCTCGCGGCGACGAGAGGGATCCAGACGATCTGCGGACCGAGTTCGTAGGGCGGAGCGGTGAACTTGGTGTGCGGGTAGTAGAGCCAGGCGAACTCGCCGCGTGACATCGCCAGTGCCCGCACGGCAAGCGTGTCGCGCGTCGAGAGGGCGGTCAGGAGCGCTCGCGCCAGGCGTTCGGGCGACGACTGTCCGCCCGCGAGCGTCGTGGGCGTGTCGGCCGTGGCGGTGCGGAAGCGCCCGAGGAGTTCGGCGATCGGCAGGGCGCTGTCGACCACGCCGACGCCGGGAGCGCCGGCCTGGTCGATCGATCGGGCTGAGTCGCGTGGGCTGCAGGCGCCGACGGCAGTGACGGTGGCGATGATCACGGCCGTGACGGCGAGGACCGGCGTCCGAGAGAGAACGGCGCGCAAGGCGTTCGTCGCCGTCGCGCGTCGATGTTCGCGTGGGTGTGCGCGTGGGTGTGCGCGTGGGTGTGCGCGTGGGTGTGCGCGTGCGCCGCGCGGCGTGGGCTGTGTCGGTGGCATCAGTGCGATTGGGAGAGGGAACGCGCGCGGGGCCGGCGCCCGTGTGGGACGCCGGCCCCGCCTGCAATCTACGGACTCAGTTCTTCGCGTACGACGTCCAGCCGGCCCACCACTTCGTGCCACCGGGAGCGGCGGCGCCGCGGTACGCGGTGCCGAGCACGACGGTGCCCGCGGCGGTCGCCATGTTGCCGGAGAAGGTGGTGAGCCCGCCGCTCGCCGCGAGCGATCCGACCGGTGGTGCCCAGTCGAACGAGGCCGGCGCGGTCGCCGGCATGGTGAAGGTCGTGAAGAGGCTGGCCGTCGAGGCACTGGCGTCGCGGACGATGCTCCGCGTGACCGAGTCGGTGAGGACGAACCCGCCGGAGGTCGTCGAGAAGATCGACGGGCTCTCGACCACGAGCACGTTGCGCAGGTCGAAGATGCCGTCGGTGATGCGGACCTTGGTCGTCGTGGAATCGCGGAGACCCACCGCGCCCTTCGGCCAGCGCGCGATGATGCCGTTGACGTAGTAGCCGCCGGTCCCGCGGCGGAGGATCGCGCCGTACCCGCCGGACGTCGGGTCGACGTCGGTGCCGGTGCCGGTCCCGACCATCGTGAAGTTGGCGACCACTGGCGTGGTGTACGGCGAGGAGTTCTGGCCCGTGGCGCAGCCGGTGCCGTTGCACCCGTCATTCTCGATACCCTGCGGGTCGTTCGACGCGTTGCCGGCGCCGGGACGCACCACGACCTTCGCACTCTGGTAGCCGATCAGGAACTGGAGGCGGCCCTTGTAGCCCTCGGACATGTCGAAGTGGTCGTCACCCGACTCGTACGACACGAAGTACTTGCCGTCGACCGCGCCGCCGAAGAACTCGAACGAATCGTCGAGCCCGTAGAGGGACTCGAGGTACTCGAAGGTCGTGCCGCTGCCGACCGCGGCGAAGGTGAAGCTGTTGAGCTCGGCATCGGTGGCGGTCGCGTAGCCCGCGAACTCGACGCGAACGTAGCGGAGTGTGCCGCTGTTGTCGGCGTTGTTGTTGCCGCCGCTGTATTCCTGCGACGGGTTCGAGGCCCCGGTGCCGGTGCCCTCGAGGATCACGGGCGCCGCGCGGTTGATGATGCCGTTGCCGATGATGACGAGACCGCCCCAGTCACCGGCCTGACGCTGACCGACCGGGCGCGAGGAAGTGAAGACGATCGGTTCCGCAGCGGTGCCGATCGCGCTGATGCGTGCACCCCGTGTGATGAACAGCGACGATCCGACCGTGGCGAAGTCGCCCTCGATCCTCGTGCCGGCCTGAATGGTGAGCGTCGCGCCGTTCGCGACCTGCACGAAGCCCTGGAGCGTGTACACCGTGTCCTTGTAGAGCGTGCGACTCGCCGTGATGCTCGACGAGATGACCGCAGCGCCGGGCGCGATCGGGCCGGTGCCGGTGTCGCCTGCGTTGTTGCAGGCGGCGAGCAGAATGGCGGCGGTGGCCGCCGCGAGGATGCGTCCGTTCGGAAGGCGCATGGAGGTGTCCGGGTGGGAGG
This sequence comes from Gemmatimonadota bacterium, assembly GCA_031416115.1. GTDB lineage: Bacteria > Gemmatimonadota > Gemmatimonadetes > Gemmatimonadales > Gemmatimonadaceae > Pseudogemmatithrix. Next base: position 17,834 of record JANOTB010000244.1, read on the forward strand.
AGCGTTGGGGAGGAACCGACGTCACGGACATCCGTGCGCCAGGTGTGAAAGAGAACGCCGCCGTGTAATCACACGGCGGCGTTCTCGTCACAACTCGGTCACGCCGCGCGCCTGGCGCGGCGCGATCCCTACGGACGCCAGCTCAGGCCGAAGGAGTAGCCGCGGCCCATGCGGTAGCTCTCCCGCGTGATCGGACCCTGCATGAGGCGGTACGGCGCGTCCATGAGGTTCTTGGCATCGACGCGACCCGAGAAGCGCTCGCCGATAGGGAAGCGCACGGAGAAGTCGACCATGTGGCGTTCGAGCTCCTTGACATCGGGCAGCGGGACCTCGCCGGCTTCGGTGATGCGTGCACCGACGACGTTGTAGAGCACGGTCGCGCTCGAGCGGCCGGCATTGCTCGTCCAGGTGAGCCCGGCGTTGAACATGTAGGGCGCCTGGCCGACCATCGACCTGTTCCTGTTCGTGACCGCGATCGACTGCGTGCCCAGCCGGATCTGGCTCTGCATGAGCGTCGCGTTGGCGGAGAGTGAGAAGTTCGCCAGGCGATCGTTCACGACGTCGAGTGACTTGCGGCCCTCGAGCTCGATCCCGTAGTTGTCCGCACCCTCGGCGTTCACGAACGTGATGATGCGCGTGCCCGACGAGCCGCGGTAGACGCGCTCGATCGGGTCCGTGAAACGCTTCGCGAAGGCGGCGATGCTCACCACTTCCCCGGCGCCCAGGTACCACTCCCAGCGCACATCGTAGTTCTGGATCAGCGCGCGCTGCAGGTCGGCGTTGCCGAGCACGTTGTCAAATCCCATGACCTCGCGGTACTGGATCGGCGCGAGTTCGCGGTACTCGGGGCGCGACACCGTCTGCGACGCGGAGATGCGGAAGTTGACCGACTCGCTGGGGCGGAAGGTGAGCGCGAACGCCGGGAGCACGTCGGTGAAGACCGGGTTGGTCGACGACGTCGCGCCGATGGTCGGCTGCGCCTTCACAAGCACGTCGCTGTACTCCACGCGCGCGCCGCTGATGAGCTGCCACCGCGGCCCGAACTCCTTCTCGACCATCGCGAAGCCGGCCGCGAGGTAGTCGGAGGCGGTGTAGGCGCCACCGACGCCGATCGGAGTGACGCGGAAGACGTTGTCGCCCGGCGCGGTGTAACGACCGTCGAAGATGCGCTCGGCCGAGAGTTCGCGAACGGCCTGACCGATGCCGGAGGCATTGATGCTGAAGGCCGAGCTGTTGGCGTCACGCGCCGCGTGGCGACCAAGGCCGCCGACCTTGAGTGCGAGCGTACGGCCGGCCTCGCCGAACTGCAGGCGGTAGTGCGCGCGCGCCTCCCACGCATCCTCGGTGAGAGCGCTGAAGGTGCGGACCGCCCCTTCATTGGATGACGAGAACCACTGCGGTGCCATCGTGGCGCCGGTGCCGGGATCGGTGAAGATCGCCTGCACGAACTCGGAGCGATCGGGCTCGGCGCGGGTGACCCCGGAGACGTTGAGCGAGATCTCGACCTTCTGGTTCGCCGTCATGTCCGACTGAAGCAGCAGCTGCGTGGAGCGGACCGACCGCTCGACGTACTTCTGGCGCGCGATCGTGAAGGGGATGCCGAGGTTCTCCGAGAGGCCGCTCTCGGAGCGCGCCTCGGAGTCCATGGTGCGGTTGTAGGTGTTGTTGAGCGCGACGCGGGTGCGTGAGCCGAGCAGCGTGCTGAAGTTCGCGAGACCACCCCAGAGGACGCTCGAGCGACCCGTGGTGCCCTCGTAGCGGTCGACTTCCGACGGCGTGCTTCCCGACTGGGCGATCGCGAGTGCGCGCACCTGATCGAGCTTGGCTTCCTGCGTGTACGAGTACGTCCCCGAGACGAGGTAGCCGATGCGCTGGCCGAGGACCGGGTCGTTGCCGCCGACCGAGAGCGACGTCGACCCGTTGAGTCCGCCTTCCTGCGCGCGCGGCGTCCACGAGTTGCGGAACTCGGAGACCATGCGATTGTAGTCGTTCTGCCCTGGGAACGAGTTCGCGAAGTTGCCGAAGCGCTGGATGAAGCCGGGGAGGGCGCGGGCGCCGGCACCGGTGGCGAACAGGTCGCCGGTCACTCGACCCGGCATGATGACGCGGCGGCCGAGCACGGCGTCGGACGCTCCGGTGCTCGTGCTCATCGCCCAGGTGCGCTGCGCCGGGAACTCGCGGGTCTGGATGTCCACGCTCGCGCCGGCGAAGTCGCCCGGCTGGTCCGGCGTGAAAGTCTTCACGGTGGTGATCGTCTGCAGCAGCCCCGTCGGGAAGAGATCGAGCGGGACGACCTTCTTCTCGGGCTCAGGGCTCGGGATGCGCGCGCCATTGAGCGACGTCTGGGTGTAACGGTCACCGAGGCCACGAACGAAGACGTACTTGCCGTCCATGACGCTCACGCCACTCACGCGGCCGACGGCCTGTGCCGCGTCGCCGTCAGGGCTCTTGGCGATCTGTTCGGCGGTGATGCTGCTGACCACGTTGATCGAGTTCCTCTGTGTATCGAGCGCCTCGTTGACCGAGCCACGCTCGGACTCGGCGGTCACGACCTGCGCGGTGAGCTGTACGCTCGCCTGCGCGAGCGAGACGTCCTGCTGCAGCGTCCGGCCGGCTTCGAGGTAGAGGCCGGTGATCGTCTTGGGCGCGTACCCGATGCGGCGCACCATGATGGTGACGGTGCCTGCAGGCACGTTCACAATGGTGAAGCGACCATCCACGACCGACATGGTGCCGATAGTGGTGCCGACCACCTGGATGCCCGCGTCGGTGAGTCCGGCGCCCGACGAGGCGTCGATGATGCGGCCAACGAGACGTCCGGTGGTAGCCTTCTGCGCGCTGGCATTGACCGCCAGGGCGGTGCTGAAGAGCAGGAGCGTGACGAAGGACTTCGAAACAAGGCGCATTGGCGTCTCGTGAGGTTTGAAGAGATCGCGAACGTCGGGACTGGTCCCGACGCGCACCTTAAACCTCCGACAGGCCGGTACCGGGCGATGCACGGACAGGCAACGGTCGTGTAACGGCGCGGCGTGCCGTGTGGCCGGGCTCCGCGATCGGGCCCTCGGCGCTACCGTCGCGGCCGCTCGTCGGGGAAGAGCGCGGTGATCTCGGTCCCACGCGTCAGTGTGCTGGCGGCGCGCACGCGGCCACCATGCGCCTCGACGAGATGCCGCACGATCGCGAGCCCGAGACCCGTCCCGCCCTGCTCGCGCGAGCGCCCTGGATCCACGCGGTAGAAGCGTTCGAAGATGCGAGGGAGGTGTTCGGGCGCGATGCCGATGCCAGTGTCGCGCACGCCGACGAGCACGCCGCGTTCGTCGCGCCGCGAGAAGAGCACGATCTCACCTGACGCCGTGTGCCGGACGGCATTGTCGACGAGATTCCCGAGCACCTGTCGGAGCGCCGTCGCGTCGGCATGCACGGTGGACGCGTCGGGTGCGATCCCGGTGCCGAGGACGAGTCCCTTTCCGTCGGCGGCGTCGCGCGCGGCAGCGAGGACGTCGCGCGCGACGTCGGCCAGCGCGATCGGGATCGGTTGCGGCACCCACCCGCCGGACTCTATACGCGAGAGGTCGAGCAGATCGTCCACGATCCGCTGCATGCGACGCGTGTTGTCGAGGATCCGCTCGGCGAAGTCGTGCCGCGCCTCGAACGGCACGTCCTCGCCCGCGAGTGTCTCAGCGAAGCCGCCGACGATCGTGAGCGGCGTGCGCAGCTCGTGCGACACGTTCGCGACGAAGTCGCGGCGCACGCCCTCGAGCCGGCGCACGCGCGTGAGGTCGAAGAGTGCGAGCACCGCACCGCCCTCGTGGAGCGGCCGCGCCGTGACGTTGAGCGTGCGCCCTCCCACCACGACCTCGGCACCGTCGGTGGTCTCGCCGGCAAAGGCCGCGAGCAGCGCATCGCGCAACGCGACCTCGCGAGGGAGCTGGTCCACGGGGAAAGGCAGGGGCGCGCGAACGCCCAGGAGGGACCGGGCGGTCTCGTTGATGCGTACGACGCGCTGCGACGTGTCGACGGCGATCACGCCCTCGTTCAGGGATTCGGTGAGCTGCAGCAGCAACGTCTCGTCGGCCTGGCGCGCGCGCAGGCGCGCCGAGAGTTGTTCGGCCAGTTCGCGCAGAGCGACGGCGAGTTCCCCCACCTCGCCCGGCGCATCGAGCGTGGGGCGGCGCGTGAGGTCGCCGTCGGCGAGCGCGCGGGCGACGTCACGCAGTTCCTCGACGGGACGAGAGACGGAGCGAGAGAAGAGGAAGGCGATGACGAGGGAGCCGAGCAGCGCGAGGAGCGCCGCCGTGAGGACGTCCAGTCGCGCCGCGCGGATCACGGCGTCGAGACTCTCGGTGGGCAATGAGACCCGCGCCACGCCGCGGCCCTCGACGGGCACGGCCACGTAGAGCTCCTCGTTCCCAGTCGACGGCGAGGGGCGGCGCGAGGTGCCGGGGACTCCCGACAGCGCGGCAGCCACCTCGGGCCGCATCGAGTGGTTCTGAAGGCCCGCGAGGCCTTCGCCGTCGAACTCCGAATCGCCGATCACGGTGCCGTCGGGGCGCACGAGGGTCACACGACGTCCGAGTGCCCGCCCGCTGCGGTCGGCGAGTGAGTCGGGGAAGAGCGCGTCGCGTTGCCAGAGTCCGCCGACCAGTTGTGCTTCGCGCGCGAGGTAGGTCGTCGCATCGTCGCTCAGGCGGGCGCCGAGCTGCCGGTCCACGGTGGTGACGATGAAGACCGCGAGAAATCCGACGACGAGAAAGGCGCCGAGGAGGAGGCGTTGGGTGAGGCGCACTCGGGCCTCAGGCCTCGCGCGCGCCCGGGACCTTCAACCGATAACCGAATCCGCGGACGGTCTCGATCAGGTCGCCCGCTGGGTGCAGCTTGGTCCGCAACCGCTGGACGTGCATGTCGACGGTGCGCGTCTGGATGTCTGGCGCCGCGTCCCAGACGGTCTCCAGCAACTGCGCGCGGCCCTGCACGCGCCCGCGGCGCTCCGCCAACGTCATGAGCAACTTGTACTCGGTGGGCGTGAGTTCGACCTCGAGGTCGTTGACCGTCACGCGGTGTGCCGAGCGGTCGACACGGATGGGACCGATGGCCAGGATATCCTTCTGTTCGCCGCCGCTCGCGATGCGCCGCAGGATCGCGGCCACGCGCAGCACGAGCTCCTGCGGGCTGAACGGCTTGGTGAGGTAGTCGTCGGCGCCGAGTTCGAGCCCGCGGATGCGGTCGGGCTCCTCCTTGCGGGCGGTGAGCATGAGCACCGCGATGCCTGTGGTCGATTCGTCCTGACGCAGTCTGTCCAACACCTCGAATCCTGACATGCCGGGGAGCATGAGGTCCAAGACGATCAGCGAGGGCCGTTCGCGCTTGGCGCTCGCGAGCGCGTCGGGGCCCGACGACGCCGACGAGACCTTGTAGCCGGACTTCGCGAGGTGATAGACGACGAGCGCGACGATGTCCGGTTCGTCGTCGACGACGAGGATCCGCTCTCCGCCGGCGGCCGGCGCCGTCACGCGGGGCTCCCGTGGAGACGCCGTGCGATGGAGGCCAGGAGGAGGTCGATCGCGACGGTGTTCTCTCCACCCCGCGGGATGACGAGATCGGCGTAGCGCTTGCTCGGTTCGACGAACTGGAGATGCATGGGCTGCACGGTATTGAGGTATTGGTCGAGGATCTCCTCGAGCGGGCGCCCGCGCACCGCCATGTCGCGACGGATGCGGCGGATGAGCCGGATGTCGGCGTCGGTGTCGACGAAGACTTTTACGTCACACACTCGGCGAACGCGCTCGTCGACCAGGAGCAGGATGCCGTCGATCACGATCACGTCGGCGGGCTCGATCCGGACGCTCTGGGGCGCGCGCAAGTGCGTCACGAAATCATAGACCGGCTTCTCGATCGCCTCGCCGCGCCCAAGTGCCACGAGATGCTCGGCGAGCAGGCCGGTGTCGAAGGCGTCGGGATGGTCCCAGTTGACGCGCCGACGTTCCTCGAGCGTGAGGTGGCGATGGTCACGGTAGTAGGCGTCCATGTCGATGAACGCCGCCTGCGACTCCTTGAGGGAATCGGCGACCCTGCGGGCGACGGTGGACTTGCCGGAGCCGGTACCTCCGGCAATGCCGATGATCAGCGGTTTCATGTTGAGGTGGGGCGGGGCCTGGCCACGGCGGGAAGATGCGAGGTGGCCGGGGGAGCGTGAAGTCCCGAGACCGTCACGGTCCTGTATCGGCGCAAGAAGGAAGTTGGGGGGACGCCAGCGGAGGCGTCAACCGATCGCCCTCCTTATCGGCCGCCGACAGGCGCTATCTTCATAGATGCGAACGACCCCACGGCGCCTCACGACTGCTTGCCTCTTCCTGCCGCTCCTGCAGTCTCTGCCGACTCAGGGACTCGGCGCTCAGGACCGAGTCGAGTTGAAGATCGCGGCGACGACCGATGTCCACGGCCGTCTGCGCGGCTGGGACTACTACGCCAACGCCGACGATCCGGCGCGCGGGCTCACGCGCGCCGCGACGATCGTCGACTCGCTGCGCCGCGCCAATCCCGGGCGCGTGGTGCTGGTGGACGCCGGAGACCTGTTGCAGGGCAACCCGATGACGTTCGTTGCGGGGCGCATCGACTCGCTGGCCCCGCATCCCGTGATCGCGGCGATGAACGTGATGGGCTATGACGCGGCCGCTCTCGGGAACCACGAGTTCAACTACGGGCTCGGCGTGCTGGACCGCGCGGCCAAGCAGGCGCGCTTCCCATTCCTCGCCGCGAACGCCGAGCGGCTCGATGGCGGTCGCGAGTACGGAGCCATGACGGTGGTCACGCGCGCGGGGGTGAAGGTCGCGATCATCGGCGTCACGACGCCTGGAGCGATGGTCTGGGATCGCGATCATCTGCGCGGCCGCCTGCGCGTCAATGACATCGTCGCGGCGCTGCCCGTTCAGGTGGCTGGCGCGCGTCGCGACGGAGCAGACGTCGTGGTCGTCGTGGCCCACTCGGGGCTCGCGGGCGAGGCGTCATACGACACCGTGGCCACGGGACTCGCCAGCGAGAACGTGATGGCGCGCGTGGCGCGCGAGGTGCCGGGGATCGACCTCGTGGTCTTTGGTCATTCGCACCGCGAGGTAGCCGACACCTCGATCAACGGCGTGATGCTCATGCAGCCGCGCAACTGGGCGACGAGCGTGGCCGTCGCGACGCTCTCGCTGCAGCGGACAGCAGGAAAATGGACGGTCGCATCGAAGCGCGGGGTGGTCGTGCGCGTGGCCGGACATCCGGAGCTGCCGGCGATGGTGCGCGCACTCACGCGCGCCCATGCTGCCGCGTTGCGATATTCGAACGAGGTCATCGGCCGGACCGATGTCGCGTGGCGCACTGACTCGGCGCGCGTCCGCGACATGGCACTCATCGACCTCATCCAGTCGGTGCAGATGAAGGTGGCCGGCGCCGACCTCAGCATCGCCTCGGCGTTCTCGCTCGACGCCGAGCTCCGTCCGGGGCCGATCACGGTGGCGCAGATCGCGCAACTCTATCCCTACGAGAACTCGCTGCGCGCGGTGCGGCTCTCGGGGGCGCAGGTGCGCGCGTTCCTCGAGCACAGCGCACGCTACTTCGTCGTTGAGCCGGACGGGCGCAGCGGACTGCGCACGCGACCGGACCCGCGGATCCCTGGCTACAACTACGACATCATCGCCGGCGCTGAGTACGTGATCGACCTCTCGCGCCCGATGGGCGCGCGCATCACGGGGTTGAGCATCCGAGGGCGACCGATCGCCGACCGGGACAGCTTCACGGTCGCCGTGAACAACTATCGGGCCGGCGGAGCAGGAGGCTACTCGATGCTCCCGGGCGCACCAGTGGTCTTCGAGTCACCGACCGAGATCCGCGAGTTGCTGATCGCCGAGGTCCGCCGCACGGGCAGGCTCGCGCCGGAAGATGTCTTCGTCGACAACTGGCGGCTGCTCCCGCCGCGCCGAACGTTGCGTGTAATCGCGTTCAACGACTTCCACGGCGCCTTATCCAAGCGACCCGACGGCGCTGCGGGAAACCGTGGCGGGGCGGCCGAGCTCGCGGCGATGATCGAGCGGGCACGGACAGAGTGCCTCCCCGGGTGCGTCCCCGTCGTACTCCACGGCGGCGATCTGTTCCAGGGCACGCCGGCGTCGAATCTCGCGTACGGGCGCACCGCGATCGACATCTTCCACGCGTTCGGTGTGCAGGCGGGCGCGCTTGGCAACCATGAATTCGACTGGGGCCAGGACACGCTTCGCGCGCGGATGCGTGAACTCGGTGCGCCGATGCTCGGAGCCAACGTGACCTACGCGGACGGACGCGACGTTCCGTGGATCCCCGACGACACGCTGTTGGCGGTCGACGGGATGAAGGTGGGCGTGATCGGGATCGCCAACGAGGCGACGTCGCGTATGACGATGCCCAAACATGTCGCCGACCTCCGATTCGCCCCGTCGGTACCGGTGATCCGCGCGCACGCCAAGGCGCTGCGCGATCGCGGTGCCGACGCGGTGATCGTGGTGGCGCATGAGGGCGGTTTCTGCGACCGCGCCGACGCCGACAAGTGCGAGGGAGAGATCTTCGCGATCGCCAACGCGCTGGCGCCCGGCGAGGTGGACGCGATCGTCAGCGGACACACGCACTCGGCGGTCGGCACGGTGGTCAACGGCATCCCGATCGTGCAGGCGCGGTCGAGTGCACGCGCGCTCGGGGTGGTCGACGTCGCGGTCGGCGTGCGCGATCGGCCGCCGAAGAGTCCCGAGGTCCGCTCGGTCACGAGTGACAGCATCACGCCGAACGTGGCGGTGACGCGTCTGGTGCAGCGCGCCGAGGCGGCGGTGGCCAGCCGGATCAACGCACCGGTGGTGGAACTCACCGAGCGTCTCCCGCGCGAGGGCGGCCAATACGCGCTCGGCAACCTCATCGCCGACGCGCAGCGCATCGCCGGTCGCGGCGACATCGCGGTGATGAACAATGGCGGCATCCGCACGGAGCTCCGTGCGGGCTCGGTGACCTGGGGCGATGTGTACGAGGTCTCCCCGTTCGCCAACCGACTCGTCGCGGTGTCGCTGCGGGGCGACGCGCTCCGCAGGTATCTCGAGGCGCTCGTCGGCGGCAGTGCGATCCGCTACCATGTGAGTGGAGTGCGCGTCGAGTTCGATCCCTCGGCGCCTGCGGGCTTGCGACTGCGTCGCGTGACGCTCGGAGACGGATCGCGGATCGACGACCGCCGGCGCTACCGCGTGATCATGACCGATTTCATCGCCACCGGTGGGGATGGTGCTGCGCTGGGCACCGACGCCGTGATCGAAGAACTCAACCGCGTGGACCTCGATGTCCTCGTGGATCACCTGCGGGCACAGCCCGGCGGACGGCTGGTGCCGACCGACGCGCTCAAGGCTCCGCGCATCACCGCCATTCGATGATCGAACCTCTGCGCGTGTTCGTGAATGGGAGCGGCGTGACCGTTCCGGTCGGTAGCACTGTGATCGACGCGGTTGCCGCCGCTGACTCCGCAGCGGCTGAGGAGGTACGGGCGGGGACCAGGCTCGTCGCCGACAGTCGCGGGATCCCCGTCGCCGCCGACACGCTGCTGTCAGGTGGATACGTGATGCGCCTCGTGTCGGCGCGGCAACGCACTGGCGCGGCGGATGCCGGGGAACCTGCAGATGCCGGGGCTCCTGCAGACGCCGGGAATCCTGCAGACGCCTCCGAGGCCAGATGACCGTGGTCACGAGTGATCTGATCCGGCGGATCCCGAAGGCCGAGTTGCACTGCCATCTCGACGGGTCGGTGCGGCCCTCGACGCTGCTCGAGTTGGCGCGTGACCAGCATAAGACGATGCCCTGCGACGACGCCGAGGCGCTTCGCGCGTTCATGCGGGTCGATGACGCACATAACCTTGAGGAATACCTCGAACGATTCGTGATCACACTCTCGGTGATGCAGCAGGAGGAGGCGTTGGAGCGGATCGCCTACGAACTCGCTGAGGATTGTGCGAAGGAGGGGGTGCGTTACCTCGAGACGCGCTACGCGCCGATCCTCAACGTGCGCGAGGGGTTGAGCCTCGAGCGAACGGTCGAGGCGCCGCTGCGCGGGCTCGCGCGGGCGCAACGCGACTTCGGCATCACGTCGCGCGTGATCGTGTGCGCGATCCGCAATATGCCGCCGACGGCGTCGCTCGAGGCCGCGTGGCTCGCGGTCGAGTACATGAACGACGGTGTCGTAGGCTTCGACCTCGCGGGCGGAGAGCGCGACAACCCGGCCGCGCTTCACGCGCGCGCGTTCGAGCACTGCGCCGAACATGGGCTGCCATGCACCTGCCACGCCGGCGAGGGCGACGGTGCGGCGTCGATCGCGGCGGCGATGCACGCCTGCCATGCGCACCGGATCGGACACGGCACGCGACTCATCGAGGACCCCGCGCTCATGGCCGAGGCGAAAGCGGCCGGCGTCGCGATCGAATGCTGCCTCACGAGCAACGTGCAGACGCGCGCGACCGTCGCCTACGACACGCACCCGCTCCGCAAGTACTTCGACGCGGGTCTGCAGGTCTCGATCAACACCGACAATCGCCTCATGAGCGGGACCGATCTGGTGACCGAGTACGGACTGGCGGCAAAACATCTCGATTTCACTTTCGAGGAACTCATGCGACTCGCGCGGCAGGGCTTCACGAATGCGTTCCTCCCACCCGCCGAGCGCGACGCGCTCGTGGCGCTCATGGATGCGGAGTTCGGCGCGTTGCGGACGGCGGTCGCACGAGCGGGCGCGATCCCATGAGCGGCATCGTCGAGGCGAGTTCCATCGAGGGAACAGGCCGTCCCACGCATGGGTCCGCGGACGCGCAGCGCGCAGCCGACTCCGTGCGCGAGCGACTCGGCGTGCGCGCCCCGGTCGCCGCGATCATACTCGGCTCCGGGCTCGGTGCCCTCGCCGACCGCGTGCGCGACGCGAAGCGCGTGCCGTACGCGGAGATCCCGGGATTCCACGCCCCGAAGGTCGAGGGTCATCGCGGTGAGATGATCAGCGGGACGCTCGGGGGCCGCGAGGTCCTTCTGCTCGCCGGTCGCTTCCATATGTACGAAGGGCACAGCGCGCGCGTCGCGGCGTTCCCCGTGCGCGTTGTGCACGCGCTGGGGGCGCGGACGCTCTTCGTGTCGAATGCCGCCGGCGGTATCCGACGGACGTTCAAACCCGGCGACCTGATGGTGATCGCGGACCACATCAACCTGATGTTCCGCAGTCCGCTCGAGGGCGCGGCCGAGCGGGGCGAGATCCGCTTCCCCGACATGAGCGCGCCCTATGCGCCGCGACTGCAGGCGATGCTCGACGAGGCGGCGAAGGAGCAGGGACTCGCGTTGCAACGCGGCGTCTACGTCGGTCTGCTCGGCCCGACCTACGAGACGCTCGCCGAGGTGCGGATGCTCGACCGACTTGGTGCGGACGCGGTGGGCATGAGCACGGTGCCCGAAGTGATCGTCGCGCGGGCGCTCGGGATGGAAGTGGCCGGAGTCTCGCTGATCACGAATCCGGCGGCAGGCATCTCGAATGCGCCGCTCGACCATGCCGAGGTGGTCGAGGTCGGTGCGCGCGCGTCAGCAGCGTTCTGCGGTCTGGTGGAGCGATTCGTCGCGCGACTCTAGTCGGCGGCGACTCAGCGGCTCACCGACTCGGCGGCGATGGCGGCAGGGCCGCGAGGCGCTTCTTGAACGCCTGGAAGTTCGGCGAGTCCTTGGTGAGTCCGACCAACTGTGCCGGCGGGTAGGTCGCGATCCGCGCTCGCGCGGCCGCGATCCGCGACTCCTCGAGCGGATGCGACCGGAACCAGCTCTCGAGCGCGTCGGGCTTGGTCTTCCGTTCTTCGAGCAGGATCTGGAACATCTCGGGGATCCCCGCAGGGTCGAGCCCGGCCGCGATCATGTACTTCACGCCTTCCTTGTCGGCCTCGTCCTCGTCTTGGCGGGAGAAGTTCGCGAAGGCCGCGCCGGCGCCGATGTTGATCGCTGCCGAGGCCGCTTGGTTGTTGCAGATGCTGGTGAGGACGCAGATGGCAGTGACGCCGATGTTCGCCCCTTGGGACTTCTGCATCTGCTGGATCGAGTGCCGCATGGTCACATGCCCGATCTCGTGACCGAGCACGCCCGCGACCTGCGACATGTTGGTGGCTCGTTCGATCAGTCCGCGGTTCAAGTAGATGAACCCGCC
>JANOTB010000245.1:0-5490 GCA_031416115.1 Gemmatimonadota bacterium
GCCGAACGTCGGGCCGGTGAAGAGCAGCGTGCCGTCGTCCATCCACGCGACGGCGGCGCTCCGCGTGGCGACGCCGTCGGCGATCGTCGTGACGTCGGCGCCGCTCACGCGGATCTTCCGCAGGCGACTCCCGGCGACGAACGCGATCCACTCGCCGTCGGGGGAAAAGGTTGGCACCAGCCCACCTTCGGTCCCCGGCAGTGGCACCGGTGCATCGCGGTCAGGCGTCTTGACCCAGATCTCGGCGCGTCCGTCGGTCACGAACGAGAAAGCGATGGAGCGGCCATCGGGCGAGAGCGCGAGATTGCGCCACGCCGCGATCCGGGCGCCACCGGGCCCGAGCGCCACTTGGTAGCGGACCGCGCCGGCCGCCGATGGCGCGGGGCGCGACCAGCTCAAGCCGGCGAGTGCGACGGCGACGATCGCGAGCGCCGACACCGCGACGAACGCGGCGCGCGACACGCTCCCCGCACCGATGGCGCGCGAGCCAGTGGGCGCTCCAGCGCCGGCGAAGGCGAAGTGCGCGTTCGTCAGCGCTTCGCCGAACTCCTTCGCACTCGCGAATCGATCGGCCGGCACCTTCTCGAGTGCCTTCGCGACCGCCGCGGCCACATGCGGCGGCACCGACTTGCGGTACTTCGTCACCGGCTGCGCCGGCTCGGCGATGATCTTCATGATGATCGCCTGCGCTGAGCCGCCGCTGTGCGGCGGCTCGCCGGCGAGCATCTCGTAGAGCACGCTCGCGAGCGAGTACACATCCGATCGCGCCGAGATTTCCTTCTCGGCCGTCGCCTGCTCGGGGCTCATGTAGTGCGGAGTACCGAGGCTCAGGCCCGTCTCGGTCATGCGACCGCCGGCCGCCGCGCTCACAGCAAGCGCGATCCCGAAGTCGGCCACCATCGGCCGGCCGTTCGTCAGCAGGATGTTCTCAGGCTTGATGTCGCGATGGATCACGCCCTGCGTGTGCGCGTAGTGCAGCGCGTCGGCGACCTCGACGGCGATCTTCACCGCCTCGTCCACACCGAGCTGCGTCTCTCGGTTCAACTTGTCGCGCAGCGTCTCGCCGTCGATGAACGGCATCACGTAATACAGGAACCCGTCCGCCGTCCCCGAGTCGAACAGCGGCAGGATGTGCGGATGCTGCAGCGCCGCCGTGGTGGTGATCTCCTGCACGAAGCGCTCAGCGCCGAGCACGGCGGCGAGTTCGGGCTTGAGGACCTTGAGCGCGACGCGGCGCTTGTGCTTGAGGTCTTCGGCGAGGAAGACCGTCGCCATCCCGCCGGCCCCGAGCTCGCGCTCGATCCGATAGCGGTCGGAGAGGGCGGCCGAGAGTCGCTCCGTGATCCCGCTCATCGCGCCCGCTCCAGCCGGGCCCGGACCTCATCGATCCAGTTGAGTGCGACCTGGATGTCCACTCGCCCACCAGCCACCGGACGCAGCATCAGGAACCGGCCATCGGCTCCGACATCATACGACTGATCGCCATACGGGTCGCGATGGTAGTTGCCCGAGAAGAGGACGCGCGGCGCCGCACGCTCGATCGCCGCACCATTCACCGAGATCGGGACCACCATCATGTCGCCAAGGTGCCGATAGAAGAGCTCGCGGCCATCCGCCGACCACGAAGGTTCGTCACCGCCGTCCGAGGAGACGACGAAGTTCGCATCCATCGCCGGCCAGGGACGCACATGCACCTGCGCGCGCCCACTCTCGGTGCTCTGGTACGCGATCCACCGCCCATCGGGCGAGAAGCGCGCGCCGCGCTGCGTGCCGGGCAAGCGGACGCGTCGACTCTGGCGCGTCTTGAGGTCCATGAAGAAGAGGTCGTTCTGATCGTGCGCGTCCTCGGCGGTGCCTGAGCCAAGCGTGGCGCCATACCACGCGAGCAGGCGCCCGTCGCGGCTCGCCGACGTCGGCCAGGAGTCCCCGGTCTCGAGCGTGAGCAGGGTGTCGGGAGCGAGACTGCCGTCCGCCACCTGCACCAGCAGTCCGCCGAGCGGGCGACTCGCTTTCGAGAGGTAGATGTGCCGGCCGTCAACCGACCAGGTCGGCTCCGAGGATCCGCGGATCGTCGTCCGTGTGCCGCGGGCCAAGTCGATGGTGTAGAGCTGCTCACTGCTGTCGACAATGCCGATCGCGATCCGGCGGCCCTCCGGCGAGAGCCGTGGCCAGCGGAAGCTCTCGGCGCGCAGTCCGATCGGCGTCGCGACCCCCACGCGCGAGACCCACACGGGATCGGCAGCGCCGCCGCCCACACGCGGCACCCACGCGAGTGATCGTCCGAGGCGACGTCTCGGGATATCCGAGATCGTGATCGGCTCGCCGACGGGCGCGAGTCGCCTCGCGTCGAATCGCGTCGCCCGCCACAGCCCCGACTTGTATGAGAAGAGGATGTCATCGACGATGCGGACGAACTCGTGCCCGGGCAGGATCCGCGTCCGTTGCGCACCGTCACTCGAGATCACCTCGGCGCGCCGTCCGTCGCGGGAGAAAATGTTCATCACGACGCGACCGTCGGGGAGCACGCTCAGGTCCTCGAAATGGTCGCGCGCGCTGGTGTCAGTCGGTACGAGCAGAGTCGGTGCCCCGCCGCGCGCGGGGAATGCCCAGAGGCCGCGCGCGCCCGTGACGAGGATGCGGCCGTCCGGATGCCAGAGCACCGCCGAGTAAGCCCACGAACCGTCGGCGACCACACCGACACGGACCGGCTGGCGTTCGACGAGATCCAGCGTCCAGATCTCCGAATCCCTGAAGAAGCCGAGGGAGGCGCCGTCCGGGGAGAAGAAGGGCCAGTGACCGCCGCCCGGAACCTCGAACAACTCGAACGACTCGAGGGCGCGCACATACAGCCCTGGGCCCGAGGAGCGTGTCAGAGCGAACGCGATGTGTCGCCCATCGGAAGAGACGGTCGGCTCGGCGATAGGGTACCCGGGGCGCACCGACGCGGAAAGCACCGTCGAATCAGCCGGTCCGCTGATCGAGAAGCGGATCGTAGTGGGGCCGTTCGATCGGGAGGGATCGGAGCGACCGCTCCCGAGCCACGCGACGATCGCGATGCCCGCCGCTGTCGCCGTGACCAGAGAGCGCGGATCGCGCAACCAGCCGCGCCACGAGTAGCCCGCGCCACCGGCGCTGGCGTGCATCGCCGAGTGCGCGACGGTGAACTGTCGGTCGACGAGCGCCGCCGCGAAGGACGCCGCGCTTTCGAACCGGTCGGCCGGCAACTTCTCGAGCGCCTTCGCCACTGCGGCCGCGACGTTCGGCGGCACCGACTTCCGCCGCGCCGTCACCGGCTGCGGCGTCTCGGTGATGATCTTCATGATGATCTGCTGCGCCGAGTTGCCCATGTGAGGCGGTTCGCCAGTGAGCATCTCGTACAGCACGGAGGCGAGCGAGTAGATATCGGCGCGGCCGGTGATCTCCTTCTCCGCCGTCGCCTGCTCGGGGCTCATGTAGTGCGGCGTGCCGAGGCTCAAGCCCGTCTCGGTCATCCGTCCGCCGGCGGCGGCGGAGACCGCGAGCGCGATGCCGAAGTCGGCCACCATCGGCCGGCCGTTCGCCATCAAGCTGTTCTCAGGCTTGATGTCGCGATGGATCACGCCGTGCTGGTGCGCATAGTGCAGCGCCTCAGCGACGTCGACAGCGATCTTCACGGCCTCGTCCACACCGAGCTGCGTCTCGCGGTTCAACTTGTCGCGCAGCGTCTCGCCATCGATGAACGGCATGACGTAGTAGAGGAACCCGTCCGCCGTCCCCGAGTCGAACAGCGGCAGAATATGCGGATGCTGCAGCGCCGCCGTGGTCTTGATCTCCACCACGAACCGCTCGGCGCCGAGCACGGCGGCGAGTTCGGGCTTGAGGACCTTGATCGCGACCTTGCGGTCGTGCTTCAGGTCCCAAGCGAGGAAGACCGTCGCCATGCCGCCGGCGCCGATCTCGCGGTCGATGCGGTAACGGTCGGCGAGGGCCGCCGTGAGACGTTCGGTGATCACGGCGGGAAGAGCGCGTCCAGCGCGCGACGAAAGGAGGGCGGATCGATCGCGGGGTAGCGGTGCAACTGTGGCTCTACCAGCTCGTACTGTCGGCGCATCTCGGTGCTGCTGATGAGCCCCCGCTCGACCATCGCGCGAACGTCCGCGACATCACGGGCGTGGCCGCGCTCGATCTTCGCGAGCGCCTGGGCCGTGAAGTCGTAGAGCGCGGGAATGGCGCGGAGCATCGCGTCGGATTCGGGACGCATCACGAGGTCGACGTCCACGGTCGTCGCGCGCCATCCGACGAGCACGGCCGAGGCACCGCCCACGAGGAAGACGTCCGTCTCGCCCGTCGCCTCTTTGGCCAGCGCCTCAATGAACGCCTCGATCCGGTCGCGAGCGGCTCTGATACGACGAGCCCGAGCGTACGCAGGCGCGGCGCACTCATCGAGACGAGCAGGGACTCGATGGAAACGACGCCTCGCTCGAGGTCTGCGATCCCCTGCTCGACGAGCTCGCCGCCCGGCCATTCGGACTGGTTCATCTGGTGAAGTTTAGGCGTCGTCGGGAGTGACGGCCAGCGAAGCAGGACTGCCGGTCGCTGCGTTGAAGGCCGGCCGGAGGCGGTCGCCGCGAGCCGTTTCCATTCGAAATAATCCTCGGAGCGATCGAAGGTGACGAAGAGTCTGCCGAAGGACCGCCTCGGCGCTTCACGGGCGGTGCGTTCGGTGGCGATCACGCGCTGCTCGGTGGTGAGCTTGTGGTCGGCATCGATCTGCCGGCGCCGGGATTCGTCGAGTGCACGTGAGTGATGCGCACCGCCGGACCGCGAGGGAGCTCCTTCACCCAGAGGTCGATGCGCTCCGCCTCCTGAATCCGAAGCGCGACGAGACGACCCGTGGGGGACGGAACGGCCCCGATCGTCACCCGCCGGACGGTCGAATCGACGGGAGTCGTGCTACCATCGCGCGCGACCCACACCAACTCAGTGGCCTCCGAGCCCGACGCACCCGCGCTGTACGCGAGTGTGCCGTTGCGCGAGAAGAAACGTCGGCCTGACCGAGGAATCGAACGCCGACCCCCTCCACGACCGGGACTGATTCACCTTGCAGTTCGAGCCGGTCCTGATCGAACCGCACCGCCATCATCCGCGCCGATCCACCACTCACCCGAGATCCCAAAGAAGCGGATCGAGACGGTGAACAGGAGGCCGCAGTGAGTCGCGCCGGGATGCCGGTCATCTCCGCGGCACCAGCCGCTTGAGCTCCGCGAAGAAGTTCTGCACCACGATCAACTCTGCCGCGGCAGCCCCACGGTCGCCCACGCCCAGCCGGATCATCACGAACCGCCGTCCATCAGGGGTCACGTCGTACATCCGGTGGTTGAAGTCCGCCAGATACGGAGTCGCCGAGAAGAGCACGCGCTGCTGGCCGGTGGGTGGGGCGGCGCTTCCGGAGGAGACCGTGACCGCGATCAGGTCGTCGTTGCCATTCCGGTAGAAGAGCTCGCGGCCATC
>JANOTB010000246.1:0-4825 GCA_031416115.1 Gemmatimonadota bacterium
GGCGGCGGTGGATCTCTGGGTTCTTCTCGTTCCCGGAGCGGCCTAAGACTGGGGAGTATGCTGTTCCGGTGAGGAAGTAGGGTACGGCAACGGCAACGGCAACGGCTTTCACCACAGGGGCACAGGGGACACAGGGGGCACAGGGGATACAGGGGACACAGGGAACTGCGACTGCAAGAAGAAGGGGGCCAGGCGGAGAGAAATCTCCGCCAGGCCCCCCCCTACGTTTGTTGCAGTCGCAGTTCCCTGTGTCCCCTGTGTCCCCTGTGCCCCCTGTGTCCCCGGTGCCCCTGTGGTGAAAGCCGTTGCCGTTGCCGTACCCTACTTCCTCACCGGAACAGCATACTCCCCAGTCTTAGGCCGCTCCGGGAACGAGAAGAACCCAGAGATCCACCGCCGCCAGTCATCCATGATCTCGTAGATCGTCGGGATCACCAGCAGCGTGAGGACCGTCGACGTGATCGTCCCGCCGATGATCGCTCGGCCGAGCGGCGCACGGAAGTCAGCGCCTTCACCGATGCCGAGCGCCACGGGGATCATGCCGGCGATGAGCGCGAGCGTGGTCATCATGATCGGCCGCAGACGCACGCGCCCCGCTTCGATGATCGCCTCTCGCCGGTCCATGCCCTGCTCCTGACCCCATTTGGCGAAGTCGATGAGCAGGATCGCGTTCTTCGCCACGATGCCCATCAAGAGGATCACGCCGATCATCGACATGATGTTCAGTGTGTCGCCGGTGATCAGCAGGGCGAGCACGACGCCGATCAGCGAGAGCGGCAGCGAGATCAGGATCGCGATCGGTTCAAGGAACGAGCCGAACTGCATCACGAGGATCAGGTACATGAGCAGGAACGCGATGCCGAGGGCGGCAAGGATGTCGCCGAACACCTGCGCCTGTTCCTTCGCCTCGCCACCGAACGACCAGCGCACGCCGTCCGGGAGGTTCATCTTCTCGATCTGCGTGGTGAGCGCGCTCGTCACCTCGCCGAGCGAGCGGTCCTGCACGTTGCTCTGGACCACGATCACGTTATCACGGTCGAGGTGCGAGATCTTCGCCGGCCCGAGTCCCTGTGAGACGGACGCGAGCTGGCCGAGCGGCATCATGGTCATGCGTCCGCCCGGAGCGCCGACCGCGATCGGGAGGCGTTCGATGTCCTGGATCCGCGTGCGCGCCCCTGGGGCGAGCCGTACCCGGACCTTCCGGTTCTCACCGGCAGGATCGATCCAATCGCCCGCGTCGACGCCGGCGAAGGCAGGACGCAGCGACTGCGCGATCTGCCCCACCGAGACACCGAGCGAGCCGGCCAGCGACCGGTTGAGCGAGATCTCGAGCTCGGGCTTCTGGCCTTTGGTCGAGAGCGAGACGTCGACCGCACCCGGAATGGCGCGCAACGCCGCCATCACCGTGTCAGCGACCGACTGCAACTGCCGCGCATCGCTCCCGCGCAATTCGAGCTGGACCTGCTTGGCCGCACCGCCGAAGCCGTTGGTGAAAACGGCAGCGGTCGCACCGCCGATCTGCTTGACCTCCTCGCGGATCAGGGCACCGAACCGGTCCTGTGTGATCGAACGCTCGGCCTTGTTCGTCAATCGGACGTAGACGGACGCGATGTCCACCGCGCCGAGTGCCTCGGAGGGATCCTGTCCGCCGCCGGTGCCGATCGTGGTGAAGGTGTAGCGCACCTCGGGATGCGCGCGCGCGAGCCGTGCGGCTTCCTCCGCCTTGATCCGCGTGTATTCGAGGTTGGACCCCGGTGGTGTCTCCACCTGGATCGTGAACTCCGAGTTGTCGGTGACCGGAACGAAGCCGAACCCGCCGAACGTGTTCTGCAGCCAGAGCGCGCCGACGAGGCTGGAGGTGGCGAGCGCGACCATCGCGAGCCGATGGTCGAGCGCCCAACCGATCACGGCCGTGTAGCGATGCGCCATGCCGTCGAACCAGGCGTTGAACGTCACGAGCTTGCGCGAGATCCAACTGCGGTGCTGGTGCTCCTCGAGCTCCGGGTCCGGCCAGTACGCCGAGAGCATGGGGTCGAGCGAGAACGAGACGAAGAGCGAGACGAGCACCGAGCAGGCGATCGTGAGCGCGAACGGCTTGAACCACTGGCCCGACAAGCCGCTCATGAACCCGATCGGCACGAAGACGGCGACGATCGAGAAGGTCGTCGCGGCCACCGCGAGCCCGATCTCGTTGGTGCCTTCGTGCGCCGCCCTGAAATGGTCCTTCCCCATCTCCACGTGTCGCACGATGTTCTCGCGCACCACGATCGCGTCGTCGATCAGGATGCCGATCGCGAGCGAGAGGCCGAGCAGCGACATGGTGTTGAGCGTGAAGCCGAACGCCCAGACCGCCACGAAGCTCGCAAGCACCGAGATCGGGAGCGCGAGGCCCGTGATCACGGTCGATCGCCACGAGTTGAGGAAGAGGAACACCACGAGCACCGTGAGCAGCGCGCCCTCGATCAGCGTGCTCTGCACGTTGGAGACCGAGGCCGTGACGCGCTCGCCGCGGTCCTGGATGACGTCGATCGTCGTGCCCGCCGGGAGCGTCGGACGGAGCAGCTCGACTTGGGCCATCACGCGCTCGCTCACGTCGGTCGTGGAGTAGCCCTTGGCCTTCTTGATCATGATGCCGACGGCGTCCTTGCCGTTGTAGATCGCGGCCGTGCGCGCCTCACTGGTGCCGTCACGCGCGTCGGCGATCTCGCCAAGGCGGATCGCGCGACCGCCACGCTGGGCGACCACGAGCCGCAGGAAGTCCTCCGGTGACTCGAGCTTGCCCTTGAGTCGGATCGCACGTTCGTCGATCGCACCATTGAGCCGCCCGACCGGGACCGCGAGGTTCTGCGACTGCAGAGCGCCCACGAGCTCGGCGACGGTGATGCCCGCCGCCTCCATCGCCGCCGGACGGATCTCGATCGTGAGTTCGCGCTCCACACCGCCCACCACCACCGCTTCGGCTACGCCGGGGATCCCACGCAGGGCGCGCGTGAGCCCGGGGTCGGCGATGCGCGTGAGCGCCGGTGCCGTGAGCGCGCTCGAGTTGAGCGAGAGCTGCACGATCGGCTGGTCGGCCGGATCGAACCGCGTCAGGATCGGCTCCTTCATCTCCGCTGGGAGATCGGAACGGATCGCGCTGATCTTGTCGCGGATGTCCTGCGATGCCTGCTGCAGGTCCTTCTCGAAGAGGAAGAAGACCGTCACATTCGCAAAGCCGTCCTGCGCCGCGCCGGCGATACGGTCCACACCGGAGATGCCGCTGATGGCCTCCTCCACGCGGTCGAGCACCTCACGCTCCACGACGTCGGGCGACGCGCCCGGGTAGGGGATCGCGACGTTGATGATCGGCTGCTGCACGTCGGGGAACTCGTCGGTCTCGAGCTGGAAGAGCGAGAAGAGGCCAAAGACCACGAGCGCCACCATCGACACAATGGTGACCAGCGGCTTCTTGATGGCGAAATCGGAGATGAACACGGGAGACTCTAGGAGGTGGGAGGTGGGAGGTGGGAGGTGAGAGGTGGTTACGGCGTGCGCGGCCTGCTGTCGCTCGGCGCGGTCACCTTCAACGGCGTGTTGGGGCTGATCCCAAGGGCCGGTCCCATCAACAGCGTGTCGCCGGGCGCGATGCCCGACGTGATCTCCACCCGCTCCTGCGCTTCGTCCTTGGCGCCGAGCGTCACTTCGATCTTCTCCGTGCGGCCGTGCTTCAGGCGCAGTACCGTCGGCACGAGGCCGCGGTTGTCGATCGCCATCTCCGGCACGGTGAGTGTCTCGCGCGAGTCGCTTGCGACGCGGCCTTCAGCGAACAGGCCAGCGACGAGTTGGTTGCCGCTGTTCGGGATACGCACGAAGATCCGCACCTGGCGCGTCTGCGGGTCGGCCGAGGGGTTGATGCTCGAGATGCTCCCCGAGAAGGTGCGGCCCGGGTAGCCCGTCACCGAGAAGCGGACCGGCGCGCCCATGCGCACCTGCGCGAGCTGTTCGGCGGGCACCGCCGCCTCGAGCCGCATGGTCGCCGGATCGACGACGTTGAAGAGCGGCGAGCCCGGCGCGACGACGTCGCCCGGATTCACGAAGCGCTCGCTCACCACGCCAGCGTAGGGCGCGAGCACGTTGGTCGCGTCGAGCTGCTTCTGCGCCGATGCGAGTCGGGCGCGGGCGTCGTCGGCCATGGTGGTCGCGGCGAGAGCGCCGCGACGCGCGTTCTCCACGTCGCGGTCGCTGATCGCGCCTGCGGCCACGAGCTTCTCGGCGCGCTCGAGTTCTCGCTTGGCGATGTCGGCGGCGGTCTGCGCCGCGGTGAGTCCCGAGCGCGCCGAGAGGTACGCGTCGTTGATCGCGCGGTCGTCGATCTTGGCGAGCGACGTCCCCTGCGCCACGCGCGCGCCGGGATCATGGAAGACCTGCACGACCGAGCCGGGCACTTCGGCGCGGAGCTGCGCCGTGCGCTCGGCCACGAGCGACCCGGAGAGGATCGGCCCGGTGGAGAGCACCGTGGTCGCGGCGATGGTCATCGCCTCGGGGCCCACCTGCACGATCACTTCGGTTGGAGCGTCGGTGGCGGCGTCGGACTTGTCGCAGGCCGCGAGCATGAGAGTGAGCGCGGCAGCGACGCCAAGGGCACGACGGGACATCTGGGACTTCCTCAGGTTGATGAGTGCGACGGTCATGGTCAGCGTCCCCCGGTCGGGAGGGGGAGGTCCTTCAGGAGCGCGAGGCGGAGCTTCGCGAGTTCGAGGTCGCGCGCCGCGTTCACGCGCTGCAGTCGCGACTGTTCGAGCTGCACGCGCACCTCGGTGAGTTCGAGCTGCGTGGAGATCCCTTC
>JANOTB010000247.1:0-1721 GCA_031416115.1 Gemmatimonadota bacterium
CGCCGGTGCGCTGGAGAGTGCGCTCGAAGCGGACGAACGCGCCGGGCGGCTCGCGCTCGTTCTCTTTCTCACGGACGGCGCGCCAACCGTGGGCGAGCGTCGCGCCGACCGGCTCGCTGCGCGCGCAGGTGAGTTGCGCGGTGCGCGCCGCGTGTTCACCTTCGGCCTCGGTGCCGACGTGAATGCGTCGCTGCTGGAACAGGTGGCGCTCGACGGCGCGGGGACCGCGCATTTCGTGCGGCCGGAGGAAGATGTGGAGCGTGTGGTAGGCGTGGTGGCACAGCGGTTGTCGCGTCCGGTGGCGACGAACCTTCGGGTGCGCGCCTCGGGTGTGCAACTGCACGCGGTCCAGCCGGCGGGGCGGCTCGACCTCTTCGCCGGTCAGGAGCTCACGGTGCTCGCGCGCTACCGTCGCAGTGCGACCCCAGTCGCGTTCGGCCGGGAGAGTGGCGGGCGCATCACGATCACCGGCGACACGCCCGACGGTCCGGTGACGTGGGTGGCACAAGCACAGTTCCCGGCGCGCCGCACCGGTGACGCGTTCGTGGGCCGGCTGTGGGCGACGCAACGCGTGGGATGGTTGAGCGCTGAGCGTAGCAGGAACGGCGCGTCTCCGGAACTCGACGGTGAGATGCGTCAGCTCGGTGAGAAGTGGGGCATCCCGACGGAGCTCACGTCGTACCTCGTGCTCGAACCCGGCATGCAGGTGGCACCGCGTCAGAATGGACTACGTCGCGGCGATGCCGAGCGGATCCTCGATTCGCCGAACTCGGTCTATGCCGTGTCGCCAAGCAGCGGTGATGCGCGCGCGAGTGGCGGCGTGGCCGGTGGCGTCGCGAGTGGTGCGGTGAGTCCGTCCCCGACAACGGGTATGGTGGCGGCAGAGCGCAAGGAGACAGAGTTCGACCGCGCCAAGCAGGCTGCGAGCATGCGTGAGTCGCGCACCGTGGCAGATCTCGCCGCAGCGAACACCGAGACGTCGCGCCGCGCCGCGTCGCGGAGCTTCACGCTGGTGGACAGCACCTGGGTCGACGCGCGTCCCGCCGGTATTGGCGCGCGCGTGGTGACGGTGAAGCCCTTCTCGCCGGCGTATTTCACTCTCATGGAACGCGTCGCCGAGCTGCGCGAGCTCTTCGGCGTGGGCGAGCGGATGGCGATCCACGGGCGCGCGGTGACGATCCGTCTCGCAGCGGATGGTGCGGCGCGGCTCGACGAGGCCGCACTTACGGCCATCACCCGCGACTGGTAGGGCGCGTGGACCAGGCCGAACGTCTCTTTCGCGAGTACCACGGCACGCTCGTGCGGTATCTGACCCGCAGGTTGGGTGACCGCGACTGGGCGGAGGAGGTCGCGCAGGAGACGTTCGTCCGGGCCCTGCGTCAGAGCACGATCGTGAACGAACGCAGCTGGGTGTTCGCGGTGGCGCACAACTTGGTGCGCGACGGAGCGCGTCGCGATGCGCGCAACCGTCGTCACTTGGAGCTGCTGGCCGAGGAACAGCGCGACGCGCACGAGCCGGCGGCGGATCTCACGCTGGAGCGTGCGCAGAGTGCGGCCTTCGCGCGGAAGGCGCTCGATGGACTCAGTGAGCGCGATCGCCAAGCGCTGCTGTTGAAGGAAGAGGGACTGGACTACGGCGAGATCGCCGAGATCCTGCAGATCGAGAAGAATTCGGTGGGCACGACACTGTCGCGGGCGCGGAAGCGTCTCGCCGAGTCATA